>CAZLBA010000097.1:0-12012 GCA_964557555.1 uncultured Beijerinckia sp.
CATATCAATCTGCACAAGACTTTCTCTACGCCACATGGCGGTGGTGGTCCCGGTGCTGGTCCGGTCGTCTTGTCAGATCGTCTCGCGGCCTTTGCGCCGGTTCCTTTCGTGCGCGCAGGTCAACAGGGGCTTGAGCTGGTTGAACATGATGAGGGGCAGGCTTTTGGGCGCATGTGTGTCTTTCATGGCCAGATGGGAATGTTCGTGCGCGCTTTGTCTTACATGCTCTCGCATGGGGCTGAGGGGCTGCGGCTTGCATCTGAAGATGCTGTGTTGAATGCCAACTATGTGCGCGTGGGCTTGGCTGATGTCATGTCTCAACCTTTTGGCAACAAGCCCTGTATGCATGAAGCCCTGTTTGATGACGAATGGCTGAAGGGCAGCGGCGTGACGACACTCGATTTCGCCAAGGCGATGATTGATGAGGGCTATCATCCGATGACGATGTATTTCCCCCTCGTCGTGCATGGCGCCATGCTGATCGAGCCAACGGAATCAGAATCGCGTGCGTCTCTCGATCTCTTCATTGCGACGTTGCGCGATCTCGCGCACGCAGCCAAGCGCGGTGAGGTAGAGCGTTTCACCGGCGCGCCCTATCATGCGCCGCGTAACAGGCTGGACGAGACCCGCGCGGCGCGTCAGCCTATCTTGCGCTGGACGCCACCGGCGGCTGTGCAAGCGCAGGCGCAAGCAGCAGAGTAGCGCCAAAGGCTCACCGGTCAGAGCCCCATTTTGCAAGAGGCGCCATAAGTGGCGCCTCTTCTTTTCGCGCCTCCTCATGATCCGCGGATTGCTCCATCGCACATTCGGGCGTAACCTCGCTGCAACGAAAAGGGGAGGGACGACGGATGATGAGACTTGGGATCTGGACTCCTGCGCCCCAGTCTATCCGGCCAGATCCAACCAATCAGGCCGCGCTTGATGCGCTATCCCGATATGGTGGGGGACCAGACCAAAATTTCGACTATGCAGTGCAGCTGCTCACGCGCGCCGAAGAGTTGGGGTTTGACATCACCCTCATCGCGCAACGCTGGTTCGGGCCTGATCTTGACTCCTGGATCTTTGCTGCAGCCCTGGCACCAGTCCTGCGCAAGATGCAGATCATGGCAGCTGTGCATCCCGGCATTGTCGATCCGCGCATCGCTGCGAAAATGGCCGCAACCATAGATCGCATTTCAGGCGGTCGTTTTTGCGTGAATATTGTCAACGGTACGCGTCCGACTGAACATAACATGTATGGCCACTGGATTGAGGGCGAAGAGGGCCGCTATCGCCAGATGCAGGAATTCATCACGATCATGAAGGGGCTTTGGACGCAGGATCCTTTCACCTTCAAGGGCGAATTTTATACGATTGAAAATGGCCGTATGCCTACACGCTCAGTGCGTGCACCTCATCCGCCAATCTTTGCCGCCAGCCGCTCTGATGAGGGTATGAATGTCGTTGCGAAAGAATGCGACACATGGTTTGTCAATTATGACAAGGATTATCGCCATTACGAGCAAAGCCTCAAGCTGATCGAAAAAGAAATCGGCGTGATGGAGCAGCGGGTGCAGTCATTCGGCCGCAACATGACCTATGGCATCAATGCGATTGTGATCTTGGGTGACACTGAAGAAGACGCGCAGCGCAAGGCACAGGAGCATTTGGATGCCGTGTCTCGCTTGCAGGTCGGCAATTCTGGTCTTGGTGCGAATTTGATCGGCACGCGCAAATCCATTGTCGAAAAAGTGAAGCGCTATGAGGCGATGGGCATCGGCCTTCTCATGCTCCATTTCTGGCCGATGAGTGCAGGGCTGGAACAATTCGCGCAGGAAATCCTGCCTGACTTGTAGGTCCCTTCTTCAAATGGGAAGAGGGCCCCTCTTTGAGAGCTTGATAGCTCAGTCGCACGCGCCTTCCACGAATGAGACCGTAAGCCCGCATCAGTCAGCTCCGCTGACAGCTTCTCCCAATGGGAGAAGCGGGAGCGCCTTTTTGAAAACGCGAAGCCTCTGTCGGTCACCTGCTGTCGGCAGTTGCTTTTCTATTTATACAAAATCGAAACGTATATAAAATTATTTTACAAATTAAATTGCTATTTTTTGGCCAAGCTCCTAGATTGCCTTCCATCAATGTGATGGAGCCCCCGATGCCCCTGCGTTTTCTGCGTGCCACTGCTTTGGTCGCCGCCACCCTTTTCGCCCTGCCCGCTGCTGCCCAAACGCAGGTGCGGGTGGGCGTCATCCCGGTCCTTGGCGTCGCCCCGATCTTCGTTGTCGATAAAGAGGGCCTCGCCAAACAGGCGGGCTTTGACCTCAAATTCACGACCTTCGAGTCCGGCCCTGCGATGATTCAGGCGCTCGCCTCCGGGACGCTCGATGTCTATGTCGCAGGCGTCGCGCCTCTCGGCGTTGCCCGGTCCAAGGGTATCGACATCCGTGTCATCACCGCGACGGCGATTGAGGAAATGACGGTTGCGGCAGGCCCCAAGCTCGCGCCTTTCTTCAAGCCAGGCGTGACAAGCGCGCAAGCGCTAAAGGATTTCAAAGCCGCAACCGGCAAGGCTGCGCGGCTTGCCACACAACCGCCGGGCTCTGTGCCACATACGACGGCGGTGCATTGGCTGAATGAAGTGATCAAGGCGGACAAGGCCGATTACGACCTTGTGCCGATGGGCATTGATGCGACCCAACAGGCTTTGCTTGCTGGCGCGGTGGATGGTGCAACCATTCGCGAGCCCACCGACACGATCGTGCAGGCGCGCAATCCCGCCATCAAGATCGTTGCTCTGGGTGGGGAAATGTTCCCCAATCAGCCCGGTACGGTGGTTGCCGTCTCTGGTGCTTTCCTGACGAAAAATCGCGAGGGCGTGCAGAAACTCGTCGAGGCGCTGGTGAAGGCTGACCAGCTTATCAAGTCAGATCCCAAGCGCGTGGCTCCCTATGTCGAAGCCGCCATCGGCAAGGGGATTATCGAAACAGCGATCATCGAAAAGGCTTTGGTCTCGCCTGCATCCAAATTCACTGCAGATCCCCGCGTGATCATGCAAGCCACTGCAAAGATGCAGTCCTATCAGGTGTCGATTGGTACGCTGGAAAAGGATGTGCCGCTGGATGGCCTGTTCGATGTCTCTTTTTATGAGAAGGCAATCGGCAATCGGCAGTAGGCAGTCGGATCGGTCGAGAGGGCGGCCCGCTTCTGATCATCAAGAGGCGCGGTCGCGTTCCCGACGACTGCCGACTGCCTTTCAAGTTTGACACCCGGCTCACATCAGTGTTCAAGCCCGGCAATCTTCCGGAGGGAACAAGATGATCTCGAAAAAACTGATGGGTGTGGCCGCTGCCATGAGCCTCGCCGTGCTGGGACTGACCACTGCAGCTAAAGCGCAGAGTGTGGAAGAATTCTACCGCGGCAAGAACGTCACCATTTTGATTGGCTATGGCGCAGGCGGGACAGATGACATCTGGGCACGCCTGATCTCGCGCTATCTCGGACGCTACATTCCCGGCGAGCCGACAGTGATTGCCAGCAACATGCCGGGTGCGGGCAGCCTGCTTGTCACCAATCAGATCTACAATACGCAGCCGAAGGATGGCACGGTGATCGGACTGATCAATCGTGGCGTGCCATTTGAGCCCTTGCTGGGCGGAACAGGCACGCGCTTTGATCCACAGAAGTTGAACTACATCGGCAGCCCGGATGTCGATACGCCGGTTTGCATGGTGCGTAATGATGCACCGGTGCAGTCGATGGAAGATCTGCTGACCAAGGAACTGATTTTGGGCGCGACCGGTTCGGGCGCAGATAGTCAGAGCTATCCTGACATCCTGTCAAAGCTGCTCGGTGTGAAGATGAAGATCGTGCAGGGCTATCCCGGTTCGCGCGATATTCTGCTCGCCGTCGAACGCAATGAGGTGCAGGGCATTTGCGTGAGCTATGACACGATTGCCCGCAGCACTATCTTCCGCGAGAAGCGCGCCAAGATCCTGTTTCAGGCAGCACTTGAACGCGATGCGCGCATCCCAGACGTGCCAATGATTCAAGAACTCGCCAAGACGGATGCGCAGAAACTTGCGCTTCAGCTCTTTCTGCAACGCACCTTGATGGGCCGTCCTTTCGTGATGGGCCCCGGCGTGCCGGAAGACCGGCTTGCAGCCATGCGCCGTGCCTTTGAGATGACGCTGAAAGATCCGGGCTTCGCCGCTGATGCGCGCTCCGCAGATGTGAACACCCATTATGTTTCGCCCGCGCGACTGCTGAAAGTTGTTGCGGATGCCTATGCAACGCCACCGGCATCGGTGGAAACGGTGAAGAAGGCGTTGGGGCGCTAGCCCCAACCCAAAAGGAGCAACGTGCGCCAGAGGTCTTATTTCTATTCTGCCCTTGGGCTTCTGGCCTTTCTGCTCCTGTGGGAAGGTTTCACGCGACTGAGCGTCGTCTCGCAATCGCTGGTGCCTGCGCCCAGCGATTTGCCGGGTGCTTTTCTGCGGGAATATCGCAGCGGCAAATGGCAGGAAATGCTGTGGCTGAGCCTTGGTCACTATGGCAAGGGCTTTGCCCTCGGATCAGGTTTGGGTGTTCTCCTTGGTGTTCTGACCGGCATGTATCTCAAGCTGGAATGGACGCTGGCTTGGCTTGTGCGTTTGCTGCGACCCATTCCCAATCTCGCTTGGGCGCCCTTTGCCATCATCTGGTTTGGCGTTGATGAGGCGGCCGCTGTTTTCATCATTTCCATCGGCGTGTTTTGGATCGTCTTCTTTGCTGCACAAGGTGCGATCCGCGCGGTTGATCGCGAGCTGATCGAACTCGCCAATGCCTTTGGTTTCCGCTCAGGCCATGAGCGGCTTGTCAAAGTGTTATTGCCGGCAGCAACGCCGGGCATTCTTGTTGGCTTGCGCACGGCGCTGGGTCAGGCATGGATGGCTGTTGTGGCGGCTGAAATTTTCGGCGTCAGCGGTTTGGGCTCGCGCATGATGCAAGCGTCAAGCTTGCTCGCGACCGACCTCGTCGTTCTCTACATGCTGACCATGGCATTGCTCTATGGGCTCATGGATACAGTCTTTGTTGCTGTTCAATCTTACCTGTTGCGGTGGAAAGCATGAGCGAGCCGATCATCTCCATCGCAGATCTTGGTCTGGCCTTCGAGCAGGATGGTCAGCGCACACAAGTGCTACAAGGTCTCTCGCTCGAAATTCAGCGCGGTGAATTTGTTGCGATTGTGGGCTCCTCCGGCGTCGGCAAATCAACATTGCTGCGCGTGTTGATGCATCTTGCCAAGCCGACTTCTGGCAGCGTCACATTGCAGCCAGATCCTGCGGCCCATACCGAAGTCGCACTGGTCTTTCAGGACTCGCGGTTGCTGCCGTGGCGGCGTGTCTTGTCCAATGTGATGTTCGGTCTTGAAAAGACGAAGACGCCGCGCGTCGAACGCGAAGCGCGCGCCATGGAGGCCCTGCAACTGGTCGGCCTTGCCGATCTCGCTCATCGCTGGCCGCATCAATTGTCGGGTGGCCAGCGCCAGCGCGTGTCGCTCGCCCGTGCCCTTGCGGTTGATCCCGCCATTCTGCTGATGGATGAGCCCTTCAGTGCCCTTGACGTGACGACGCGTGAGGGCTTGCAGGATGAGCTGATCCGCATCAGGGCGGAAACCCACAAGACGATCCTCTTCGTCACCCATGACATTGATGAAGCCGTCTATCTGGCTGATCGTGTGGTGGCGCTCGGCGGCAAGCCGGGCGAGCTGCGCGGCATCCGAAAAATCCCGCAGCCCCATCCAAGGCAGCGCAATAGCCGCGCTCTGGCTGAGTTGGCGCAGGAGATCCGACTCGACATGACCGCCGAAGCTGCCGCCAAAGGCTCAGACTGGGTCATTTGAGGCCCTGCGAATCCATGCCGCAGGCGAAAGCATGGCCGAAACCGGCAAAGCCCCCTCAACAGAAAGGCGAAGGCCAGCATTTCCTGAGTACATACAGTTACTTAGCCAAGCGAAGCCTGTCCTTGACACAAAGGGGGCGCGCACCTATGGTCCGCGCGGCTCGCAAGGGCCATTTTGTCCCCAAAAACCGGGGCTGACGCAGGTCAGGCCCAGGTCTTCGTAGCCTTTCGGGATCGTCCGGGTTGTACGTCTTGAGGCCGCCTTGGCGGTTTAAGGCGGCCGCTCCATGCGGGAGAACACCATGGCGGAACCAGAAAAGAGCAATGAGGAGCGGGAGCTGAAGGCACGACTGGAGAAGCTCTCCGGCGAGCTTCACAGCAAGCGCAGCGAGTCGGAAGGCTCGCAGGACAAGATTGGCTCCGACGTGGTTCGGACGGGACAAGCGATGAGCCTTGGCTTTCGCGTTCTGGCTGAATTTGTGTCCGGCGTTGCAGTTGGCGGCCTTATTGGCTGGCAGCTCGACGAGTGGATGGGCACCGGGCCATTTGGTCTCATCGTGTTCCTGTTCATGGGCACGATTGCGGGCTTCTGGAACGTCTATCGGATTGCGATGAGGTCGACCTCGCGCTGACCGATGTGACAGGGCGCTGCGACTTTCCGCGGCACAATTTTTGGCGCGCCTTGTGGTGCGTGACGCTGAAGAGGATCTGACTGTGGCGGCTTCCAACGCAATCGACCCGATCCACCAGTTTGAAGTCCACCCGCTCTTCTCCAATGAGATGGGGCCGGTGTCCTTCACCAATGCCTCGCTCTTCATGGTGATCGTGACTTTGGCTGTCACCGCCCTGATGGTGTTGGGCACGTCACGTCGCGCCGTGGTTCCCGGCCGCATGCAAGCCGCTGCCGAAATGGCCTATGAGTTTGTCGCCCAGACGGTGCGCGGCTCGATGGGCAATGAAGGCATGAAGTTCTTCCCGCTTGTCTTCTCTCTCTTCATGTTCGTCGTGTTCTCGAACATGATCGGGCTGATTCCCTACACCTTCACCGTCACCAGCCAGATCGTCGTGACCTTCGCTTTTGCAGCCATCGTCATCGGCACCGTGCTGATCTACGGTCTCGCCCGTCATGGCCTGCACTTCCTGCATCTCTTCGTCCCGTCGGGTGTGCCGGCCCTGCTGCTGCCCTTCATCGTGATGATCGAGATCATCTCCTTCCTGTCGCGTCCGATCTCGCTGTCGGTGCGTCTCTTCGCCAACATGCTCGCGGGCCACATCACGCTGAAGGTCTTCGGCGGCTTCGTGTCCATGATGCTGGCGACCGGTGGTGTTGCTCTTGCAATATCGCCACTGCCGCTGGCAGCCATCGTTCTTCTGACGGCCTTTGAGCTGCTAGTTGCGGTTCTTCAGGCTTATGTCTTCGCCATTCTCACCTGCGTCTATCTCAACGACGCAATCCACCCGGGCCACTAATAATCTCAACCCAACAACAAATTGCTGGTCCAAGCAAAACTGAAGGAGTGTAAAATGGATCCTGTTGCAGCCAAATGGATCGGTGCTGGTCTCGCAGCTATCGGCATGGGCATCGCCGCCGTCGGCGTCGGCGCGATTTTCGGCAACTTCCTCTCGGGCGCCCTGCGCAACCCCTCGGCCGCTGATGGCCAGTTCGGTCGCGCATTCATCGGCGCTGCGCTCGCGGAAGGTCTCGGCATCTTCGCGTTCCTCGTCGCGCTGATCCTGCTCTTCGTGAAGTAATCTCACGCGGCCCGCGCGCATCTGCTGCGCGGGCCTTTCCCTTTGCGGTTGTCTGACGGACTCTCAACCATGGCGAATGACGTCTTCCCGCCTTTCGACACAGGCCATTTTGGCGCGCAGCTCGTATGGCTCGCGATCACCTTTGGCGGCCTGTATTTCCTGATGTCGCGTGTGGCCCTGCCACGCGTCGAGAGCATTCTGGAGAACCGCCAGTCCACGATTTCGGGCGATCTCGACAAGGCCAATGCCATGCAGCGCCAGGCTGAAGAAGCCGGCAAGGCCTATGAGAAGACCCTTGCAGATGCCAAGGCGAAGGCACAGGCTATGGCGCAGGAAAATGCGGCCAAGCTCACCGCCGAAAGCGATGCCAAGCGCAAGGCGCTTGAAGCTGACCTCAATGCAAAGCTGAATGCCGCCGAAGCGCAGATCTCAGACATGAAGAGCCGCGCCATGGCCAATGTCGATGCCATTGCGACTGAAACCGCAGCGGCCATCGTTCAGCACATCACCGGCCAAGCGCCCGACGCTGCTGCGGTGGCCAAGGCCGTTGCCGCTGCCAAGGCCTGAGGAGCGAGAGACTCATGATTGATCCCGGCCATTTCGTAGCCCTTGGCTTCGTTCTCTTCCTCGTGCTGCTCGGCTATCTGGGCGTGCACAAGACCATCACTGCCGCCCTTGATGGCCGCATCAGCGGCATCGAGCGCGAACTTGCGGAGGCCAAGCGCCTGCGTGAAGAGGCCGAGGCTGTTCTCGCCTCCTACAAGAAGAAGGCTGCCGAGGCTGAAGCCGAAGCACAGGCCATCGTCAATCAGGCCCGCGCGGAAGCTGAAGCTGTCGCGAAAGAGACCGCCGAGCGCATGGCTGATTTCGTCGAGCGCCGTCGCAAGCAGGCTGAAGCGAAGATCGCCATGGCCGAAGCACAAGCCGCTGCCGATGTGCGCGCTGCTGCTGCAGACGCCGCCGTGAAGGCTGCTGAAACCGTCATCCGCTCGCAAGTGAGCAGCGGCGCTGGTGCAGGCTTCGTGTCGAAGGGCATCGCGGATGTGAAGCGCCTGATGAACTGATTGGCGCTCAGCATGAAATGAGAAAAGCCCCGCAAGCTGCGGGGCTTTTTTGTTGGTCATGAGGCCATCGGCGCGAGGCGCTTACCGCAGCCTTGGAAACAGGGCCTCTGCATTGCCGCGATCAATGGCAGCTTGCTGCGCGGCATCGAACAGACCGCTTTCAGCGCGTGCGGCAATCATGTCCTGTGTCATGTCATCCGGGCAATAGGGCCAGTCCGAGCCAAACAGAATATGGCTGGGTCTCGCAATCTCGCGCGTGGTGGCAAGTGGCTCGCGGCCTGAGGACAAGGCAGTTTCGTAATAGAAGCTGCCGAAACAATCGAGCACCTGTCGCCGCGTCACCTTGAACTCATGCCGCGTCATGAAAGCGGAGGGATATTGCTTGTCCCATGGCGGCCCATTCATCTGCCGCTCGCAAATCTCGCCAATGCGCCAAGCCACGAAAGGCGTCGTGCCGCCCGAATGGCTCAAGATCCAGCGAATATGGGGGAAGCGATACAGCGCATCGGTGAACATCAAATTCACGGCTGCGCGCGTCGTATCAAACAGAAATTCGATCATGAAATTGCCGATGCCGCCGCTGATGCCTTGCTTCACCGTCTCCGTCGTTGGGTGATTGTTGGGATGAATCAGCACGACAGCCTTGCGCTTGTTCAGCACATCAAGCAGCGGATCAAAATCAGGATGGCCGAGATATTTGCCCCCATAGCTCGCAAGCAAACCAACACCATCAAGCTTCATGTGGTCGAGCGCATGTTCGGCCTCGCGACAGGCACCCTCGACATCAGGAAGTGGCAATGTTGCAAAGGCGCCAAAGCGGCGCGGATTTTTCGCGATATAGCTTGCATGTTCTTCGTTGACGCGGCGTGCGAGATCTCCCGCTTTGGCATCATCGCCCAAATGCACCCCCGGCGTGGAGAGTGACAGCACAGCTGTTGCCGTGCCATGCCGATCCATATGGTGCAGCGCCAACTCCGGCGACCAGTCAGGTGTGCGAATAATGCCGCCAATCGCCTGAATGGCAGCCCGATAGGCTGGGGTCATGGAATGGCTATGTACGTCAATGCGGCCCTGGCTCACGTCATCTCCTCCTGTTGTTGCGCGAAGGGTAGTCATGAGTGGGGAAGGGGGCAAGACACGAGGCCGCTGCGCGGCACCTCCCATTCGGGAGAAGCAGAAAGAGGCACCGCCATGGTGCCTCTTCTTGAAATTCGCTCCCGCATCCGCAGGCGCCTTGTCTCACTGGCAGAAGTAAAAACTCAATGTGCTCTTGCCACGCAAAAGTCCACTGCTTCCAGCAGCGCCTTTTTCCACGCTGAGGAGGGGAAGAGTTCGAGCGCATCGCGTGCCATGGCACCGTAATGGCGGGCACGTTCGATCGTGTCTTCCAAAGCGCGATGTTTGCGCATGGTCGCAAGTGCAATTTCCAGATCGCTCTCCTGAATATCACTGCGCTCCAGCGTGCGGCGCCAGAAATTGCGTTCATCCTCGCTGCCGCGCCGGAAAGAGAGAACGACGGGCAGGGTGATTTTGCCTTCGCGGAAATCATCGCCCACATTCTTGCCGAGCTTCGCAGCAGTCCCGCCATAATCGAGCGCATCATCAATCAGCTGAAACGCGATGCCGAGATTGTTGCCATAGCTGCGGCAGGCAGCCCATTCCGCTTTCGGGCGGCCAGCGACAATCGGGCCAACCTCACAAGCAGCGGCAAACAAGGCGGCCGTCTTGGCGCGGATGACTTCGAGATATTCGTCTTCGGTTGTCTCGGTGTTTTTGGCGCGGGCGAGCTGCATCACCTCGCCTTCCGCAATCACGGTGGCGGCGGTGGAGAGCACATCCAGACAGGGTAGGGACCCCACTTCCACCATCATCTTGAAGGCCTGACCGAGCAGGAAGTCGCCCACCAGCACGCTCGCCTCGTTGCCCCACAATTTGCGTGCCGCCTGTTTGCCGCGACGCATATCGCTCTGATCCACCACATCATCATGCAGAAGGGTGGCGGTGTGCATGAATTCAACGGCGGCGGCGAGCTTGATATGCCCGTCGCCCTGATAGCCGCACAGACCCGCCGTCGCCAGCGTCAGCAATGGGCGCAGACGCTTGCCGCCGGAGGAGATGAGATGGTTCGCCACCTCTGGAATCATGGTGACGTCTGAACCCGTGCGCGACAGGATCTGCTGATTGACACGGGCGAGGTCTGCCGCCGCGAGGCCAGAAAGCGCGGCCAGTCCGGGCTCCTTGCCCTTGTCTTCAAGAGGAACGACAACGCCCACGAGCCAAATCCTTATCTTTGCGATAGCGCCGCAACTTACGAGGGTGGCGGGTTTGGAGCAAGGGGCGGTCAGCGATGCAGGGCTTGCTCAGGGCAGGCCCTTCTGTCAGCCTCCGCCCGCTATGAGCGAGCCCCTCGATCCCCCACAGGAAGCAGCCCTTTTTGCCGGTCGCCTGCGCCTCATGCAGCTGCGCAGCGGCCATCGCGTCGGGACAGACACGGTTCTGCTCAGCGCGGCGCTTGATCCTGCTGAGGGACATCTGGTGGATGCTGGCGCGGGGGTGGGCTGTGTTGGTCTTGCACTGGCCCAACGCCAAACCGGCCTCACCACCACGCTGATCGAGCGTGACCCTGCCGTGGCCGATCTCGCGCGCCACAATATCGCGCTCAACGCCCTCTGCGAGCGTGTGCAGCTTATTCAATGTGATCTCACAAAAGCCTCTGCACGCCGCGCGGCCGGCTTGCGCGATGGTATGGCGGATGCGCTGGTGACCAATCCGCCCTGGCATGATCCGAAGCAAGCCCAAGTGTCGCCCGATCATCGTCGCGCCGCTGCTCATGCTTATGAGGATGCAAGCGGACTTGAGACATGGGTGCGCGCCATGGCCGCCTTGCTGCGACCCGGTGGACGATTCGCGCTGATCCATCGCGCGGATGCCCTTAAGAAATGTCTCGATGCTTTGGAGGGGCGATTCGGCGCGCTGGAAATTCTGCCCTTGCAGCCGCGTGACCAGCAGCCCGCGCATCGCGTGATTTTACGCGGCATCAAGGGCAGCCGCGCACCCATGTCGCTGCTGCCCCCTTTCATCGTCCACGACGGTGAGCGCTTCACGCCTGCGGCAGAAGCGATTCACAAGGGTGAGGCGCTTCTGCCCGGCGCGTAAGCCGCTTACTTCTTAAGTTCTTCGCAGACCTTGATCTTCTTCAGCGCTGCATCAGCTTCGGTGCGGCTTTTGAAGACCGTTCCGCCTTCGCTCACGATCACTTGCGTCGTAGCCGTCGGCTTTTTGTCCACGATGGTGCAGCGCTTGGTCGCCGTGTCCTGCACCACGTAAAACTCTTGCGCCA
>CAZLBA010000098.1:0-8342 GCA_964557555.1 uncultured Beijerinckia sp.
CGTGGAGTCCAGCACCCCGTGGAAGTACTTCTGCACCAACAGCGTCCAAGCGTCTCTCTTGGCGAGCACCACGGAGATCGTCGCCGTCAGCCCGATTCTCGGATGGGTTGCCGATGAGTTTGAGTACACCGATGTGCTTCCATGGGATGAGGAGATCAACTCCCGGATTCGGAAACTCATTTGGCGCCGAGCCATGGACTTGGCGTACACCTACCCCGAACTCCTCGCTGACATCGTGGTCATCCCCGCCTACGACGCCTCAGCGCAACCCGATGGCACAGAGCACCTTTCCATGCTCCTGTTGTGCGCGAGCACCTTGCTGAGTGAGCCCGGAGACGACTCAGCGGTGGAGTACTTGACCGCCCACGGCGTGAATGTCCCCACGGACCTTGCGGAGCGTGGTACTCTCCGCAAACCCACCGCCTCGCTACGCCAAGCCGTAGCGCACTACCAGCAACTCAGGAGAACCCAGTGACCGTAGGAGCACCGCCCACCGAATGGAAGTCAGCGCGTTGGTGGCAGAACCGCTCCGTAGAAGAACGCTTGACATGGGCGCACCTGCCACCGCGATGGGCGAGCGCCGAATACGACACCGACCAAATTTCCAACGCGACAGCGAACAGCATTGCCTCTTTCCTCACCGGCAAGAGCAACGGTCTGTTTCTCCACGGGCCGAGTGGTTCAGGCAAGACTCCCATCGCTGTCGGCCTTCTCAACAAGATCATCTGCGCCGACAAAGTGTCAGGGCGGTTCATCACTGCCGAGCGTTACGTTGAGATGCTCAAGGACCAGTTTGACAACGACAACGAGTTGCCCGAGATGTACTCCATGCCCCACATCGTCAAGTACCTCAAAGGGGTGTTTGACATCGTGGTGCTGGACGCCGTGGGTCAGGAGCGTGCTACCGAGTTCTCGTACCACGAGATCGGGAGTTTGTTGCGCCGTCGCAACGAAGACTGCCGTACCACGATTGTCACCACACACCTTTCTCCCACCGAGTTCATTCGTCGGTACGGTGACCGCGTGGCTTCGGTTCTTGAAGACATGGTCATCACTCGGGTGGCGTGATGGAAGGCAACGATCTCGCTGAATTCGCACCGCTACAGCAAGGCGTCATTTTTGAAGGCGTGCTTGCCAACCCGCACGAGGGCTTGAAGTCGTGGCGCACACGCATCGCACAGCGCACGGGTGACTGGAAGACCGTCATCAACGCCATGACCCCAAGCGAGTTGCCCCTGAAGTCTCTGGCTGACTCGGTCAACCGCCGTGGTATTGGCACCATCGTGTACACGTTCATGCCTCCCGATGCCATTGATGCAATTGAACGCTGGCTGATTCGCAAAGGTATCTCCACGCCGGTTGAGTCATACACCGACATTGAGGCGCTTGCCGATGATCTGCGCTACAACAGAAGCGTTCGTGTTATCTATGTCCCGACGCAAGAAGAGCAGGCGGTACTTGGCATTCGTGCTACAGTGCTCGGCTCTGAAAGGGCATGGTAATCATGGCGTCACCGGAACATCTGCTTGTCTCCAAAGTCATCCAGACTTCGGACATCGCTACGCCCATCAAGTCGGGCATCAAGCCTGAACACCTCACTGGCACATGGGCCGAGGTGTGGTCATGGATGTCCGAGTTTTACCGTGAGCACGGGGCCGTACCGACGCCTCGGGTGTTCAAGACGCAGTACGCCGATGTTCAGTTGTACGACGCTGAGGCAGAGACTTTTTCTCGTCTGATTGAGGAAATCTTTCAGGCGCACACACAGCATCGCCTCGTTGAAGTCATCTCGGAAGTCATGCCTCTCATCAACGAGGGCAAAACTAAGGACGCACTTGAGCACTTGTCGTCAGGTGTGCAGACCGCCTCGGTTGAGGTGTCCCGAATGCGGGACATTGACATCATCCAAAACTGGGAGAACCGCGTTGCCCGCTACGAAGAGATGCGGAACACTCCCAACGCCCTTCGTGGTATCCCCACGGGCTTCTACGGCCTTGACCGCATCACATCAGGATTGCGCCCTCAGCAGTACATCGTGTTTGTGGGTGAGCCCAAGCGTGGTAAGTCTCTGTTCGCTCTCATCATCGCTAACTCCTGCCACATCCATGGCAAGGTCCCGATGTTCGTCTCGTTTGAGATGAGCATTGAAGAGCAAGAGGCACGTTACGACGCCATCATCTCTAAGACCCCGTACAACAAGATTCTCCGGGGTGACTTGAACAAGAACGAGATGGACCGCATCGCCAAGGCGCTTCGGGCCCGGAAGAACATGCAACCCTTCATCTTCAGTGAGGACACTTCGTCGCTCACAACTATCTCAGCACTCATGGGCAAGGCCAAGGAATACCAACCCGATCTTCTCGTCGTTGACGGCGTGTATTTGATGGACGATGAGGAAGGTGAGCCCAAGGGTTCCCCGCAAGCGCTGACAAACATCACCCGTGGCCTTAAGCGAATGGCCCAGAAGTTAGACATCCCCGTGGTGTCCACGACGCAGGCGCTGTCGTGGAAGTTAAACAACAAGAAGACTCGCGCCATCACTGCTGACGCCATTGGTTACTCATCGTCTTTTGTGCAGGACGCAGACCTCGTGCTTGGTGTTGAGCGCAACCCTGATTTGGATGACCAAGCAATTATTCGTGTCGTAGCGGCCCGCACAGCCCCAACTGGCGAAGTACACATCAAGTGGGACTGGGACCACATGGACTTCTCGGAGGTGACTGCTGATGGCTACGGTGTCGGAGACGCATTTGACTGACCTCGCCTCGGTGCTCAAGAGCATCGGCGTAGATGTTCGCCGTGCAGATGGTCGTGAGATTTCCGGTAGGTGTCCGGTGCACCGCCGTGTCACGGGGCGTGAGGACGGCTCACCGTCATGGAGCATGAACGCCCAAACCGGTTTGTGGATTTGCTTCTCGTGCGGGGCCCGAGGCACCCTCAGCATGCTGGTGTCGGAACTAACTGGTGAACCCGACGCCATCATGGCGGTCCATCACTTCTTGATTGACCGCAACTTGGAGCGCCTTACCACCGGCGTAGAGGTCACCGAGAAGAAGCCAGAGATCGACTGGGTGTCTTTCTCCAAGTTTGTGCTCCCTCCTGAGTCTGCCTTATCTAAGCGGGGGCTTGATCCTGATCAAGTACTGATGCACGGTGTCCGTTGGGACAACATGAACAAGGCGTGGGTGATCCCCATTGTTAATCACTTTGGCGACCTACAGGGCTGGCAGACCAAGGCGCCCGGGTGGGTACGCAACTTCCCAGTGGGTGTCAAAAAGTCGGACAGCCTGTTTGGGATTGAGCGCTTCATGGGTGGTACCGCAGTACTCGTGGAGTCCCCGTTGGATGTCGTGCGCTTCGCCAGCGTATTTGAGAAGCCTCAGGCGTTGGCCACCTTTGGTGCCGCCGTCTCGGACAAGCAACTTGCCCTGCTCTCTACAGTGGCTGACCGTGTCGTCATCGCCATGGATAACGACGAAGCAGGCATCCGCTCCAGCAAATCACTCTTCAACAGGTTGCCCCATTTTCGCCGTGGAACGCTATGGTGGAACTACTCCGGTACCTCTGCCAAAGACATCGGTGACATGACCGCCTCAGAGATGGCCCATGGGCTAGCCTCGGCGTCTCGTGTACTTCCGTGGACCATCTAACTACCAAAGGAGAAACCAATGCCCAAGATCATCAGGCAAAGCCCCGAGCCCACAGACAGTGCGTATCTGTCTCGTCTCGTAGATGAATACATCAAGGCCAAGGAGTTCAGTGATGCCGCCGTTAAGCGCACTGAAGAGATGAAGAAAGAACTGTCCAACATTGTGGACATTGACGGGTACACCGACCACGTTGGCCACAAGTGGATTGAGGTTGGCTCCGGTGTGCAACTCAAGCGTGAGCGCCGGGTCTCCGTCAATTTGGACCAGTCCGAGGCCCAAGACTGGGCGATTAAGAATGACTTGTGGGATGAGATTTCAATTCCGATCCGTGTGCTTGACGAAGATGCCCTTGCCACTGTGGCGGTTGAGCGCCCCGAGTTGCAGGGTGAGATTCAAAGTTTGTACAAAGAGAAGGAAACTTGGGCTTTTAAAGTCGTAGAGCCCAAAAAATAATAACTGCTATCCTTATGGGGAATAAGGAGGTAGTAAGCCATGACTAAGAACGAAGACCGCACACCTCCGGGGAGATGGGAATGTCCGAAATGTGGAACTCTAGTGGAGACGATGGTTCCGACGATTGGTCCTCCGACCTGTTCCCGCCACACTGGTGGCGCAGTTCGGATGGGCACAACAACCAAGCCTTTTCCGAAGGCAAAGGAGTCCCTGAGTTAGTCCTCACAATTGACACTATTGTCAATTTGTTGCGCGTGGTCAGCGTCTGCCCACCGCGTAACCTTGCTTCGGCATTGCTTTCAGGGGATAACGCCGTTACTCTGGAGGAAAGAGCCCGGCTTACCACTTGGTGCGAGAATCTTTGCGATTATCTTTCAAGTAACTAAAGTAACTACGATGGCCCCTGACCCTCTTGATCTACTAGGTGACCTACCTGATTGGCCCGGCTCTCGCCCGCCCAAGAATCGCTCCAAGAGCCCCTCCGTAGCCCTTGACACAACCAACGGTGCTCGGTCTAAGATGTACCGAATCAACGGTGCAGACATTGAGATGTTCTCCATCGGTGAAGCCGCCCGAGCACTCGGACGGACTGCCAGCACATTACGAATGTGGGAGAACCAAGGGTGGATACCCCGAGCAACATACAGATCGCCAGCGCCACGGAAGAGTCAACTTCCGGGGAAAGTCCCCAAGGGGAGGCGCCTCTACAGCAGGGCACAGGTAGACTTCCTGAAAGACTGTATCGTGCGCTTCAACTTGGACGACAAAAACTCCAAGCACTGGGAACAGTTCAAGACCTACGCCATAACCCATTGGCCAAAATAGACTCCGAGCACCCCGGTGCTCACGAGTAACACACAAACACAAACACAACACACACGAGAAAGACAGAAACATGCCCAGATACGACGATGACGACGACTTTGAGAAAGACGAGCAGGAGTATGAAGCCCCTCGCCGTCTGCGGGTCATTGAAGATGATGAAGATGACGCCCCCGTCCGTAAGGCCAGCGCACCCAGCAAGGCCGAGCCTGCCCCCCGCCGAGTGATTCGTGGCGGTTGGGAAGGCGTGAAGCAGTTGAAGTCCGATGTCTCGGACTCCTCCTATGCTCAGCGTCTCAAGGTTTCGGAAGAGCCGATCATCGTGAAGTTCCTTGAAGCGGCCCCGTATGCGGCCTACCGCCAGCACTGGGTGGAGCGCACCGGTCAGAAGTCGTTCACCTGCATCGGCAACATTGACCCCAACGGTTGCCCGTTGTGCGACTCGGGTAACCGCCCCAGCAACAAGTTTGCGTTTAACGTGGTCTTGTTGGCCCCGGGCGAGGAGCCGGTGCTCCGCTCGTACGAGGTTGGTTCCCGCGCCATTGACCAGTTGAAGAACTTCAATGACGACCCCCGTCAGGGACCGCTCCCGAAGCACTACTGGGCGATCAGTCGCTCGGGCAAGGGTGCCACGACCGCAACCAACCATCAATTGGTCAAGGCCCGTGACCTTGAGGAGGAGTGGGGAGTCTCGGAACTCTCAGAGAGCGACCTCAACCACTTCCTGAAGTCGGCTTACACCGACGAGATTGTCCCGATTCCCTCCCGGTCGTCGCTTCTCGCCATCTGCGCTGAAGACGAGTGACCGTGTCGGGGTCAACACCCGAACAAGACCCGAGAGGGAGGGGCTTTACGGCCCCTCCCTCAGTGGTTTCTACGGTAGAAGAACTGCACCAAATCGTTAAAGTCATCCAAGAAATCGGGGCATTTGCCTTTGATGTGGAGACACGGGGAGTCGTTGAGCGCCATAACGACGCCATGGAGGCATTCAACACGGAGTTAAAGTCTCACCTGTCCAACATGGTCTCTAAGTCGCCGTCCGTGCGGGAGGCCACTCGTGAGCGCCTGATGCAGAAGTGGCGGGAGACTCTCGCTCTTGACCCCCTGCGTAACGAGGTCTTTTGGATTGGCATCGCCACAGACGGACATTCTTGGGCTATTCCCATGGGCCATTCCCATGGCGAGATGCTCACGCCCGAGGAGGTGGGGGACGGCTCCACCACGCCACCGCCCGGGTATCGCAAACTTCTTAAAGACGGAACTGAGTCGGAGGCCAAGGCGCGTTATCGCATACCCGCAACCTTCCTGCCACCCCCTCCGCAGTTACAAAGGTCTGAGGTATTCACAACCTTAGAGTGCCTTTTCTGTGATCCGAACATCGTCAAGGTGGGTCACAACGTCAAGTTTGACGCCCGTTCTATCCGTAAGTACTTAGCGCAGGACCTCCCAATGGAGGGCTTCATGGACACGATGGTCATGCAACATATCGTGAACGAGAACCTCCGTGGGTACGGTTTGACTGACCTAATCGCCCATAACTACGCCGGTCACGATGCCTACTACCGTGACGGCAAACTCGGCAAGATTATTGACCATGTGCCTTTCTCCAAGGCCGCTCGGTATGTACACCTTGACGTTCGTTGGACATGGTCGCTGTACCGCCGTCTGTGGGTGAAGATCAAAAACCGCCAAGGGTTACGCAACGCTCTAGAGCAAGACATGCTGGTTCTCCGGGTCCTGATGGACATGGAAGACGAAGGCATCCCGGTTACCAAGAGCGCCATGGTGGTACTCGGGCGTGAGTTGGACAACAAGATGCGGGACCTGCTCCTCCAGATGAGCAAGTACACCCCTCCGGGGTTTAACCCCGACAGCAATAAGAGTAAGCAAGAGTTTCTCTTTAAGAAGAAGTCTGCGGGCGGGCTTGGGTTGAAGTCCCACAAAAAGACCAACAAGGGCGCTGACTCAGTTGATGAGGAGGCCCTGCGCTACTTGGAAAATGCCCACCCGCTGATTCCCATGCTCTTGGAGTGGCAGGAGTTAAAGAAGGTCAAGTCAACGTACGTTGATGGGCTTCTTTTGAAACTGGTGAATAACAGTCTCCACCCGTCATTCCATTTGCACAGGACCGCCACGGGGCGCTTGTCCTCCAGTAGCCCCAACCTTCAGAACATCCCCCGTGACTCCACCATCCGGAGCCTTTTTGTCGCGCCCCCCAAGCACACACTCTTGGTGGCTGACTACGATCAGATTGAACTCCGTGTCATGTGCATGTTCTCCAAAGATAAGAACATGAGTAAGTTCTTCCTTCAGGAGCAGGACATTCACGCTGGAGCGGCGGCGCTGGTGCTCGGTAAGAAGCCTGACGAAGTAACCGCTGAGGAACGCCAGTTAGGCAAGGGTGTTAACTTCTTGACCGCCTATGGTGGTGGTGCTCAGAAACTTGCAAGAACAACTGGTATTACTGAGCAACGTGCCAGAGAAGTCATTAATAACTACTACAAGCAATTCAGCGGCATTTCTGCGTGGAAAGCCACCGAGATAATAAAGGCACGACAGCGTGGGTATGTGACCACGCTATCCGGTAGGCGACGCCGACTCCCTGAGTTGAGCAGTACAGACGAGTCACTGCGGGCGCGAGCCGAGCGCCAAGCGATTAACGCTATTGTCCAAGGTTCAGCGGCTGACATCTGTAAGATTGCTATGATTGATGTTCATGAAGCGCTAAAACCTTTTAACGCTAAAATCCTAGTTCAGGTCCACGACGAGTTAGTAGTCGCGGTTCCTGATCACTGCGTGGATGAAGCACAACAAGTAATGGTGGACGCCATGGGTCACGGGCGGGTCATTGAAGGAATACCACTCAAAGTGTCCTGCCACTCAGCAAACTCATGGTCGGAGGCCAAAGGCAAATGAATGACGACGACGATCTCTCCCCGCTCAACCAGCGCACATTCCTACTTACCCTATCCCCGGCTGACGGTCAGAGCATCGCAGAACTCGCAGGCTTCTCACCCCCCTCAGAAGAGGTCATGGAGCAGGAAACTGGCGATGTCCTCGGTAAGTGGATTCGCCTCCAACGCACCGGTATTCTAGAGGACATAGAGGAGTCTGCTAGGTGGTTGTCATCAATCATAAAGTCGCAGAATAAACTTGAAGATGACGAAACTGACGTTTCGGTCGCCCTCTTTACGTCGTTTGGCGTCTCCCTTCTCGCCATGCTTATAGACAGCGACAAGATAGAAGTAAACAAGGACATAGAGTTTGAGGAAGAACTGCCGCTGTTCATTCAGCAGGGACCTTTGTCCCGGCTCATCCACATCATCAACCTTCTTTCAGTCCCCGGCGCCATGGCAGAGTGGGATATAGAGTTCATGGAAGACGACGATGATGACTGGGAGGATTACGACGATGAAT
>CAZLBA010000098.1:8352-11783 GCA_964557555.1 uncultured Beijerinckia sp.
TTCCCCTCCACGGACACCGCCGTCCACAATGCCGTCCCGCCCCGGGGCAATCCAGTTTCCTGCCGTAGCCCAGCCTGTTCATCAGGTAACCCCACAGGAGTCCCCGCACATAACCCCGGACGGTGAAATCCGTATGGGAGATGCCATCCGTTCATGGAAAGGTGGGGAGGCGGCTCGCAAAGAGACGCAGAGTTGCCCGGAGTGCGGAGGCAATTTCGTGTTCAGTCGCGCTAAAGGCACCACGGTAAACGGTTACCCACCCGCACCTCGTTGCTATTCGTGCGGTTGGAACGGTAAATACATGCAAGCAGACCAAGCCTCTTGGGCTGTCTGACACACAATAAGGAGCACAACATGAGCGAGAGCATCGAGACTATCTTTGCCCAATTGAACAAGAAGTTTGGTGAGGGCACGGTTATCCGTGGCTCGGAGATGCACCAAGAACTTCCCCGCATTACGACTGGGGTGCTGGCGTTTGACCTAATGCTCGGCGGTGGTTGGCCGGTTAACCAGTGGTCTGAGATCATCGGAGACGAGTCCTCG
Source organism: uncultured Beijerinckia sp. (assembly GCA_964557555.1). GTDB lineage: Bacteria > Pseudomonadota > Alphaproteobacteria > Rhizobiales > Beijerinckiaceae > Terripilifer. The sequence goes on from CAZLBA010000098.1 coordinate 8,896, forward strand.
GGTAAAACTGCCATTGCTTTTAAGACAATCGCCGCCAACCAAGCCTTAGACCCAGACTGGGTGGTGCTCTGGATCGCCGCCGAGGAGTTTGTTCCGGAATACGCCCAAGCCATTGGCGTGGACTTGGACCGTATTTGGATTGTTGAAACCAACGTGATGGAGCATGCATACGACCTGATCGTCAAGTCACTGGAGAACCGAGCGGTTGACTGCATCGTTGTGGACTCCCTCCCAGCCCTTGTCCCGGGTGACGAGGCAGAGAAACTGATGGAGGAGTTCACGGTGGGCCTCGGCGCCCGACTCACCGGCAAGTTCTTCCGCAAGTCAGGTAAGGCGCAGAAGCGGTCGCTCATCGGGGATGACCGTGGCTGTACCGGACTCATCATCAACCAGTGGCGGGAAAAGATTGGAGTCATGTACGGGGATAACCGCACCACCCCCGGTGGTAAGGCTAAGAACTTCCATTACTTCACCCGTGTTGAGGTGAAGCGTGACGAGTGGATCAAGGTTAAGGACGAGGCGATTGGTCAGACCATCCGTGGGCGCACCATGAAGAACAAGACCTACCGCCCCCAGCAGACCGCACAGGTTGACTTCTACTTTGCTGACGGTAACGGCTTCACCCTTGGGGACTTTGACACCATTAAGGACATCGTCAACATTGGTATCTCCATCAATGCGATCACCCGTGCGGGTGCCTTCTACACGTTTGACGGCCAGAAGTGGCAGGGCAAGGAGGCACTCCTGCTTGGCGTCCGTGAGGACGTTGACTTGCAGAAGAAACTCGCTGACATCGCCCGAAAGCACTTTGGTTCATGATCATCGGCTCCGATGGGGAGAACACACGCCGGGCTATCAATAAGAAGTCACGGAAGCAGGAGGAACGCACCGCCAAGGCATACCGCGGTAGCCGTAACGCCGGAAGTGGTTCTGGCTGGCTACGCAAAAATGACGTTCGTTCTGAGCACTTTCTTATTGAAAATAAGTTCACGGATAACACTAAGTCGTACTCCATCAAGTTCACAGACCTGCGGGATTTGGAGGCGGTGGCGATTCGTGAGGACCGCATTCCGGTATTGCAGTTTGACTTGGGCGGTAAACGCTACGTCATCTTGACTGAGGACGACTTCTTGGAGATGACCCATGGGGAATAACAAGTGGATACTTGAGCAACTTAAAGAGAACGCCAAGTCAACCGGTGTTATCCTGCCTATCGTCCGGGTTCAAGCGGCCTTAGATAACGCTAACTCACAAGCAGAGCGTGACTCATCAGGACTGCACCCCAGCGAAATCTGCAAAAAGAACTGGTGCCCCCGCTCTTCGTGGTACACCCTCATGGGTTTCCCCCGCCCGACGACCAGTCCCGGTTTTAACCTGCTGAACATCTTTGCGGAGGGTAACGCCATCCATAACAAGTGGCAAACTTGGTTGTGGCACGCCGGTGTATTGCGGGGCAACTGGCAATGTCGCTTATGCGACCACCGCTGGCAGGGAGCGGGTGGCACATCCTGCCCATCCTGCGGGGCAGAGGCTGTCCGTTACCGTGAGGTGCCCATCCGTAACGAGGAATACAACATCACGGGGCACGCTGACGGGATTGTCGCTCACGCCGATGGCGAAACGCTCATTGAGATCAAGAGCGTAGGCGTGGGCACACTTCGCTTTGAAGCGCCCGACCTGTTTATCCCGTATTCCAAGGGTGAGATCACCATTGATGAAATGTGGAACCGTATTCGCAAGCCGTTTCCGTCCCACCTTCGTCAGGCCAACCTGTACATGTTCTGCACAGGGATACACACCTTGTCGTTCATCTATGAGTGGAAGCCCACACAAGATGTCAAAGAGTTTACCGTTCGGTTCCAGCCTGAGATCATTGACGACATCTTGACTGGGTGCGCCGATATCATGGCGCACATAGAGGGCAAGCGCCCACCAATGCGACCGATGTGGGTGGATAGCATCACTCACGCAACATGCAAGTCATGTCCATACAAGAACAAATGTTGGGGAGAAGATGACACGGATAGTACGGACCATGCCAGCGACCGATCCGGTGGAGAGGTTCAAGGACAAGTTCAGCCTCCCAGCACGACCGGGGTCGGCACCCCCGGAGATACCCCGGGACCTAGACGGGTTATCAGACGCTGACCTAATGAACCTGTACCGTGAGTTCATGGCATGGGTTTCGTACTCGCAGTCTGAACTGGTCATGGCCGAGATTGACGAAGAGAAGCAGTCTCACAAATGTCGTCTGTCTGAATCCACCGTTCTGATCGGGCAGTGGAACTCCGCTGACAAGGCAGACCGTGTGACGCTGGCTAAGGCACGGCGGGATGTGGACCCCATCGTGGTGGCCCAGCAAGAGGCATACCAAACAGCCCGGGCCTACCGGAAACTCGTGGAGACTATGTTTGCCTCCTGTGAGCGTGGGGCGCAGTTGTTGTCCCGTGAACTGTCTCGGCGCATTGGCCTGCACGGCAAAGACGTAAGGATGCAACGGTTTGGAGCCTGACATTTATGAATGGCTGAGAGAACGCCAAACCATTACCAGCCCCTCGGGCATTACTTACGATGTACGGCGCTTCAAAGAAGCCGCCGACGAGATTGAACGACTGCGAGCCGAACTAGCCGACTGCAACAACGACTTTGACTGTTTAAAGCAGATACACGACAAAGTACGAAGCGAACGTGACCAACTTCTAGAAGGGTTTTTGAATAATGTCCATTTATCGTAACGACGCCGCCGAAGCGAACGCCCGTCTTGACCGCCAGCGTGACTTGTACCGTTACGGCGGTGGTCGGCACATGGATGAAATCCGTGCTGAGATCACCGAAATCCGTAAGTCTGTGCAGGAAACCACCGCTTTGCTCAACCGCCTAATTGAACT
>CAZLBA010000099.1:0-11770 GCA_964557555.1 uncultured Beijerinckia sp.
CTGGCTCATGTGACAATTCCTTCATGCGATGGCTGGCATCCATCTTTTCCATCTCAGGCGTCACAGGCGGGTAATCGAGAATACGAAACACCGAACCGCTCGGCAGAGGTGATGTACCAATCTTGATGGCACCACGATCAACGGAACCCGAAATATCTGCCGGGCATTGGTCCGTGGTCCAGATCAGATTGGCAACGTTGTTTTTCCCCGGTCGAACGGCGCGATTTGGATTTTCGCTGTCAAATAGAACAACAGCCTTGCCGTCTTCATTCACGGTTGTGACAACGCGGCGCACCCGGCCCTCTGGAATAATTGACATGACTGGTCCTCCCCACAGGCCCAAGCTGAATGACAGAATGATAACTGTAAAGGTCAGATGATACTGTCCACATCTGCCACAGAAAGCGGCTTGTGCAGAAAATGCGAATAGGGTTTCATCGCACCAACAGGTCCGCGCGTCGGACGCGCAGGATTTGAGGAGACAACCATGGCACGGCCGACGCAGGCCACTGCGGCAAGGCAGAGGGAGGCTGGTGCCCATTCCGGCAACGGTCTTGATGCGCGCGTTGACCAAAGCTCCATCGAGGCCGTAGACCGGGCAGCGCGTATTCTGGCTGCGCTTGCCGCATCGGGCCGCGAGTCGAGCTTGCTGGAAGTTGCCAGCCGCTCAGAGCTGTCCAAGCCCACCACCTTTCGCATTCTGGCCACGCTGATGAGCGAAGGGCTCGTCACGCAAAATGATGAAACCTCGAATTATCGGCTTGGCACCTTGCCGCTGGATTTCGCGCAGGCAGTGCTTGATGGCCTGCCGGTGCGCAAGATCGCGCGCCCCTTCATGCAGGCTGTGCGCGACAAGGTGAATGAATCCGTCGTGCTCTCGGTGCGGCAGGGTGACTTCCGCGTCAATGTCGATCTGATTGAGGCGGTGAATGCCATTGGCCACACGCAACAGATCGGCGTGCCGATCCCCCTTTATGCGGGTGCCGCCAGCCGCGTGTTTCTGGCTGATCTGAGCCTTGATGAGCTCGATGCCTATCTGGCGCGAACCGAACTTGTGGCCTTCTCACCAACCACCATTTCCGAGCGCGAAAAGCTGCTCGACGAAGTGGCCCGCGTCAGGCGCGATGGCTTTGCGCGCAGTGCAGCGGAATTTACCGTGGGGAGCGTGGCTGTGGCTTGTCTGGTGCGTGCCCCCTCAGGGGAGGGGTTGGCCTCCATGCATGTCTCGGTGCCGCGCAGCCGCGCCAGCGAGGAGCTGCTGAACCGGGCGGCAGAGGCGCTCAAGGCGGGGGCAGCCGGTCTGGAGCAGGAAATCGCCCAGAGGGGCTAGATTTCTACGACCTTCTGACTGTGGCACTGGCTGCGCCAACATGGCAAAAGATGAGCCATGACCGCACATTCCTTTGCCGACCTCTTTCCGCAAGCCTCCGAGGCCGACTGGCGCGCCCGCGTTGACGGCGTCCTCAAGGGAGCATCCTTTGAAAAGCTGCAATCGCGCAGCTATGACGCCATCCCGGTGGAGCCGCTCTATCAGCGCCTCACGCAAGAGCGCCCGCGTGCCCTGCGCGAGACTGCCGGCGCCTGGGCCGCCTTGGCGCGCGTCGATCAGCCGGACGCTGCTGCCGCGCATCGACAGCTGTTGAATGATCTCGAAAATGGCGCCACTGGCTTGCAAATCGTCTTTGCTGGCGCTGTTGGCGCTTATGGCTTTGGGCTACGCGCTCAGGATTTGGCGCAACTTCTCGACGGCGTCGCGCTTGATGGGCTTGCAGTGGAATGTGATGTCGCAAGCAGGGATCAAGCTCAGGCCCTTGCTGACCTGATTGGCGGCAGCGAAACGGATCCGGCCCATTGCCGCATCTCGTTCGGCCTCAACCCGCTCGGCATGATGCTGCAGCAAGGCGGCAGTGACGTCACCTGGAGCGTGGGCGCGCCGCATTTTGCGCAAGCCGTGAAAGACATCTGCACACGTGGCTTTTCTGGCCCTGTTGCTTGCGCGGATGGGCGCGTGGTGCACGCAGCTGGCGGATCGGAAGCACAAGAGCTTGCTTTCGTGCTTGCTTGCGCGCTGTCCTATCTGCGCGCGCTTGAAGCCTCTGGCCTTGATCTTGATGCCGCGCGCAAGCTGATTGCCTTGCGTGTTGCCTGCGATGCTGACGAAATTCTAGGCGTTGCAAAACTGCGCGCCTTGCGCCGCCTGTGGGCGCGTGTGGAGGAGGCATGTGAGCTGACACCGCACGCCGCGCATATTCATGCCGAGACCGGTCTGCGCATGATGAGCCGTCGCGACCCATGGGTGAATATGTTGCGCACGACTGTTGCCTGTTTCTCGGCAGGACTGGGTGGTGCTGATCGCGTCACTGTTCTGCCCTTCACGCAATCGCTCGGCCTGCCCAATGATTTTGCCCGCCGCATCGCACGCAATACGCAGTCGGTGCTGCTTGAAGAAAGCAATCTGTGGCGCGTGGCTGATCCGGCAGCTGGAGCTGGCTCTTTCGAGACGCTGACGCATCAGCTTTGCGAAGCGGCATGGACATTGTTGCAAGAGATCGAGGCAAATGGCGGGATTGAGCCGATGCTGACCTCTGGCGCATTCCAGCGCAAAGTGAAGGACACGCAAGCCCAACGCGCCAAGGCCATTGCGCGCCGCAAGGATCCGCTGACCGGAACGAGTGAGTTTCCCAATGTCAGCGAAGCACCGGTGGAGGTACTGGCCGCAATGCCTGCTGCGGCGCCGAGCAAGCAGGCTGTGAGCATCGAGCCCCTGCCCGTGCGCCGTGACGCAGAAGCCTATGAAGCCTTGCGCGACCGTGCGGATGACATTGCCAACAAACGCGGCAAGCGTGCCAGCGTGTTCCTCGCCAATCTTGGCCCCATCTCTGCCTTCACGGCACGTACCACTTACGCAAAGAACTTCTTTGAAGCGGGCGGCATTGAAGCGCCGGGCAATGATGGTTTTGAGGATGAGGCTGGTGTGGTCGAAGCCTTCAAAGCCTCTGGCGCCAAAATCGCCTGCCTGTGTTCATCAGATGCGCTTTATGCCGAGCGCGCCATCACCACTGCGCAGGCGCTCGCAAAAGCAGGTGCAAGCCATATCTATCTTGCAGGCCGTCCGGGCGAGATGGAACAGAGTTACAAAGCCGCTGGCATTGGGAGCTTCATCTATGTTGGTTGCGACGTGGTCGCGCTGCTCGATGATGCGCTGAAGCTGGCCTGATGTGAGAGAAGCCATGACGAAGATCCCAGACTTCTCCAAACTTGCTTTTGCCCCCGCTGCAACAGCAGGCAGCGTAGCTGGTGAGCCATGGATGACACCGGAGGAAATTCCGGTGAAGCCGCTTTATACTGCAAGCGATCTCGCAGGCATCGACTTTCTCGACAGCTATCCCGGCATCGCGCCTTTCGTGCGCGGCCCCTATCCCACCATGTATGTCAACCAGCCCTGGACGATCCGCCAATATGCGGGCTTCTCGACAGCTGAAGATTCAAACGCTTTCTATCGCCGCAATCTCGCCGCGGGCCAAAAGGGTCTGTCGGTTGCCTTCGATCTTGCCACTCATCGTGGCTATGATTCTGATCACCCGCGTGTGGCTGGCGATGTTGGCATGGCGGGCGTTGCGATTGATTCAATCTACGACATGCGCACTTTGTTTTCAGGCATTCCGCTTGATCAGATGAGCGTGTCGATGACGATGAATGGCGCGGTGTTGCCAGTGCTCGCGCTTTACATCGTGGCCGCTGAAGAACAGGGCGTGTCGCAAGACAAGCTTTCCGGCACGATTCAGAACGACATCCTCAAAGAATTCATGGTGCGCAACACCTATATCTATCCACCCAAGGATTCGATGCGCATCATTTCGGATATCTTCGCCTATACATCGAAGCATATGCCGAAGTTCAATTCGATCTCGATCTCCGGCTATCACATGCAGGAAGCCGGTGCGACACAAGATCTCGAACTCGCTTACACGCTGGCCGATGGCGTGGAATATATTCGCGCGGGTATCGCCGCTGGCCTGACGGTTGATCAATTTGCACCGCGCCTGTCCTTCTTCTGGGCGGTTGGCATGAACTTCTTTATGGAAGTTGCCAAGCTGCGCGCTGCGCGCCTGTTATGGGCGCGCCTCGTCAAGCAGTTTGAGCCGAAGTCTGAAAAGAGCCTGCCGCTGCGCACCCATTGCCAGACTTCGGGCTGGTCGCTCACCGCGCAAGACGTGTTCAACAATGTTGTGCGCACAACGATTGAAGCCATGGCCGCCACGCAGGGCCATACGCAATCCCTGCACACGAATGCGCTTGACGAAGCGCTCGCCTTGCCAACCGACTTTTCTGCCCGCATTGCACGTAACACACAGCTCTTCCTGCAACAGGAAAGCGGCACGACGCGCATCATTGATCCATGGGGCGGCTCTTATTATGTCGAGCGCCTGACGCAGGACCTCGCAGAACGTGCTTGGGCGCATATTGAAGAAGTGGAAAAGCTCGGCGGCATGGCGAAAGCCATTGATGCCGGCATCCCCAAACTGCGCATCGAAGAAGCTGCCGCCAAAGCGCAGGCGCGCATTGACAGCGGACGACAGGCTGTGATCGGCGTCAATAAATATAAGCTCGCTGATGAAAAACCGATCGACGTGTTGAAGGTCGATAATTCTGCCGTGCGCGCGCAGCAAATCGAAAAGCTGAAGCGCTTGCGCGCCGAGCGCAACGAGACACAAGTGCAGGCGGCCCTGAAAGCTCTGTCAGATGGCGCGAAGGGCGATGGCAATTTGCTCGCGCTGGCCATTGAAGCTGCCCGCGCGAAAGCAACGGTTGGTGAGATTTCGCTTGCGCTGGAAAAGGTCTTTAACCGTCACGTCGCCTCCATTCGCACGATCAAGGGCGTTTATCGTCGTGAGGCGGGCAGCGAGGTTGAAATCATTGACCGCGTTGAAGCCATGACCCGCGCCTTTGCCGAGAATGAAGGCCGCAAGCCGCGCATTCTTGTTGCAAAGGTTGGTCAGGATGGCCATGACCGCGGGCAGAAGGTGATTTCATCGGCCTTTGGTGACCTTGGTTTTGAAGTTGATATCGGCCCGCTCTTCGCAACACCTGAAGAAGCCGTGAAGCAGGCGGTCGAAAACAATGTGCATGTCATCGGCGTGTCGTCGCTGGCTGCAGGTCACTTGACGCTTGTGCCTGAAGTGAAAGCCGCGCTTGAGAAAGCGGGTCGCGGCGACATTCTGATCGTGGTCGGCGGCGTCATCCCGCCGCAAGATTTCGAAGCGCTGCGCCAATCCGGCGCCTCCGCCATCTTCCCCCCCGGCACCGTCATCGCGGAAGCCGCCGAGCAAATCCTCGACGAATTGAATGCGCGTTTGGGCTACGCACAGAAGGATCGGCCTGCGGCGGAGTGAAGTTTGCATCTCACTGCTTTCGAATAGTGTTTTCTTGCTTGATTAAAAGTACCCTTTATGTTACTAATGGAATTGCGCAATTTCGTCCGCCCCGATGGAAGATCGCCTTTTGAAGAGTGGTTTGCTTCGCTGCATGTGGCCGCCGCCGCCAAGGTTACGGTTTCTTTGGCACGGCTGGAGCGAGGCAACGTCTCGAATGTGAAATCGGTTGGCTCAGGTGTGCTCGAACTGCGCATTCACTGGGGACCGGGCTACCGCGTTTATTTCGGGCGATGGCGAGCGGCTCATTCTTCTTCTGTGTGGTGGAAGCAAGCGTAGGCAAGAAGACGACATCGCCGAAGCACACGGCTTATGGGCAGAATATAAACGGTTGAAGCGGTCGGAGTAACAAATGGTACTGACAAGAAGCTTCAAAGACCTCATCCAAAAACGCGTCAACGAAGACGACGCCTTTCGCGAAGCGTTGCTGTGCGAGGGTATTGATTGTCTGCTGGCGGGAGATGTTGAAACCGGTAAGACTGTTCTGCGCGATTACATCAATGCGACTGTTGGCTTTGAGCAGCTGGCCGCAGCAGTCAACACTCCGCCAAAGAGCCTGATGCGCATGTTCAGCTCCAGCGGCAATCCGCAAGCACGCAATCTTTTTGCCGTGCTGACTTATCTGCAAAAGCAGGCAGGCGTCTCGCTAAGCGTTGCGGTGAGCAAGGCTTGACACCCATCGACTGCCGACTGCCTAAGCCCGACTGCCCACCTCCCCCTCCCCAACCCCTTGACTCCCTTCCCAAAGAGGGGAATCTATAAGAACGAAACATGAACAGACGGAGCATTGGGACCGATGTCGCAGGGCGGCAGGGCGGAGCGGGTGGGTTTTTTGCGGGCGGCGATTGCCCGGATTGAGGCGCAGGCACCCCAATTAGAGGGCGTGGCGGCCAAGCCCGCGCCGCGTGGGCGGCTGAGCGAGGTGCTGCCTGCCCGCCCCGGCGACCAGCCGGCCGCTTGCGGCTTTGCCCTGTCTCGCGCGGTGGAGGCGGCCCACACGCGACCCGGCCTCATCGTCTGGGTGGTGGAGGATTTTCTCTTTGGCGAGGCGGGGCTGCCCTATGGGCCGGGCCTGCGTCATCTGGGCGTGCCGCTGGAGCGTTTCGTTCTGGTGCGCGCGCAGACAGCCCGCCAGACGCTCTGGGCGATGGAAGAGGCGCTGAAATCGCGCGCCTGTGCGGCTGTCATTGGTGAGTTGCGCGAAGCACGGCGGCATTTCGCTCTGGCTGCCACACGCCGCTTGCAATTGGCCGCACGCGCTGGCGCTGGCGAAGCGCTGCTCTTGCATGATGCACCGCTACACGAACTCTCAACCGCTGCCGAATTGCGGTTTGAAATCTCCAGCCGCGCTGCGCTGCGCGTCACATCGGCGGGCAAACGCCGACCCATCCCAACCAATCCTGTCTGGAGCCTCAAGCTGCGCAAGCAACGCGGCATGAATGGCACGCTGACCCGTCTCAGTGAAAGCGAACAGGAGATCATCTGGACTATGAAAGGACATCAGCGTGAGCCGCTATCTCTCGCTCCACATCGCCGCCAAAAAATCGCCTGAGGCTTTGACACTGACGCCAGCACGTCTGGCAGATTGGTGTCGCCGCTTCACGCCACTGGCTGCACCCGATGCGCCGGATGGCGCGATGCTTGATATTGCAGGCGCGGCGCATTTGTTTGGCGGCGAAGAAGCGCTCGCACAAAAGATTGAAACACGCCTTGCCACGCTAGGCTTTGAGGCGCGTTGCGCTTTGGCTGATACGCCCGAAGCTGCTTGGGCTTTAGCACGCTTCAGCCGCTTGCGTGCTGTGCCTACAGGGGCAGATGAAAAGCAATTGCGCCGCCTGTTAGGTGATTTGCCTGTGGCGGCATTGCGTATCAGCACGGATAAAGCCTACGCGCTGTCGCAAACAGGTTTGAAGCGCGTTGATGATTTGTGGATGCGTCCGCGTGCGCCTATTGCTGCGCGCTTTGGCGAAGAAATCTTTCGCCGTCTTGACGGTCTTATGGGCAAATTGCGCACGCCCATCACGCCACGCTTTGAAGCGCCGCTTTATGTCGTCGAGCGCAATTTCGCAGAGCCCATTGGCAGGCGCGAAGATGTGGAAAGCGTGCTTGCCACACTTGCGCAAGATCTCTGCCGTTTGCTGGAACGCCATGGCGAAGGTGCCCGGCGGGTAGAGGCCAATCTCTTCCGCACAGATGGTTTGGTGCGCCATATCGAAATTGCTTCCAGCCGCCCCTTGCGCGATCCACAAGCTATCAGCCTGCTGTTGCGGGAACGTATCAAGGCTGCTGCCGAGCGAGGCGATGAAGACCCGCTTGATAGTGGCTTTGGCTTTGACCTGATGCGCCTTGCTGCCCTTCATGTAGAAGAGCTGAACCCCGCCCAAGACTCATGGACGCGCGTTGTCGTGCCCTTGCAGGAGAAAGGCGCAGAACTCATCGACAGGCTTGGTGCACGTTTGGGCGCGCATCGCGTACAGCGTCTTGCGCCCAACCCAACCCATTGGCCCGATCATGCAGCACGCTTCGTCACTGCGGCAACTGCTCCCGCGATTGATTGGGACACAGAACCGCAATTGCCGCGCCCCATCCGCGTCTTTGAGCGGCCTGAACCTGTGGAAGCAATCGCTGAAGTGCCAGATGGCCCGCCGCTGCGTTTCAAATGGCGACGCGTGATGCATGAAGTTGTGAGTATTGAAGGGCCGGAACGCATTGCCCCTGAATGGTGGGCGCAACAGGCCCCGCAACTCACGCGCGATTATTTCCGTGTCGAAGATAAAGAAGGCCGTCGCTTCTGGATGTTCCGCGAAGGGCTTTATGGCGAAGAGGCGCCACGCCCGCGCTGGTTCCTGCATGGGGTCTTTGCGTGACACATGAGTGGCTTTGTGGAATTTGCCACGCAGACCAATTTTTCATTTCTGCGTGGCGCTTCACATCCTGAAGATTTGATGGCTCAAGCCATTGCGCTTGGCCTTACAGGGCTTGGTATTGCTGATCGCAATTCGGTCGCAGGCGTTGTGCGTGCGCATGTTTTCCTGCGCGAAAATCGTGAACAGGCAAAAGGCTTTCATCTTTATTGCGGAGCGCGCCTCGTATTTCGCGATGGGACACCTGATGTGCTGGCCTACCCACAAGACCGTCCCGCCTGGGGACGACTGACCAAGCTTCTCACACGCGGCAATTTGCGTACCCAAAAGGGAGATTGCGAACTTTATTTCGCTGATCTCCTCGATTTATGCGACGGGCTGCATCTTGCTGTCATGGAAGAGACAAGCGCAGATGACTCGCCTGCCCTGTCAACTGATGAGCTTCATACACGCCTGTGGCAATTGCGCGAATGCGCGCCACGTCGCGTCTGGCTGACGGCCAGCCTTGCCTATGACACGCATATGCGGCGGAGCTTGAGCGAACGTGTAGAACTCTCACGCGCGATGATGCTGCCTCTGATGGCCACCAATGATGTGATCATGCATACCGCTCAGCAGCGTCAGCTTGCCGATGTCGTCACCTGCATTCGCCATGGTGTGACGATTGAAGAGGCCGGCCGGCGCTTGCATAAAAATGCCGAGCGCCATCTCAAATCGCCACAAGAGATGCGGCGCATTTTTGATGAATATCCGCAAGCGGTGGAAGAGAGTTTGCGCTTCGCCAAAGGCCTCACTTTCAGCCTCGATGATCTGCGCTACGATTATCCTGATGAGTTGCGCGAGGGTTTTGCGAGCGAGCAAGATGCGCTCACCTCGTTTACGTGGGAAGGCGCACAGCGGCGCTATCCTCAAGGCACGCCGGACCATGTCAAAAAAGCTATCGAACATGAACTCGCCATTGTAGCAGAGCTGCAATATGCCGCCTATTTTCTGACCGTGCATGACATTGTGCGCTTTGCGCGTTCACGCGGCATCTTGTGTCAGGGGCGCGGATCAGCCGCAAATTCCACCATCTGCTTTTGCCTTGGGATTACGGAAGTTGACCCAACCAAACATGATCTTTTGTTTGAACGCTTCATTTCAACAGAACGCCGCGAGCCGCCTGACATTGATGTCGATTTTGAACATGAACGGCGCGAAGAAGTCATGCAATATATTTACGAGCGCTATGGCCGGGATCGCGCTGGATTAACTGCCACCGTAATCACCTATCGCGCGCGTTCTTCCACGAGAGAAGTGGCAAAAGTCTTTGGCTATAGCGAGAGCGAAATATCCGCTTTGTCGGGCACGATTGCCGGCTGGTGGTCGGGCGAAGTAAATCTCGATGAGCTGTTGAAACTGGGTTTCAATCCAAACGAACATCGCCTCGCCCTTGCGCTTGAATTATCGCGGCGTGTTGCGGGCTTTCCACGCCATCTGTCGCAGCATACGGGCGGCTTTGTCATTACGCGCTCACGGCTGGATGAGGTCGTACCCATTGCACCTGCTGCCATGGAAGGGCGCACAACAATCGAATGGGACAAGGATGATCTTGATGCGCTCGGTATTTTGAAGATCGACATTCTGGCGCTTGGCATGTTGAGCGCACTGCGCCGCAGTTTTGATCTCTTCGAGAAACATTATGGCGGACGTCTGACACTCGCGACAATCCCTTCTGAAGATCCTGCCGTTTATCGCATGATCCAGCGTGCCGATACGGTTGGCGTATTTCAGATTGAAAGCCGCGCGCAAATGTCCATGCTGCCACGCCTCAAGCCGAAAGAGTTTTACGACCTCGTCATCGAGGTGGCGATTGTACGGCCCGGCCCCATTCAGGGGGATATGGTTCATCCTTATTTGCGACGCAGGCAAGGGCTGGAGCCTGTGAGCTTTCCCTCAAAAGAATTGGAAACGGTACTGGGGCGCACCTTGGGCGTGCCGCTCTTTCAGGAACAGGCCATGAAGATTGCGATTGTTGCTGCAGGCTTTACGCCAAGCGAAGCTGACAAGCTACGCCGCGCCATGGCAACATTCAAACGCGTCGGCACCATTCATACCTTCTTCGCCAAAATGGTAGAAGGCATGGTCGCGCGCGGCTATCAGCGCGATTTTGCCGAGCGCTGTTTCAAACAGATCGAAGGCTTCGGCACTTATGGTTTTCCCGAAAGCCATGCAGCCTCTTTCGCGCTGCTTGTTTATGCCTCGTCCTGGCTCAAATGCCATTATCCGGATGTTTTTGCCTGTGCGCTGTTGAACTCGCAGCCCATGGGCTTTTATGCACCCGCCCAATTGGTGCGCGATGCGCGCGAACATGGGGTAGAAATCCGCGAAATTGATATCAATGCAAGTGATTGGGATTGTACGCTGGAAGAGGCCAGCCATCATCCCCCACATCCCCGCCATCAGGATCAGGCGCACGACATTCAAACACATTGCGCCATTCGTCTGGGCTTTCGCGAGATCAAGGGTGTGCGCGAAGATGATATGAAGCTTATCGCACAGTTACGCGGGCACGGTTATGATTCCGTGCGTGATTTATGGCTGCGAACAGGGCTTTCGCCATCTGTATTGGAGCGGCTTGCCTCTGCCGATGCTTTTCGCTCCATCGGGCTTGATCGGCGTGATGCGCTTTGGTCCGTGCGCGGCCTTAATCGTGCCGGGGATAAAGATGATCTTCCCCTCTTTGCAGCAGCCGCAACATCGCAGCAAGAGCCTGACATTCATCTGCCGCCCATGCCTCTGGGGGAACATGTGGTGGAAGATTACCGCCATCTTTCCATGTCGCTCAAAGCGCATCCGGTCAGTTTCATGCGCGACATGTTACGCGCCAAGCGCATTCATCGCTGCGAACAATTATCCCTGTTGAGCGGACGCCGCGCCACGGTTGCGGGCCTCGTTCTGGTGCGCCAACGCCCCGGCTCAGCCAAGGGCGTCATCTTCATGACACTGGAAGATGAGACTGGTGTGGCCAACGCGATTGTGTGGCCTAAAGTGTTTGAGGCCAATCGCGCCCTTGTTCTGGGCGCCCGCTTTGTGGCGATCACCGGGCGCGTGCAAAATGAAGCCGGTGTCATTCATGTCGTCGCAGATGAGTTTCTGGATCTCACCCCTTGGCTCAGTCGCCTGTCCGACGCAGGGCCGCATATTTCTGCCCTTGCCAATGCAGATGAGCTACGCCACCCGCAGGACCGCCCGGACAAGCAACGTGAAAGGGCGGAACGATTGGCGTTGACCACTGAAGTCGCAGCCATGCCCAAGGGGCGCAACTTCCACTAAGCCCCGCGATCGCCTAACATGAAGCCATGAGCGAGACGCCCGAAGACATCCCCTATGACCGGCAGGCCCATGCAGCGGGCGAGCTGGTGCAACTCAGCCCTTCGGTGCGCCGTCTCATCGCGCCCAATGGTGGGCCTTACACTTTCACCGGCACCTGCA
>CAZLBA010000100.1:0-11728 GCA_964557555.1 uncultured Beijerinckia sp.
CGCCGCATGCGCACAGATAGCGACCCGTCTGCGCAGCTCAATGAAGCCGTGCAAGCGGCTCTTTTCACGCATCACCCCTATGGCAAACCAATCATCGGCTGGATGCATGAGATTGAAGATCTCGGCCGCGAAGATGCGCTGACTTATTACGACCGCTTCTACACGCCGGAAAATGCGATCCTGATCGTCGCCGGTGATGTGACGGCAGAGGAAGTGCGCAAACTTGCCGACGAGTCCTATGGCAAAATCCCTGCGCGTGGCGAAGCACCAGAGCGTCGCCGCCCGCGTGAACCCGAACCACGCGCGGAGCGGATCGTCAAACTTGCTGATGAGAAGGTTGAGCAACCAAGTCATCAGCGCGTCTATCTCGTGCCCTCTTACACGACAGCGAAGGCTGGTGAGGCTGAAGCGCTCGAACTACTCGGTCATTTGCTGGGTGGAGGACAAACAAGCCTGCTCTATCGCAAGCTTGTTGTGGAGCAAAAGATCGCGGTCATGGCTGGCGCTTACTATATGGGCACTGCGCTCGATGACACGCGCTTCTGGGTCTATGCCATGCCTGCTCCCGATGTGACGCTGGAAGCACTCGATGAAGCCGTGCGCGCGGTCATTGCAGAGGTCGCTGAACAGGGCGTCGATGCAGAAGATCTCGCACGCGCCAAAACCCGCCTCATTGCTGATGCTGTTTACGCCCAAGACAGTCAGGCCATGCTGGCGCGCTGGTATGGCGCGGCGCTGACCACTGGCACAAGTGTCAAAGACATTCGCGAATGGCCGCAGCGCATGGATGCGGTGGGCGCAGATGCCGTGCGCGAGGCCTGCCGCAACTGGCTTGATCCCAAGCGCGCTGTCACCGGATTCCTTCTGCCGCAGAATGCTGCCTGATTGATTGGACACCAAGAATGACAACAACAGCCAAGAGCCGCGCAGACAGCGTGCAGATGGTCAAATCACCGGGCGGGATCGAGGCCTGGTTGGTGGAAGATTACGCCGTTCCGCTGGTAGCCTTCGAATTTGCCTTCCATGGTGGCACGACGCAGGATGAGCCCGCCAAAGCAGGGGCCGTGTCGATGTTGTCGGCCTTGCTCGATGAAGGTGCAGGCCCTTTCGATGCTGATGCCTTTCACCGTGCGATGGACGACAAAGCGGTGGAGATTTCTTTCTCCGCTGATCGTGACACATTCCACGGACGTATGAAGACGCTCGTGCGCCATCTTGACGATGCTGCTGGTCTTTTGCGTCTCGCCGTTTGCGAACCTCGCCTTGATCAAGATGCGATTGAGCGTGTGCGCTCACAGATGATCGCGGGATTGAAGCGCGAAGCCAAGGACCCCGATGCGCTGGCGGGCAAAGCCTGGCGCGAAGCCGCTTTCGGCACGCATCCCTATGGCATGGCTTCGCGCGGCACGCTGGAAAGTGTGGCGGCGATTGCGCGCGATGATCTCATCACATTGCGCAACCGGATCATGGCCCGCAGCCAGTTGAAGATTGCTGTTGTGGGCGCGATCAGCGCGGCAACGCTCGCCCCCTTGCTCGATCTTGTCTTTGGCGCACTGCCTGCGAGCGGCGATCTGACGGCGATCAGCGATGTTGAAATGAGCGGACTTGGTACGCGCAAAATTATTGATCTTGATGTGCCGCAATCAACAATCCGCTTCGGCCTGCCCGGCCTGAAACGCAGCGACCCGGATTTCTGGCCTGCGGTCGTGGTCAATCATATTTTGGGGGGCGGCGTGTTCTCGGCACGCCTCTTCCGCGAAGTGCGCGAGAAGCGTGGCCTTGCCTATTCGGTGCATTCGCAACTCGTCACCTTCGACCATGCGGCACTTTTCTCCGGTGGCACCTCCACCAAGAATGAGCGCGCCGCAGAATCGCTCACCGTGATCGAAGAAGAGATCGAAAAGCTGGCCTGTGAGGGACCAAGCGCGGAAGAGTTGGACAAGGCACAAAAATATCTCATCGGCTCTTATGCGCTGCGTTTTGATACATCGACCAAGATTGCAGGCAATCTTGTGCATCTGCAGCTTGAAAAGGAGCCGGTCAGCTTCCTCGATCAGCGCAATGGCTATATCGCGGCTGTGACGCTGGATGATACAAAGCGCGCCGCCAAGCGGCTTTTTGGGGCGAAGAAGTTGTTGGTCGCGGCCGCTGGCCGACCCACCGGCATGTGAGCTGCGGTCTCGCCTCTGCTAGACTGGGGCATCAAGGAATCACCTGATGCCCGTTCGTCGCCTCGACCCGATCCTCGTTGACCGCATCGCTGCTGGCGAAGTGGTGGAGCGCCCTGCCTCCGCTGTGAAGGAGCTTGTCGAAAATGCGCTGGATGCGGGTGCACGCCGCATCGAGGTCGTGATTGAAGGGGGCGGGCGAAAGCTCATCCGCGTCAGCGATGATGGCGCAGGCATGAGCGCTGACGATCTCGAACTTGCTGTTGAGCGTCACGCCACCTCGAAAATTCCTGATGGCGATTTGTCCAATATCGCGACACTTGGTTTTCGCGGCGAGGCCTTGCCCTCCATTGCTTCCGTCGCGCGGGTTGAAATCTTTACGCGCGCAGCGTCGTCGAGCAATGGACATATGATCCGTGTGGAAGATGGGGCCAAGCGCGCAGTCGCACCGGCTGCGCATTCGGGTGGAACACGCATTGAAGTGCGCGATCTCTTTGCCGCCACCCCTGCTCGTTTGAAATTTCTCAAAACCGACCGCGCTGAGGCGCAAGCTGTGGCTGATGTGATCAAGCGTCTGGCCATGGCGCATCCGCAAGTGCGCTTTGCTTTGTCGGGCGATCATCTGACAGCACTTGAATTTGCCGCCTGCCCCGGCACACCAGAAGGTCTGCTGACACGCATCTCGCAGATACTGGGCCGTGATTTCCGTGACAATGCCTTGCAGGTGGATGCAGAGCGCGAGAATGTGCGGCTCAAAGGTTTTGCAGGTCTGCCGACCTATCATCGCGCCAATGCACTCTCGCAATATCTTTATGTGAATGGCCGCCCTGTGCGAGACCGTGTCTTGCAAGGTGCGATCCGTGCGGCCTATATGGACTATCTGCCATCAGACAAGCACCCTGCCCTTGCTCTTTTCATTGAATGCGAGCCCCGCGATGTTGATGTGAATGTGCATCCCGCCAAAGCGGAAGTGCGCTTTCGCGATCCCGGCCTTGTGCGTGGTTTGCTGATCGGGGCCTTGAAACAAACACTGGCTGAAGCCATGCATCGGGCCACGACCACAGGTGGCATCAAGACGCTCGATGTTCTGGCGCGGCGTAATAGCTTTGAACCGGCCTACACGCCGCGCCCTGCGCAAAATGCGAATTGGGACTGGCGCTCATCTCCTGCTGCTCCTTCAGGCTTCGGTGAGGCCGCGCAAAGCTCTTTCACCGCCATGCCGCCTGTTGCTGACATGCGCAGCCATGCAGCAGAGGTGAAGGCGGACCACCTCGATGCTCCTCTGGGTGCTGCCCGTGCGCAAGTGCATGACACTTACATAGTCTCGCAGACGCGCGATGGGCTCATCATTGTCGATCAACATGCCGCGCATGAACGACTGGTCTATGAGAAGTTGAAACGCGAGCGCGAGATGAGCGGCATTGGCCGTCAATTGCTCCTCATCCCGGTCGTGGTTGAACTGGAAGCCGGTGAGGTCGATCGCCTGCTGGAAAATACAGATGTGCTCGCGGGTCTCGGACTCATCGTTGAAAGTTTCGGGCCCGGCGCTGTGGCTGTGAGTGAAGTGCCTTCGCTCTTGAAGAGCGGCGATATTGCACAACTGGTGCGCGACGTAGCCGATACATTGGCCGACAGTGGCTCAGCAATTTCGCTGGAACGCAAGCTTGATCATGTGCTCGCCACCATGGCCTGCCACCATTCGGTGCGCGCAGGCCGCAGACTCACAGGCGAAGAGATGAATGCCTTGCTGCGCGAGATGGAAGCAACGCCCGGCTCTGGCCAATGCAATCATGGCCGCCCAACTTATGTCGAGCTAAAGCTGTCCGATGTCGAGCGGCTGTTTGGTCGTAAATGATTACGCACCGCGCACTGTGTCGATAAGCCTGAGCGCATCAGTCGGGACAGTGTCCCCCCGCCATGCCACATGGCCGTCAGGGCGCACCAGTACCAGCTTCTTCTCATAAAGCTTCACGACCTCTGGCTCATCAAGCGCGATGACGTGCAGGGGCACTGTGCGTGTCGCGGCAGCGTCCACAAGATGCGTCACATCAACCGGATGGCTGCCGATCTGCAGCAACACGAAGCCTTTGCCGAAGAGGTCAAGCGTCGAGCGCCCATCCTTCAGCCAGACATGCGGCGCGCGTGCACCGGCATGGCTCGTCTGGACATAATTGGCAACCTCGAAGGGCGGCGGCGTGGTGTCGTCGGGCACGCAGATGGGAGAGCCGTCATAGCGATAGCCGATTTGAATACCGATGGTGAACCATTCATGGCTCATCCGCTCGGTATACCAATCACCATAGTCCTTGCGCGCTTTGTCACCGGCAGGGCCTTGGGCGAAAATCTCCTGTGGGGGTTTGCGCGAACGTGTCTCCAACATGCGCGCGAGATTGCGCGCAGCCTCCGCAACATTGCGCGCCGCAACCGGCTTGCGTTCAGCCTCATAGCTTGGCAACAGATTCGGCCCACCCCAACCCCGCAAGCAAGCTTCAAGCTTCCAGGAAATATCGAGTGCTTCCTGAATGCCCGTATTCATGCCAAAGGCGCCGGTGGGGGAGAGCTGATGAGCTGAATCGCCAACCAGCCAGCAGCGCTTGCTACCATAGCTGTCCGCGACCAACTCCCGCCGCGTCCATGGCATCGTTGAAACAATCTCGATCTCGCATGGCGCACCTACAGCGCGACGAACGGCAGCCACCAATTCATCATCGGTGAGCTGGCGCTTTTCACGATTACCAACGAGCGAGAACCGAAAGTGATCACGCCCATCAATGGCCACCAATGTCGCCCAAGTGCCTTCCTCATCAATGAAGATATAGCGATAGGCGAAGGGAATATCCTGCAGCTGTTCCAGGTCGCGTGAGCGGAACACAACATTGGTCGTGTAAGTCAGCACCGGATTACCGGTCATGGTGATGCCGAGTTTTTCACGCACGAAACTGCCAGCACCGTCGCAACCGATGAGATATTTGGCGCGAACATTTTCGATCTCGCCTGTCTTCACATGGCGAATGATGGCCGAGACACCCGCCTCGTCTTCGGTGAAATCGACGAGCTCGGTAAAATAGCGCTGCTCCACTTTCGGAAATGTCCGCACGAAGCGCGCAAGTGCTGGGTCGAAGAAGTTCTGCGGGGCGCGTTCGCGCTTTTGCGGCGATTGCGGCGGGCATTTCTCGTCAATGCAATTGGGGAAAGGCTCGCGACCGAGTTCATAGCCGCCCGCCAGCGCCGTCACCCACACATTGTCCTGCGCATGAGCGCGATTGTATCCGCTCTGCTCAACTTGCTCGACAATGCCCCAACGGCGACAGAATTCCATCGTGCGGATATGGATCATATCCATCTTGGGCTGCGTGACCGCTCCATCCGAACGCTCAATCTGCAGGCAAGATAGTCCACGCCAGCCCAAGTCGCCTGCCACAGCAAGACCAACCGGACCACCACCCACGATCAAAACAGGCGTTTCCATCTTTCCGCTTCAACTCCCGATGAGGCTCACCGGCCCCTTGATGACGGCGCAAGCTACATAATCGGGCAGCCCATCGCCAGCCGAAACTGCCGGACCTCAACAATTCGAGAGGGGTAGTTGCGTGCGCGGCCTTGCTCGCGCATACTCCCGACAACTTTCGCCCAAAAGAAGGTGAACAGTATGAGGGAGACGAGGAAACGCCAGGCTCTTTTCGGGGCCGTTGCGGCAGCATGTGCAATTCTGCTCAGCGCAGGGGCTCATGCACAAGATTTCTATGCAGGCAAACAGATCAATATGCTGGTCGGCAGCGGCACAGGCGGTGGCTATGACACCTATGCGCGCCTGTTTGCCCGGCATTTGCCAAAACATATTCCCGGCAATCCGACCATCGTGGTTCAGAATATGCCTGCAGCAGGCAGCCTTGTCGCGATGAACACGCTGGCCAATTCATCCTCGCGTGACGGGCTGACGATTGGTGCTGTCCAAACCCATATCGGCGTTGAGCCCTTGATGGGTGTCACAGGCCCGGTGGAAAATGCCAAATATGACGCACGGCAAATGAACTGGCTTTTTAGCGCAGCCAAGGAAGTGCCTGTTGTCGTGGCCTGGCACACCGCCCCCATCAAGACATTTGCAGATGTGTTGAAGCGCGAAATGCTCGTCGGTTCGAGTGGTGTCGCAACATCTGATGGTGTTTATCCCCGCGTGATGAATGAATTGATCGGCACGAAGTTCAAGATCATCGACGGCTATAAGGACAATCCGCAAATGCTGATTGCCACAGAAAGCGGCGAGATCATGGGGCGCGCTGGCTGGTTCATGTCGAGCCTGTTATCGACGCAAGGTGCTGAGCTGAAACAGGGCAAGCACAAGATCCTGGCGCAGGTCGCTTTGGAAAAGCATCCGCAAGCCGGTGATGCCCCCCTCATCACCGATTTTCTGAAGGATCCGGCAAAGGTGGAGCAGTTGCGCTTTGCCGTGAGGTGGCTCCCCATGGGGCGCCCTTTTGTTGCCCCTCCGGGCGTGCCGGCTGAACGGCTGAAGATTTTGCGCGAGGCTTTCGAGAAAGCCTCCAAAGATCCAGAGCTTCTTGCTGAAGCTGCAAAGATGAATCTGGAAATCAGCCCAATGACGGGTCACGAAGTCCAGCAACTCATCGCGAAGCTCTATGAAACACCAAAGCCCGTGATTGCGCGTGTGCGTGAGATCATGGTTGCCAAATGAGCGAGAGTGTCATCGTGACGGGCATTGGCAGTGGCATCGGTTTTGCCACTGCCAAAATGCTTCTCGACCATGGTTATCGTGTCCTGGGGCTTGATCGCTCACGTGGCCGTTTTGATGACTTGCCACCGGGCGCGCGTTCCTTTGTAGAAGCAGATACACGCGATCATCAGGCACAAGTCGCAGCCTTCAACGAAGAGGCGCGCCATCACCACATTGCGGGTCTTGTTTGCTGTGCCGGCATCATCCAGCGCAGACCCTATCTGGAGCTTGATGAAGAGACTTTTGACCTTCATCTCGACATCAACCTTAAAGGACCATTTCTGGGCTGTCAGGCCGTCCTTCCCATCATGCGTCAACAGGGTAAAGGCAGTATCGTGCTCTTTGCATCCTCTATTGCGCGCACGGGCTCGGCCACGGGCGCTCATTATGCCGCGACAAAAGGGGGCATATTGGGTCTGTGTCGCACGCTTGCACTGGAGACAGCGCGCGATGGCATTCGTGTGAATGTGGTGTCACCGGGCGTCACAGATACGCCCCAGCCACGCGGTCACTCAACCGATGAAGAGCTTTATGCCAAGGCAGCAAAAGTGCCACTGGGACGCATTGGTCAACCGGAAGACATGGCCTCTGCGGTGCTCTTTCTGCTGAGCGATGACGCATCCTATATCACCGGTCAGGACATGCGTGTCACTGGCGGTGCAGGTCTGTTCTGAGGAGGCCTTGATGAAGACAGTTCTCATCACAGGCGCCGCAAGCGGGATTGGCCTTGCAACAGCACAGCGACTTGCAGGCAAGATGCAGGTCGTCATCGCTGATCGCAATCTGGGGGGAGCAAAAAAGGCGGCAGACGCCATTTGCGCCGCAGGCGGAAAAGCCATTGCGATTGAAGTGGACGTCTCCAGCAAATCCTCCGTCCTTGCCATGGCAGAACAGGCGACGCGCGAGGCAGGCGAAATCCATGCGCTTTTCTGCAATGCAGGCATCAGCCCCAAAATGCCCTTTCAAGACTGGAGCGCGCAGGATTGGGATCAGGTGATCCACACGCATATCAAGGGTGTCTTTTTCTGCACACAGGCCATCCTGCCGCAAATGTGCGCCCGTCGTGCAGGAGCGATCGTCGCCACGGGCTCTGACTATTCCATCACCGGCCATTTGCATGGCGTGGGATATTCAGCCGCGAAGGCGGGGATCTATTCGCTCATCAAATCGCTCGCGCTGGAATTTGCGCCCTTCAATATCCGCGCCAATTGTGTTGGCCCCGGCCCGATTGAAACGCCGCTCATTCGCAAGGGAAAGAGCGATGAAGATTGGGCCAAGCACAAGGCCGCACGTGGCGAGCGCGTGCCGATGGGCCGTATGGGCCAGCCGGAGGAAGTGGCGAGCGTCGTTGATTTTCTCCTGAGTGAGCGCGCCTCTTACATCACTGGGCAGATCATCCATCCCAATGGCGGCAGCGTCATGTGGTAGGAGGCAGAGTTGGGCTATCGCAAGTTGCGCTTCGGTGTTTGGACGCCCCTGCCCCACACCACCGCACCTGAGCCACGCATGGACAAAGCCGTGCGCGAACTCGGCACACAAGGTGCCGGAGATGGCGAAGACACCAGCCTGCGTTTTGCGATCGACTTTCTACAACAGGCAGAGCAACTCAACTTCGATATGACTCTGATTGCGGCACGTCATTTAGGCCCTGATCTGGAGGCATGGACACTTGCCTCAGCTATCGCCACCCAAACAACTTCCATCGAGCTCATGGTTGCAGCCCATCCCGGCATCAACACGCCACAAATGGTGGCCAAGATGGGTGCCAGCCTTGATCGCATCAGTGGCGGGCGCTGCGCGATCAATGTCGTGAACGGATGGAATGAAGAAGAGTTTGAAACATTCGGCAATGGCGCTTGGCCTCATCATGAACAGGAGCGCTATCGGCGTATGGATGAATATGTGCAGGTGATGCGTGGCCTGTGGACTGAAGATCCCTTCACTTTCGAGGGCGATTTTTATCGTGTGAAGAATAGTGCCCTGCCCCTCAAAACACGACGTAAACCCAGTATTCCTCTTTATGCTGCCAGTCGGTCCGCTGCGGGCAAGGAGACAATCGCCCGCTATTGCAATCATTGGTTCGTACCAGACAAGCGGGACTTTCGGCTCTATGAAGAGACGCTCGCGCTAGCTTGCGAAGAGATGGCCCAGATGAATGAACGTGCAGCCCAGCTCGGCCGCAGCATCGGCTATGGCATGAGCGCACATGTTGTGTGCGCAAAGACTGTGGAAGAAGCACACAAAGGCGCACAAGCTCTCGAAGAACATGGCCGCAGGGCACGATACAATCGCAGCTCCATCTCAGGCCTTGCAGCCGGACTTGTAGGAACGCCGGAACTGATTGCAGAGCGCATCGCTGCTTATGAAGAGCAAGGGCTCGGACTCATGCTCTTCCAGTTCAACCCGATGGAAGAGGGGCTGGCGCAATTTGCGGCAGACGTTTTACCGCTGTTGCGCTAGATCCCCGCCTGCAAGGTCAGGACGAGCTTGCGTGCCTCGAATTTAGTTGTGAGGATCGGCAGCGAACCAGACATGGGTGCCAGCGCCGGCGATGACAGGCGCAGCTCAGATGCCGCGGGCGGAAGCGGTGCATCTTGCGCAGGCCTCGCATCAGGCATGGGAGGCGTTGGGAAAGCGCTGCTGGTTGGACGAAGCGGCGGCGCGGGAATGGCAACGGGGCCAACAGCTGCAACTTGCACGGCATCGCGCCGTTGCGCTTCCGGCCTTGGGCCGCGTTCGGGCGCCTGAGCAACAGCCGTTTCCGGCTTGCCATTGAAGAGCGATGACAACCACGACTTGCCTGGCGAGACGACAACCTCACGGCCTGCATAGGCAAGAGCCTCTGGCCTGCTGACATCCCCCAATGTGCCGCGCCCATGTAGCGCAGTGAAGATCGCATTCTGTCCACCATCCTGATAGACGGTGCGGATTGCTTCAGCACCGCCTTCGATGAGCTGGGCGATCTTGCGCTCTTCTTCTGCATGGTGATTGCGCGCAATCTGTTCATGCGCAGCATCAGGGGCGCTGAATGCATATCGGTTGCCCGACATGCTCACACGCGGCTCCAGACGTGTCGCCTCGAAATAGTCATAGCCCTGCTTCAACTGCCGCCAAAAGGCGATGTTGCTGTCACCGCGATGACGCGCAAGATTTTTGGCCGTCATGCGGAAAGGATAGGCCTGAAACTGAAAGGCACGCTGCCCAGCTGACAATGCATCACGCGCGAGGGCGAAGATCTCCGCAATCTGCTCATCCGTCATGGCATAGCAACCCGCGGAGGAACAGGATCCGTGCACCATCAATGCCGATCCCGTTGCACCTTGTGCACGGTCATAGGCATTCGGGAAACCTGTATCAAAGGACAGGTAATAGGCGGAGTTGGGATTGAGCTGCGAGGCTGCGACTGAGTAAAAGCCTTCCGGTGCCTGACGATCGCCCTGCTTGCGTTTGGGGCCCAGCTGGCCTGACCAGCGACAGATTGGATAGCTCTTCAATAACTCATAGCGCCCGTTGCGCGTCTGCTTCCAGACTTCGAGCACGGACTCCATCTTGAACACGCGCAGCAAAATCGGCGCGGAGGGCTCCATATTCTTGGCGGCCATAGTGGAGATCAATGCGGCCGGCACAGGCACGCTGCCGCGCGAAGACGCCAGCGCCGGCGCGCTCAGGGCCGTTGCGACCAGCAAGGAAGCAATCAATGCATTGCGCAGGGATGTCATACGCCTACTCACCATCCATACCGCCTCGACTTCGGCCTTAAGGATGGGCTGTGGCGAGAATTCGCCCGTGCCAAGGCCAAAGCAGGACCTATTCTGGCGCGACATGGTTAAAGCCCGGTTTCCAGCTGAACCATACAAAAAAAGCGCCGCGGGATGGACCGCGGCGCTTCAAGGAAATGAATGGTTAGCGAAAGCTTACTGGAAGGTCTCGTTGAACCTGCGCTTGATGCGCGCTGACTCCTTCTCGATGTAGTCATAGTCCACGGGAATGACCTTGAGCTGTCCCACCGGCGGGCTGCCTTCCGGCGGGGGAATATCCGCGCGGGCTGCATAGCCGCCCGACACTGGGAACAGCTTTTGCACCTGATCGCTGAGCATGAAATCAGCAAACAGCTTTGCCGCATTCGGATTGGGTGAGCCCTTCACGATGGCCGTGGGCGAGGGGATGATGAAAACACCATCGCTGGGAAAGAGCGTGCGGATATTGTGCCCTTCCTTTCGATCTTCTGCAGCATAGGAATCAAGTGCACCTACCGCGATGGCACGCTCACCACGCTTGATCATGTCAGACACCTGCTCATTGCCCTGCACGATCATGACCTTGTTGGCAGCGAGCTTTTCGTAAAAGCCCCAGCCATTGTTCTTTGCCATCATCCCCACCACGCTCAGTTGCAGCGAGGTGAAAGAGGGATCGGTCATGACAAGCTTGCCATTATATTTGGGGTTCGTCAGATCGGTCCATGTCTTGGGAATATCTGCTTCAGCGACACGATCCCCACGCAGATAATTGGTCATGATATTGAGACGCTGCGCGAAGAACGCTCCGTCTTCTGCGCGCGCTTCCGCAGGCAGCTTGTCGAAATTCTTGGGCTTGTAAGGTACGAATGTGCCCTTGCGCGCCATTGAGGCAAAAGCTGCGGGATCAGATGTTGTGAGCATATCAACTGCAATACGGCCTGCGCCGGTTTCCTGCAGGAAACGACGCAGCACTGCAGAGCCGCCAGAGCGGAAAAGCTCAACCTTGATCCCTGTCTCCGCCTCAAAGGCTTTGGCTATGGCGGAAGCCTGAGCCATGGGCGTTGATGTGTACCAGACAACCTTGCCTTCTT
>CAZLBA010000101.1:0-11670 GCA_964557555.1 uncultured Beijerinckia sp.
CAAAAGTGGCTTCCGGCCGACCTGCGCCGCGATAGGCATCAACGGGCGCCGTATTCGTATAAATGCCGTCCACCTCCGCATAGATGGCCGGAATATTATATTGGCCAGACAGGAGCGGCGCATAAAGATAGGTTGGCACGCAAGACGAGAATGTGGAGAGATAAGCGCCGAGATTGGCGCTCGTCTTGACGCGCAAGCCCGTGATACGACCATCCGCATCTGTCGCAAGTTCTGCTGTGGTGATGTGATCGCGCCCATGCGCATCAGCCAGAAAGGCTTCTGTGCGATCAGCCGTCCATTTGACCGGACGACGCACTTTCTTGGCAGCCCAGACGCAGATCGTTTCTTCGGCATAAATGAAGATCTTTGAACCAAAGCCGCCACCCACATCAGGCGCAATAACCCGCAACTTGTGCTCAGGCGCGATGCCGATGAAGGCTGACAAGACCAGACGTGCCACATGGGGATTTTGGCTCGTCGTGTAGAGTGTGAATGAGTCCATCCCCTCATCATAGTCACCCACGGCCGCGCGGGTTTCCATCGCATTGGGGACGAGGCGATTGTTGATGATGTCGAGCTTGGTGACATGGGCTGCCTTGGCAAAGGCGGCATCCGTCGCCTCCTTATTGCCAAGATGCCAATTGTAAACAGTATTGTCGGGCGCAACGTCATGAATAACCGGCGCACCAGCACGCGTTGCACTCAGCATATCTGGTGCAGCTGGAAGAACGGTATAATCAACGACGACCTTCTCTGCCGCATCGCGTGCGATGGCTGGCGTCTCTGCAATCACGACGGCAACATGGTCGCCAACATAGCGCACCTTGCCTTGCGCAAGGGCTGGATGGTTCCCCGCCTTCATTGGCGAGCCATCCTTGGAGTGGATCATCCAGCCGCAAATCAGCGAGCCCACTTTGTCAGCCGCAATATCATCGCCTGTGAAAACGGCGATCACGCCTTTCACGGCCAATGCCGCAGAAGCGTCAATGCGATTGATCGTGGCATGGGCATGGGGCGAACGAAGGAAATGCGCGTAAACCTGACCGGGACGGTTTATATCATCCGTATAGCGGCCCTTGCCGGTGATGAAGCGGAAGTCTTCCTTGCGTGGAACTGACGCACCAATGCCTGTGCTGCTCATCGCGCTTCTCCCCATCAAAAAACTTTTCGCGGGCGCGCATCTTTGCGATGCGCGCCAATCAAAAAACTTACTTGGCCTCGGCGGCCATGGCCTTTGCGCCGGCCGCAACGGCCTTCACGATATTATGGTAGCCGGTGCAGCGGCACAGATTGCCTTCGAGCTCTTCGCGGATCGTGTGCTCATCAAGGTCATAGCCCTTGCGGCGCACCATCTCGACGGAAGTCATGATCATGCCGGGCGTGCAATAGCCGCATTGCAGGCCGTGGTTCTCGCGAAAGGCCGCCTGCATCGGATGCAGCTGATCGCCATTGGCAAGACCCTCGATGGTGACGACATTCGCCCCTTCACAGGTCAAAGCGAGCGTAGTGCAGGACTTCACCGCATCGCCGTTCACATGCACGACGCAGCAGCCGCACTGGCTGGTGTCACAGCCCACATGGGTGCCGGTGAGTTGCAGCGTTTCGCGCAGGAATTGAACCAGCAAAGTGCGGGAATCAATATCGCCAGAGACTTGCTTGCCGTTCACGGTCATGGAAACGGTCGGCATGGACATCCCTCCAAATTCACTCTGAAACGAACTCTGTTACGTTGTCGCGATAGCGTCAAGTCATGCTGGAGTTCGCGCAAAAGAAGCGCCCCCGGTGGGAGCGCTTCGCGGCAGGTTATGCGCTTTGGCCGACGATCTCGGCAAAGGTCGCGAAAAACTGGTCGGCATTCTTTTTGGCAACGCCGTCGATCAGACGGGCGCCAAGCTGGGCGATCTTGCCACCAACATTGGCCTCAACGTCATAGCTCAGCAGTGTGCCGCCGCCTTCCGCGTCGGTCAGGGTGACTTGTGCGCCGCCCTTGGCGAAGCCCGCAATGCCGCCCTCGCCCTGACCCTGAATGCGATAGCCATTTGGCGGGTCGAGATCGGTCAGCTCCACATTGCCCTTGAAGGTGGCCGAAACCGGGCCCACCTTGAGCTTAACAACGGCGGAGAACCCGCCATTTTCAGTGCGCTCCAGTGTTTGGCAGCCTGGAATACAGGCCTTCAAGACTTCCGGGTCGTTCAGCTTTTCCCAAACAGTCTGCCGGGCTGCGGGGAGGGAGACCTCCCCCTTCATGGTCATCGCCATCTCGTCGGTCCTCGTTTCCACCTTTTTGAATCGTGGGCGGCTTGCGCCCTCCCCCCTTGATTGCACCCCCGGAGCGTCGCGCGCAAGTCGGCCGGAGGATATGCGCTGAATTGGCGCGGCCGGGAATGGTCGGAGAAAGATGTGGGGAGGCGGCAGATGGACCTGCCCTGCTAGCGTTGCCAACCCTAATGTAAGGTTGTGAACCCGCATACGAGACCAGATGGAAAACTTCCTGCAACAACTCATCAATGCACTCACGCTGGGCTCGATTTATGGGCTCATTGCGATCGGCTATACGATGGTGTTTGGCATCATCGGGATGGTGAATTTTGCCCATGGCGACGTCTTCATGCTGGCAGCCTTCATCGCGCTTCTGGTTTATCTGGCGCTGACGCAACTTCTCGGCCTGGCCTCCCTGCCAGCGGCGTTCATCGTTGTGCTGCTTTTGGCCATGGTGTTCACCGCGCTCTGGAACTGGGCCATCGAACGAGTGGCCTATCGGCCCTTGCGTGGCTCATTCAGGCTTGCGCCTTTGATCTCCGCCATCGGCATGTCGATCTTCCTGTCGAATTTCGTGCAAGTCGTGCAAGGGCCGCGCAACAAACCTGTCCCGCCCATGTTCACAGACATCATTCGCCTGACCGATGGGCCGCTCAGTGTGACGCTGTCCTACAAGCAATTGCTGATCATGGGTGTCACCATCACTCTACTGGCAGGGCTCTGGTTTCTTGTTCAAAAAACAGCGCTCGGTCGCGCCCAGCGTGCCTGTGAGCAAGACCGGCGCATGGCTGCACTTCTTGGTATTGATGTTGACCGTACGATCTCCCTTACTTTCGTCATTGGTGCAGCTCTCGCAGCTGTCGCGGGCACTCTCTACATGATGTATTATGGCGTCGTGAATTTCGCGGATGGATTTGTGCCAGGCGTGAAGGCCTTCACAGCCGCGGTGCTGGGCGGCATTGGCTCCATACCTGGCGCGGTGATCGGCGGCTTGCTGATCGGTCTCATTGAAACATTCTGGGCCGCTTATTTCTCGTCTGACTATAAAGATGTCGCGGCCTTCTCCATTCTCGCCATCGTACTCATCTTCATGCCCTCCGGACTCTTGGGCCGACCTGATGTGGAGAAAGTATGATGCGCTTGACGCTGGCTGAAGCGCTGAAACAAGCGGGCCTTGCGGCCTTGCTGGCGCTTGGCCTTTCATTTCCCATTCTCGCCTTGCGCAGCGATCAGGACATGAACAACCGCCTCATTGTCGAAGAGCGCTGGTCATGGGCGATTGGTGCGGCTGTTGCGATTTTTGTTCTGCGTCTCCTTGGGCTTTATCTGCAAGACTGGCGCTCATCCCGGCCTGAGACTGTGCGCGCAGCAAGTGAAGGCAAGGATCGTAGCAAACTTGTTGCAGCCATCGGGCTTGCCATCCTCTTTCTGTTCCCCTTCGTCATTGTCTCCCTGCTTGGCGCGCAAGGCGCCCTCAAATGGATTAACAATTACGGCATCCAGATCCTGATCTATGTGATGCTTGGCTGGGGCTTGAATATTGTTGTTGGCCTCGCAGGTTTGCTGGATCTTGGTTATGTCGCCTTCTATGCCGTCGGCGCCTATAGCTATGCGCTTCTCTCCACCACCTATGGGCTGTCTTTCTGGATCTGTCTTCCGCTCGCGGGCATTCTTGCCGCTTTCTGGGGCATGTTACTGGGCTTTCCGGTCTTGCGCTTGCGTGGCGATTATCTTGCCATTGTGACTTTGGCCTTTGGTGAAATCATCCGCGTTGTGCTGATCAACTGGACAGAGTTTTCAAACGGCAATGCAGGCATCTCGTCCATTCCGCGGGTGACGTTTTTTGGCGTGCCTTTCACCAGTGGCGATGATGGATTTGCTGCCATGTTCGGGCTCGAATTCTCGCCCATACATCGCACGATGTTTCTTTATTTCCTGATCCTCTGTCTCGCGCTTGTGACGAATTTCGTCACGCTCCGCTTGCGCAAGCTTCCCATTGGCCGTGCATGGGAGGCACTGCGCGAGGATGAGATTGCCTGCCGTTCGCTTGGAATCAACACCGTCAACACCAAGCTCACTGCCTTTGCACTGGGTGCTATGTTTGGTGGCTTTGCGGGTTCCTTCTTTGCCGTGCGCCAAAACTTCGTCAGCCCTGAAAGCTTCACCTTCATTGAGAGCGCCACCATCCTCGCCATTGTGGTGATGGGTGGCATGGGCTCGCAAATCGGCGTTGCGATTGCCGCCGTGCTGATGATTGGTGGAACGGAAGTCTTGCGCGAACTGGATGTGCTGAAACTCATCTTCGGCGCGAGCTTTGACCCTGCCCAATATCGCATGCTGGTCTTTGGACTTGGCATGGTGGTTATGATGATCTGGAAGCCGCGCGGCCTTATCTCGACACGAGCCCCCACCATTTTCCACAAGGCGCGACGCGCTGTCTCCGGCTCTCTCGTCAGGGAGGGACATGGATGAGGCGCTGGCTTGATGATCCACTCCTCACTGTCGAAGGCCTCTCTATGGTCTTTGGTGGCCTTCGGGCGGTAAGCGATCTTTCATTCAGCGTCGGGCGTGGTGATATCACCGCACTGATCGGCCCCAATGGGGCCGGGAAAACGACCGTATTCAACTGCATCACCGGCTTCTACAAGCCAACGCAAGGCCGGCTCGCCCTGGCACGCGATGAAGCAGCCGAGATCGACACCATTGATGCTCTCACACGCACACCGAAGCGCTTTGAAGAAGGGCTTTTTCTGCTGGAGCGCATGGCTGATCATGAGATCACACGGCGCGCCCATGTGGCCCGCACCTTCCAGAATATCCGCCTCTTTGCGGGCATGACCGTGCTCGAAAATCTCATCGTCGCACAACATAATGCCTTGATGCAGGCCTCTGGCCTCACGCTGCTCGGCCTCATCAATGCACCTTCTTACGTGCAAGCCGAAGAAGCTGCGAAAGTCCGCGCGCTGCAATGGCTGGAGCGTATCAATCTCATCGACCGCGCGGA
Source organism: uncultured Beijerinckia sp. (assembly GCA_964557555.1). GTDB lineage: Bacteria > Pseudomonadota > Alphaproteobacteria > Rhizobiales > Beijerinckiaceae > Terripilifer. Next base: position 5,264 of record CAZLBA010000101.1, read on the forward strand.
TGATCCAGCAGGTGATCTGCCCTATGGCGATCAGCGTCGCCTCGAAATTGCGCGGGCCATGCTCACAGATCCGATACTGCTCTGTCTTGACGAACCTGCTGCCGGGCTGAACCCGCGCGAGTCAGCTGATCTTACCGCTTTGCTGCGCTCGATCCGTGACGAAGATGGAACCTCGATCCTGCTCATCGAGCATGACATGTCTGTTGTGATGCAAATCTCTGATCATGTCGTTGTGCTGGATTATGGCCGCAAGATTGCCGATGGCACCCCCAAAGACATACGCGAAGATCCGCGGGTGATTGCGGCCTATCTCGGCGTAGAAGACGAAGAAGAAGTGGAAGCTGCAGAAACCGAAGTGGCGCGCATTGCAGGAGAGGCATCATGAGCAAGCCTCTTCTTTCACTGCGCGGTGTGGAAACCTATTATGGCAAGATCATCGCCTTGCGCGGCGTTGACCTTGATGTGGAAGACGGCGAGATCGTCACCTTGATTGGTGCCAATGGTGCGGGCAAGTCAACGCTGATGATGACCATTTGCGGTCAACCGCAAGCGCGCAGCGGCTCTATTCATTTCGCAGGACGCGATATAACGCGTGCGGCCACTCATGAGATCGCCCGCATGGGGCTTGCGCAATCCCCTGAAGGTCGGCGCATCTTTGCGCGAATGACGGTGCTGGAGAATTTGCAGATGGGCGCGGCCCTCAGCGAGCCGCAACATTTCGCGCATGATCTCGAACGCATCTTCGCGATTTTCCCGCGCCTGAAAGAACGCAGTGACCAGCGCGGCGGCACCTTGTCAGGCGGTGAGCAGCAAATGCTCGCCATTGCACGCGCCTTGATGAGCCGCCCGCGTTTGCTATTGCTTGATGAACCGTCGCTTGGTCTTGCGCCGCTTGTTGTGAAGCTGATTTTCGAAACCATCCGCGATCTCAACAAGCGTGATGGATTGACCGTGTTGCTCGTCGAACAAAACGCCTTTCACGCCCTGAAGCTTGCCGATCGGGCTCATGTGCTCGTCAATGGCAGCATCACCCTGTCAGGCAGCGGCCGTGACTTGCTGGCCAGCCCGCAGGTGCGTGCGGCCTATCTGGAAGGGGGACACTGAATGGGCCTCGACCTTGCGCGCCACTTTCAAATGGATGTGATCGACTGGCTTGCCATCACCTTGTTGCTGGGCGGTCCGGCTGCCTTTGCCACTGGCAGAGCCCTCGCGCGGGGCTGGCGCAGCCTTTGGCAGCTTGTGGCCTATGTGGTTTTGCTTGCCGCCTTCACCGGCTTTTTGTGCTGGGCGCTGTTTGAAGTTCCCGTCATTTCAGCCTCCCGCCTCGCAGACGCCCTTGTGCAAGGGGATGTGAGAGGCTTTTTCAGTGCCCTTGCGGGCTATGCTTTCACTGCCGCCATCTTGCTAGGCATCGGTCTGTGGGCCTTTTCCGCGACGAGAGCGCGGCAGATGGCCCGGCAATATCCCTTTCTTGTTTAAGCCCTTCACGCGCGCGCCTTTTCAGGCCATCTTCAGACATCTTTGACTCGTCCGCAGGAGAGCGTGATGAAGAAAGTTGTTCTGTCTGGCCTTGCTTTGGCTCTGGGTCTTGGGATGAGCGCCGCACAGGCGCAGGTGAAGCTGGGCATGGCAGGTCCAATCACCGGCCCTAGCGCTGCGATGGGCTCGCAAATGAAGAATGGGGTCGAGCAGGCCGTCGAAGACATCAATGCCGCTGGCGGCATTCTCGGCCAGAAGATCACGATCTCGGTTGGCGACGACGTATCTGACCCCAAGCAGGGCGTTTCAGTTGCCAATAAATTCGTCGGTGATGGCGTGAAATTCGTCGTCGGACATTTCAATTCGAGCGTTTCCATTCCCTCTTCCGAAGTCTTCAACGAATATGGCGTGCTGCAGATCACGCCGGCTTCCACCAATCCGCGTTTTACCGAACGCAAAATGTGGAACGTCTTCCGCACCTGCGGCCGCGATGATCAGCAAGGCACTGTCGCGGGAGAATTCATTCTCTCCAAATATGCTGGCAAGAAGATCGCCATCATTCATGACAAGACAACTTATGGCAAAGGCCTTGCCGACGAGACCAAGAAGGTACTGAACGCGAAGGGCCTGCGCGAAGTGCTCTATGACGGCATCAATGTAGGTGAGAAGGACTATTCGGCTGTTGTCTCGAAGATCAAGCAATCAGGGGCCGATCTTGTCTTCTTTGGCGGCCTCTTCACAGAGGGCGGCTTGATCCTGCGTCAGATGCGCGACCAGGGTGTGCAGGCTCCCATCATGGGTGGCGATGGCCTTGCCTCTGCGGAGTTTGGCGCTATTGGCGGACCGGCTGTTGAAGGCACGCTGATGACCTTCGGCCCAGATCCGACAAAGAAGCCTGAGGCAGCCGAGGTGGTGAAGAAATTTGCAGCCAAAAAGATCAATCCTGAAAGTTACACGCTCTATAGCTACGCTGCCGTGCAGGTCATCAAGCAGGCGGCGGAGAAGGCCCGCTCACTCGACCCCAAAAAGGTGGCTGAGGCCATGCATTCAGGCATGACCTTCAACACCGTCATTGGCAGCTTTGCCTATGACGCCAAGGGAGACCGCAAGGATAGCGATTATGTCGTCTATGTCTGGAAAAAGGCCCCGGATGGCAAAATGATCTATGAGCAGCTGTGAGCCTTTGGCCACATTCCTGCACAGCTTATGGGGCGGCGGTCCTTGGACCCCGCCCCTTTGCATGCTAACAGCGGGTCGCGAAATCTAGCCGCGAGCAAGCCCATGATCCCCCGCTATTCCCGCCCAGAGATGGTTGCCATCTGGGAGCCTCAGACCCGCTTCCGTATCTGGTTCGAGATCGAGGCCCATGCCTGTGACGCGCTGGCCGAGATCGGCGTCATCCCGAAAGAAAGCGCCAAGGCGATCTGGGAAAAGGCCGGCCATGTGACCTTCGATGTCGAGCGCATTGATGAGATCGAGCGTGTCACCAAACATGACGTTATCGCCTTTCTCACGCATCTCGCGGAATTCATCGGCCCTGACTCGCGCTTCGTTCATCAGGGCATGACCTCATCCGACGTCCTGGATACCTGCCTTGCCGTGCAGCTGAAGCGCGCCGCTGACATTCTGATCGCAGATGTTGACCAGTTGCTCGCTGCCATCAAGCGCCGCGCTTTCGAGCACAAGATGACGCCCAGCATGGGCCGCTCGCATGGCATTCATGCAGAGCCCGTCACTTTCGGCCTGAAGATGGCGCAGGCCTATGCGGAATTCTCGCGCTGCCGCGAACGTCTCGTGCAAGCCCGCAAGGAAGTCGCCACTTGCGCCATCTCCGGCGCTGTCGGCACTTTCGCCAATATTGACCCGCGCGTGGAAGAACATGTCGCCAAGGCGCTCGGCCTTGAAGTCGAGCCCGTCTCGACGCAGGTTATTCCGCGCGACCGTCATGCTGCTTTCTTTGCAACGCTTGGCGTCGTGGCCTCCTCGATTGAACGCCTCGCCATTGAGATCCGCCATTTGCAGCGCACCGAAGTGCTCGAAGCGGAAGAGTTCTTCTCGGAAGGGCAGAAGGGTTCTTCTGCCATGCCGCATAAGCGCAACCCTGTCTTGACCGAAAACCTTACCGGTCTTGCCCGCCTCGTGCGCGGCATGGCCGTGCCCGCGATGGAAAATGTCGCGCTGTGGCATGAGCGCGATATCTCCCATTCAAGCGTTGAGCGTATGATCGGCCCTGACGCGACAGTGACGCTTGATTTTGCGCTCGCCCGTTTGACCGGCGTGATCGACAAACTCATCGTCTATCCTGAAAACATGCAGAAGAATCTCGACAAGCTCGGTGGCCTCATCCATTCGCAGCGCGTCTTGCTGGCGCTGACCCAAAAAGGCGTCAGCCGCGAAGATTCATATGTCTATGTTCAGCGCAATGCGATGCCAGTGTGGCGTGGCGAAGGCGACTTCCTGACGCTGCTGAAGCAGGACAAGGATGTGAAGGCGCGTTTGAGCGACAAGGAACTCGAAGACCTCTTCGACCTTGGCTATCACCTCAAACATGTCGATACGATTTTCAAGCGGGTGTTCGGCGCAAGCTGATCGACATCAGCGCAGAAGATCCGGCGTATCAATGTCAAAGCTGACAGCATCACTGCTGACGGGTACTTCAACCACATTGCTGCCCGCGCTTTTCAGCAAGGCGCGGGCGCCGATATCGCCGGAGAGCTTTTCAACCTCAGGAAAGAGCGCACGGGAAATCAGCGCAGGATTGCCGCGTTCGCCCTGGTAGAAGGGCACAACAGCGCGAGCCTGAGGGTGAGCGGCAAATGCCTCGATCAACTGATTGAGCAAAGCGCCGGAGACTTTCGGCATATCGCCCAGCAACACAAAGGCGCCATCGTATACATCAGGCACCTGCGCAATGCCGCATTTGACGGACGAGGCGATACCGCTCGCATAATCGTCATTGCGCACATAGATCATGCCGAGCCCCTTGAGCGCCGCACGCACTTCATTCTCTGCATGACCAGTGACGATGATGATCGGTGCCGCGCGTGATTGGAGGACCGCTTCGACCACATGGCGGATGAGTGGTTTGCCATCGAGTTTTGCAACAAGCTTGGTCGCAATGGTATCACCTGCTGCAGCCCGAAAGCGGCTCGCTGTACCGGCTGCCAAAATGACAGCTGCGACTTTAGGGCTCGTCATGTGAGGGCTCACCGGAGCGCGGTTGACCGCGCGAGACAATTTCCATCAGCAAGCCACCCACGCCCATGCGCTTGATGTCGCGCGCGCTGACCTCAATGCCTGCGAGAAAACGCTGCAACACCCAGTCGAAGCCATTTTCCTTTGGCGAACGCGCACAACCGGGCGCACCCAACACAGGAACATCACCGGGCAAAACCCCAACCAGCAAAAGATTACCCGGATCAACCGGCATACCGAAATGGATGATACGCCCACCTGCTGCTTCAACAGCGGAAGGGATGACATCGCGGCGATCGGTGATGGCTGATGCACCGAATACGATGACGAGGTCGCAAGCGTCACGCAACTGCTCAATGGCTTTTGCAAGAGCTGCCTCGTCATGCTGGACACGCAGATCCTGCACAATGCTCGCACCTGCAGGTGCAAGACGTTCCTGCAAGACGCGCAATGTCTTTGCCACGACCGTTGGCTTCAAGCCCGGCAGCAGGGTTGAAACAACGCCGACCTGCAAGGGTTTGAACGGAGATATGGAGAGCTTGAGGCCCTGCGCAGCAAGTTTGGCTGCTTCAAGACGCGCGCCCTCAACCGCGAAGGGGATGATCTTGACGGTTGCGACCATCTCCCCTTCCACTACCGCGCGGAAAGCCGGCAGCGTGGCAAGTGTGATTGTCTCGTCCACTTCATTCAGCGCATCAATGGCTGCAGCATCAAAACTCAGCACACCTGCACAAGTGGCAAAGAGATTGGAACGCCCCGTGAAAGGGGCTTCTACCCGAACATTGTTCCCGGCAATTGCACGAGCCAGGGCACCAGCCGCTTCATCTTCACCGATGTCGCCAGATTCCAATTGGGCAACGACGATCTCTTTGACGCCTGCTGCTTCAAGCGCAGCGATATGCTCAGCCGTAACAGTATCGCCTTTTTTCAGCACGAGCCCGTCACGCCGCACCGCATGGGCGACGATGCCACCAAGGGACTCCTTGAGCGCAACGGGGCCAAATTTCACGCTTGCTTCTCCGCACGCAGCGGCTTCTTGCGCAGCGCCATGATGATTTCACCGAGCACAGAGACTGCAATCTCCGCAGGCGAGACAGAGCCAATATCAAGACCGATCGGCGCATGGATGCGGGTGAGTGCTTCATCAGTGAAGCCCTCGGCCTTCATACGCTCAAGACGCTTGGCATGTGTTTTCCGCGAGCCCAGCGCGCCGATATAAAAGCAGTCCGCTTTCAAGGCTGCGATCAAGGCCGGATCATCAATCTTGGGATCATGCGTCAAAAGACAGACAGCCGTATAACGATCAAGCGCGACCTCGCCCAAAACCTCCTGCGGCCATTGCGCGAGCAGGCGCACATCGGGGAAACGTTCCGGCGTTGCAAAGGCGGTGCGCGGATCAATGATCGTGACATCAAAATCCGTCAGCCGCGCCATGGGTGCGAGCGCTTGGGAAATATGCACAGCACCGATACAGATGATGCGTACAGGCGGTGCTTGCACAGTCAGAAAATAGGTCTTGCCGCCTTCTTCGATGCTGCGGCTCTTGCCCATGCGCAAAGCGGCGTCGAGGTGTTCCGCGAGCGGATCACTGCCAATATCTGCGCCCTTTACGAGGCGTTGCTCGCCGCTTTCAATATCCGTCACCAGCACAGTGGCACGACGTGCGGCGCGTTCCGCATTGAGTGTCTTGAGAAGATCGAGCCGCATCAGTCCACGCGCTCCACATAGACGCG
>CAZLBA010000102.1:0-800 GCA_964557555.1 uncultured Beijerinckia sp.
TAAAACCAGCCTTCGAAGCATTGCTGTTTTTGTCGCAGTGAGGCGGCAGAGCAGTTTTGATCTTCCATCCCGTCTTATTCCGCAGGACCATGACGAGCATACGGCCCAATTTATCGTGATGGTTAAGCTCTGCGGCAAAAATGGATCGGGTGAACCGGCACTTGTTTTGCCGCCCATTTCCTTGGTTCCCAAATCGACAAAAGCGGAATTTCCGAAATGTAATAAAAATAGAGAAGATTCTTATTTTATACTCGATGTATCCTTTTCGTAACCTTGGGGTCCCGATTCCATGATGACCAAGCATTTACTAACTGGCGCAGCCATTTGCGCCCTGTCCACGGCTGCCATGGCAGCGGATCTTCCAGCTCGCAAAAGCGCTGTCGCACCCGTCATCGTTGCTGCTCCGTTCAACTGGACCGGCTTCTATATGGGCGGACAGCTCGGTTGGGCTGGATCACGTCTTTCGCTTTCTTGCGAAAACGACGGTACGGCATTCAGCGGAGCGCAAAACCTGAACTCTTTCTTGGCTGGCGGTTTCGCTGGTTATGATCATCAGATCGGTTCATTCGTGCTGGGTGTCGAGGCTGATGCTAATGCTCGCATGGGCAGCAAGACCACGAGAGGTTCATTCGCATGGTGGGGCACCGGCGAAACCTGGCGGTCTGAATCTTCGTGGGACGCCAGCTTGCGGTTGCGCCTTGGCGCCCTCGTAACTAACCAGACACTTCTTTACACTACTGGCGGTGTTGCTTGGGCTAATTACAAGTTCCGCCTCAATGATTCGGAAGGCTTGCTGACAG
>CAZLBA010000102.1:810-11511 GCA_964557555.1 uncultured Beijerinckia sp.
CAATAAGTGTCCAAGTGTTTAGGTCGTTTTTTTCTCACCTTTCTCGGCAAATGTCTCTGGAAACAGTCTTGAAAATACCGCCTCGAACTCAACCTCGTCAGTCGGTTTCCAGTCTTCAGGACGGATACCGTTATAGCGATTACGGCTCTAAGTCCGGAACATATGATAGCGGTAAAGGCACCGAGGCCTACAAGAGCAAGCTTCGTGACAACCGGGCGACTGTTGGGCTTGCTTACAAATTCTGACGACGCCAATTGGTTTGCTTAAAGCTTAAGGCCCGCCAAAAGGCGGGCCTTTTCTAACTCTGAAACAATTTTCTGAGCTCGTTTCGGGCTATCTTGCCAGTTCCAGTCTTTGGGATGGCTTTTACTTTTATTAATTTGTGAAACTGAACAGTTTTTAACTCACCCATCAACTGTTTTGGCAGCCAGTCGTTCATCTCGCTCAAAGTAATATCCTTTGATGCTACGACGGCTATACAAGGATGAGTATTGTCCTTATCAAAAGTCACTCGCACAACAGCGGCATCATCGAGTCTTGGATACGCTTTGATTTTCTCCTCAATGACTTCAGGGGCGAACTTTACCCCGCCGATATTGATGACCTCATCCCTTCGTCCTGTCACAACCAGTAATCCATCATTGTCGATGAAACCGACGTCGCCTGGATAAAACCAACCGTCCCCTTGATACTGTCTTTTTCAATGAGATCGCCCTCATAACCCCAAGCCATTGCAAAAGACTTGATCCTGATAACTCCCTCACCGGCAGCAATTGTATTGTCGTCATTAACGATCTGAATGTTGGCTAGAGGGAAAAAGCAATTCCCTTTTTTCTCTCGATCCTTCAGAACGTCTCCTCTTGCGAGAGCGGCCAGTCCGCATTCTGTGGAAACGTATGTATTAATGATTTCGCATCCAAACATATGCCGCAAAGTATTGGCTGTATCGAACGGAAGCTGACCACCGCCTGTTGAGAAGACTTTGACCGATAGAGGGTATCGCAACTCTTGCTGATACTCGATGATCCCCCGAGCCTGTACAGCTGAACATCTAATCTCGTCAGCGCAATAAGTGAGAGCCATATCTAAGGCGTCCTCAACTTTCGAAAAGATCAATGTTCGACCATCCGACAAAACTTTGAAGGCGTAATAAAGCCCGGCATTGCTGAGCCCATATGTTGTGAGAAATCTTTCCCCACAACCAATTCCAGAAGTATAAATATCCTGTACTCGCTTATGAAGGGTTTCATATGACCAGCCAATAGCCTTCGGTCTACCTGTTGATCCTGAAGTGAAAAGGATTCGAGCTATCCTATTTTCTTCAAAAGCATACTCGCCAAATTTGTCACCGCTATTATTAGCAAACCAATCATCTCTAACTAAGACTACTTTAGCTGATCCAAAGATCAGATCATGATCCGTGATTACAATTTAGTTGTTTACATCGCTCGTCCCGAAATGCTCTCTACGCATTGACGTAACAGTAAAACCGCTTCGAAGGAGGGCGAGAAAAACGATGATATGACGGATCGGATTATCGACCAAAAGCCCCACAGGAGCTTCTCGGGAGAGGCGTAAGTCATGGATGATGGATTGGACCGAAAAAATGCCTTTGATGAGCATGTCGTAATTGACCATTCTGTCAGATAGAATGATCGCAGGTTTTTTTGGGAAGAAGCGAGCATTTGCCTCAATGCGTGTGAGGATTGTTCGGTACATTGTGAAGTCTCGGTCAAGCAGAATATTTTAATAAACACGTTAGCACTAAAGGTATCCATGTAAATTCATTTCTATTCTGCGAATTTCGAGGGCGAGGACTCGTGATGCAGACAAAATGCCACCAACCCGTTCCCACAGGCTGGTGGCACATTGGCTCGAATGTAGCGGAGGCTAGGCTTCGAGCTTAACGGGAAAGATTGAAGATCTTGGCGAGATTGGCGGGGCCTCTTTCTTCGCTGAGATAGTCTTCGCTATCGCGCAAGAAAGATGCGAGCCGGGCCCAGACAAGAGCTGTTTCATGGGCGCCGACAGAGCGCAGTTCCGCAGCCATCGCCAAAGCCTTGCGGTGATCAAGGACCGCCTCATCGACATGATCAAGGAGCCTGCGGTGCTCGGGACCAGATTGCGCCTGCTGCATCTAAGCCCCCTTTCGAGACCGTATATCTCATTTACGGCGGGGGCGGGGATTGGATCTCTCTTCTCTGACGCAAACTCATTGCAGAGGATTCAAGACTGCGGCTCGTTTCCAAAAACCGAAGTCAGGAGCGCATGGGTCTTTGCGCAAGCAGAGGTTCTTGCCAGTCTAAAAAACAACCATGTTCCCGACCGCAGGTCGCACCCGGTGATGTCGGGTCTGCTGCGCAACCTGTTGCGCCACCTCCTACATCAATTGCCATCACGCAGCGCTTGAATGCAGGAACGGCGAAGCTGGCACTCAGCTCGCTGGCTGGGGCGGCACCGGGACTTTGCTCATGATCGAGACGAGGTGAATTTCTGCCCAGCTTTGGCTTTCAAGTTTGAAGGCGCCATTGAAACCATACATCGCAGCCCAGCGGTTGCGGTCGTCGAAATAGGCAAAGAAGGTTTGTTCCGCGATGTAATTCACATGTGTCGGATCCCAGAAGGCGGCTGCCTGCGGGAAAGCCGGGGTATGGGACAGGAATTTGCCGCCCACTTTCAGAACGCGCCAAATCTCATTCATCAGCTCCACGAAGGGGTAGCGACGCGTGGGGTTATAGATCAGGCGCGGGACATGTTCGATGAAGTCATAGGCTGTGACATAATCGAAGAAATTGTCCGGAAAGGGGATCGGCTCGATGACGAGATCCGCCTTGACGATGTTTTGTGCGAGATCATCACGTACATCAATGCCGTAGACAGCTTCGGCATTGAAGGGATTCTTGGGGCGGGTTCCGCAACCGAGGTCAAGGGCGGTGGTGGGCATGGATTTGGCTCCGGTTGGAACGCGCCGGGATCGGCTCCGGCATTAACGAAAGAAAGTCTTACAAATCCGTTGATTGGCTGAGTCTCCGCCAGACGGCGGGATGATTGGCCCGCGGCCGTTGAAAAAAGGACTGGTTCCCCTCAAGCCGCTTTTGTAAACACTTGACCATTCCACGCGACAATCGCCGCTGAGGAGCAAGGCCATGGCTCGACTGACCGGAACTTCGACTATTCTTCGCGCTCTCCTTGCTGCGGGGGCCATGGTCGGCTGCCTGACCCTGTCGAGCGCTCAGGCCTATACGGTCAAGGGCATGGGCGAATGCAACAAGTGGGTGGGGGGCATTGAGGACCGCTTCTGGCTGCTGGGCTTCATCTCCGGCTACAACTACGCCAACAACGCCAATGTGGGTGAAGGCGTAAACCCGGACGAAATATACCGTTTTGTGACCCGCTATTGCCGCGAGCGCCGCGGCGACGATCTGGCCGACGCGATCACTGCCTTCATCAAAGTTTACTGACAAAGCCCCCATCAAAGCCCTTTGCCGTCCAGCTTGGCTGTGGCACATGGTGCCCAACTCAAGCATGGGCAAGGCAAATGACGGGCTATTCGCGACAGGTGGAGCAACTGGTCGGGGAGATGACGCTCCCTGAAAAGCTCGGCCAGATGACCATGCTCGCCGCCTCTCTGGTCGTGACGGGGCCGCCGGGTCCCGACAATCCTGTCACCCTGGTGCAGGAGGGCCGCGTGGGTGGCCTTTTGAACACGTGGGGCCATGACGAGATTCGCGAGGCCCAGCGTGTCGCGCTGACGCAAACGCGTCTCAAGATCCCGCTTTATTTTGGCGTCGATGTGCTGCATGGCCATCGCACCATCTTCCCCATCCCGCTCGCTGAAGCCTGTGCCTTTGACCGCGACCTGTGGCGTCGCACGGCGCGCTTGTCTGCTGATGAGGCCAGTCGGGACGGCATTCAAATGACCTTTGCCCCGATGCTGGATGTCTGTCGCGACCCGCGCTGGGGCCGCATCAGCGAATGCGCCGGCGAAGATGGTTTTGTGAATGCTGAATATGCGCGAGCCAAAGTGCGCGGCTTTCAAAACGACCATGAAGACAAGAAGCGCCGTCTGATGGGCGTGGCCAAACATTTCGTTGCCTATGGTGCAGTGCAGGCCGGGCGTGACTATGCGCAGGTTGATGTGTCCGAACGTGCGCTGGCTGAAATCTATCTGCCGCCCTTCAAGGCTGCGGTTGAAGAAGGTGTGTGCGGCATCATGCCCTCCTTCACCGATCTTGCTGGTGTTGCGATGAGCGCCCATCGCGCCTTGCTGCATGATTTGCTGCGCGTGAAATGGGGATTTAACGGCGTCATCATCTCCGACTACAATGCCATTGCGGAATTGATGCTGCATGGTGTGGCAGCAGATCTTGCAGAAGCAGCGAGTCTTGCTCTCAAGGCCGGTATAGATATCGACATGATGGCGGGTGCTTATGAGAATGGGCTGCCGCTGGCGCTGGAGCGCGGTCTCGTCTCGATGGACGAGATTGATGCTTGCGTGCGTCGTGTGCTTCACATGAAAGAGCAGATGGGGCTCTTTGAAGATCCCTATCGTGGTCTCGAAACCCAGTCGCCCGGACCTGACGTCATGCCGCAGCATCGCGCCGCTGCACGCGATGCTGCAAGGCGCTCGCTTGTGCTGATCAAGAACCGCGGTGAACTTTTGCCCTTGCCGCGCAGCATCAAACATATTGCCGCTATTGGCCCGCTTGCCGACAGGCAAAGCGAGTTGATGGGGCCCTGGTGTATGGCGGGCGACGAGCGCGAGACAGTGGGCTTTCTCCAAGGCCTGCGAGAGGTCTTCGCTGAAAGCGAAATCATTCATGCCAAGGGCGCACAGGTGGAAGGTGAAATTGAGCCACAGCTCGTCGCGCAGGCCGTTGCTGCTGCAAATGCGAGCGATGTGGTGATGCTGTGTCTGGGCGAAGAGCGTCAGCATTGCGGTGAGGCTGCAAGCCGCACCAGACCTGAACCATTTGAGTGCCAGCTGGATCTCGCGCGTGCCATTCTTGCAACGGGCAAGCCGGTCATTCTTGTGCTTGCAACCAGCCGTCCCTGGATTCTGCCTGATTGGCTTGTCGAAGGTTCGCAGTCTATTTTGCTCGCCATGTTTGGCGGCACAGAAGCAGGTCGCGCCACTGCCGATGTCATAGCGGGTGATTATAATCCCTCTGCAAGACTGGCGATTTCATGGCCGTTCCATGCAGGACAAATTCCCGCCTATTACAATATGCGCTCGACCGGTCGTCCGCATGATCCCAATAACGGCTTCTCGACCAATTTTCTCGACGCTCCCGTCGCTCCGCGCTTCATGTTGGGTGATGGGCTTTCTTATACGCGCTTCGAACTGGGCAGCTTGCAAGCAGATCCACTCGTGATCGACGAGAGCAATACACTGCATCTATCCATTGATGTACAAAATACAGGCGGCCGTGCGGGTGAGGCCACGTTGTTCCTTTTCATTCATGATCCGGTTGCGCAAGTCACGCGGCCTTCCCTTGAGCTGAAAGATTTCGCCAAAGCAGACCTCAATCCTGGCCAATCGAAAACAATCCGCTTTGCCCTGAGCGCAGATCAGCTGAGTTATCCTGGGCTCGATCTTGAGCCGCGTCTCGATGACGGCCGCATCGACATCATCGTCGGCACGTCTGCGCATGGGCGTGACCAAAAGCGCGTGTCGGTCGAGGTCAAACGGAAAAGCTGATCAGAGCGCCTTGCCCAAAGCGCCTGTTTCAAGAGCTGCCTGAAGGGCGGCATTCATCTCTTCCACGCTGAGCGCGGCAAGTGGGGCTTTTGGTCGTTCGTTGCGGGCATCTTTCAAGCGCTCAAGCTCAGCCTGCTGTTCCCGCAGCAGGTCCTGAAGCCGGGCCACCTCTTCCCGAAGACGCACCACCTCATCCGGGGCCGCAGCTCCAGCGGTGGAAGCAGAAGGAAAAGGGCGAGACATCGCAGTCATTCTCGAATCACCGAACGCTCCATTCTTAATATATGAGTCATTTTGTTTAAATTGTGATTAACAAATCGTCGGTTTTTACTGTGGACATTCCGGGTGGAAACAATCTCCCCAAGGTCCGGGACCGACATTTCTATCCCATTGATTTGCATAGCAAATGGGCACTTACCTTTGGCTGTTTTCCTGGGCTCCCCCTTGCGTTGCGCGCGCCCCCTCTCTAGGAAAGTCAGAAGAACTGTACAGTTGCAGATGGAGGGGACATGACTGCGTCGCGCAATGCCGCTTATCCGGTGAATGAATGCTTCATCAATCGCTGGTCACCTCGTGCCTTTGACGGCTCTGCCATGCCGCCGGCCGACCTCAAGACCCTGTTTGAGGCATTGCGTTGGGCGCCCTCCTCCAACAATCTCCAGCCTTGGCACATTCTCTTCGCACATCGCGGCACGGCACCGTTTGAGACATTTCTCAGCGCCATTGCCGAGCGCAACCAGCGCTGGGCCAAGAATGCTTCCGTGCTGATCTATCTCCTGTCCAACCGGATGCAGCCGGGGGCGGAGAAGCCCGTGCCGTCCAAGGCCCATGCTTTTGATGCCGGAGCGGGCTGGGCGCATCTTGCTTTGCAGGCCAGCATGATGGGCTATGCGACCCATGCCATCGGTGGTTTCGATGAAGCAGCGGCGCGCGCCGCATTGAAGGTCCCGGAGGACTACCACATCAATGTTGCGATCGCTGTTGGTCGGCAGACCAGCAAATCTATCCTGCCGGAAGATCTGCAGGCGCGCGAGCTGCCAAGCTCGCGTAAGCCGATTGAGGAGTTCACGCGCGAGGGTATTTTCGGTTAAAGTCGCGCCAAGCGCCAAGCGCCATAAGAAAGATACGGAGGCAAACAGATGACCGAGATGCGTAAGACCCGCGAATTCATGACCACATGGCACAGGTCCGAGCGGTCCTATCTCCCCCATTGGGCCGAGCGTGACAAAGCCAGCATCATGAATTGCGGCACCAGCACCAAGGCGCTGCCGCTCTTCCGTGCATTCGATCTTCTGGCAAAGCCCAACGATCGCGCAACACTGCTTGTCAATCACGATCATCGCATCGGTGTTGAGAGCATCTGTGGTGCGCAGCAGGAATTTGTCCGCCATGTCGATTTCGACACGGTGCTGTTTCAGTTCGCGGGTGAGACGACGATTGAAACAGAATTTGGTGAATATCACATGGCGCCCGGCGATATCATGCATATCCCGGAAGGGATTGCGCATCGCTCCAGCGGTACGGCTGACAGCCTGCGCTGGTTTGCGCATGTCAACTCGCCCTTCACTCAATTCATGACCAATGAAGATGAAGTGAGCGAGACTAAATTCAAGGTGACGCGCGTGAATGGTCCCAACTGGTCCATTCCAGCTGATCGCCAAAGCGCACCAAAGGCTCGGTTGACCGAGCGCATGATCTGCTGGGATGATCGTCCTGATGATGTTTCGCTCTTCCAGCGTGATTATGCGAGCATGGTGCCGGCCTCCAGCACCAGCCCGCGCGAGAAGAAGAGCGGCATCACAAAGCTGCGCGCCTTCGATCTATTCAAGGAAATCGCCGGTACGAGCGGCGAGCCCAAGCCGGTCATTCGCGGCAAGCATCTTGAGATCAAGGTCTATAACATTGTCGGGGAGCAATTCGCCTTCCATCGCGCCCTGCGGTCTGAGGAAGTGCGCATTCAGTTCCGCGGTGAAGCGCTGGACATGTCCGAGACCGGTAATGCTGATACCAAGCCGGGCACCGTCACCGTCATCCCGCGCGGCATCGGCCACAGTGTCATCACGACGCCGGTTGATTGCCCGAACTTCTTGCGCATGAATTTCTACAGCGAGCTGCCTTGGTCCTATCCGACCGATGTGACCAAGCATCATCACGACTCGCATTTCGTCATCGAGACGCAGGTTGTGAAGCCCGCGGCCTGGCGCAAGTAAGGCTTTGGCGCTGGCCTCTCTGGCCAGCGCCTTTCTGGAATCATCATGTCCATCACGCCGCGTGTCCTTGGTCGCACCGGGATCAAGGTCTTTCCCATTGGTTTGGGCTGTGCTTCGCTATCGGGCTCCTATGGGCCTGCCGATGAAGCGCAGGGCATCGCGCTTGTGCATGCCGCCCTTGAGCGTGGCGTCACCTTTCTCGACACATCTGACAAATATGGCGACGGCCATAATGAACAACTGCTCGCGCGCGCTTTGGAAGGCCGCCGCGATCAGGTCGTGCTTGCTACAAAATTTGGCAATGTGAGCGGGAAGGGCGATGGTCGCATTGCAGATGGCCGACCCGAATTCGTGGCGGCTTCTTGCGAGGCAAGTCTCAAGCGGCTCAAGACGGATCACATTGATCTTTATTATCAGCACCGCATTGATCCGCAGGTGCCGATTGAAGAGACAGTGGGCGCCATGGCGCGTCTTGTCGAACAGGGCAAGGTGCGAGCGCTTGGCCTGTGCGAGGTCAATCCTTCAACCTTGCGCCGCGCCCATGGCGTGCATCCGATTAGCGCAGTGCAGAGCGAATATTCCATCCTCTATCGCGAGCAGGCTGAAGAAGTCTTGCAAGTGACACGTGAGCTCAGTGTCAGCTTCGTGCCTTATGCGCCGCTTGGCCGTGGTCTGTTGACAGGAGCCGTGAGTGAAGCCTCGTTGCGCGAAGGCGATGAACGCTTGCGCCATCCGCGTTTTGCAGCGGACAATTTGCAGCACAATCTCGCATTGGTGCGCAATCTTGAGGAGGTGGCGCAACGCCATCAATGCAGCACCGGACAAGTCGCACTCGCCTGGTTGCTGATGCAGGGCGATGACATCATCCCCATTCCCGGAACGAAGACCTTGAGCCGCATGATCGAGAATACAGATGCGGCAAAGCTTGATCTCACAGCGGATGATCTGGCCTTTCTGGCGCAGGCCTTTCCGCATGGTGTTGCAGCGGGCACGCGCTACCGTGCCGAGCATATGAAGAATATGTATCTTTGAGGAGAGCGAGTGTGGAACAGCCCATCACCTTCATCTCAGGTGGTTTAAAAATCTCCGGCGTGATCAGCGTGCCGGATGATGTGAAAGCAGATGAGAAACGTCCGGCCTTCATCATTCTGCATGGCTTTGGCAGCACGAAAAATGCCGGCAATGTGCTGACCCCGTCGGCCATGCTCAACAAGATGGGCTATGTCACCCTGCGCTTTGATTTTCCCGGTTGCGGTGAAAGTGAAGGCGAGCGTGGCCTGCTGATCTGCCTCGATCAGGTTCGCACCACGCGTGATGCGCTGACAACGCTCGCGCTCAATGCCAGTGTCGATCCTGCGCGCATCGCGGTTATGGGTTCAAGCTTTGGGGCTGCTGTGGCAGTTTATACGGCCGGCAGTGATCCACGCTTTGCAGCTTGCATCTCTGCATCAGGCTGGGGCAATGGCGAGAAGAAGTTCCGGGACCAGCATGGCGCCGGTTATGAGCGTTTCAAGAAGATGCTTGAAGAGGGGCGAGAGTATCGTGCCAAGCATGGCAAGAGCATGATGGTGTCGCGCTATGACATCGTGCCGATTCCTGAAAAGCTCCGCGGTCATGTGCTTGAGGGCTCGATCGTACAGATGCCGGTAGAAACCGCGCAGAGCATGAATGATTTTCGCGCCGAAGAGATGATCGACAAGATTGCACCTCGCCCGGTTCTGTTGCTGCATAGCGCCGTTGATTCAGTGACGCCCACTGATCAGACCATTTCGATGTTCAACCGTGCAAAACATCCTGCGGAGATGCATCTGTTCTCTGGCACGGATCATTTCATGTTTGCCGAAAGCAATCACCGTGTGCATGAGGTCGTGACATCCTGGCTGAAAGAATTCTTTCCCGTTCATGGGCAGCCCAAGGACCACGCAGCACATTGATGCCCGTCTAATGTAAACAACCTCCGGCTCCTCGCCGGAGGTTTCTTGTCTGGCCCGATCAGGGCAGTTGCCTGAGAACTACGGCCAGACCCGCTCCTGAGCGCCCACTTCTTCACGAAGTGGTGATCAATATGTTATGCGTGCATTTGCTTGAGGCAAGACTCCATTCCGGTTTAAGGGAGCGGCATGTCGCTGGATGGAGCACTCGTTTTGTTTTCGGGCGGGCAGGACTCAGCCACCTGCCTGGCTTGGGCCCTGCAGCGATTCGACCGGGTCGAGACGCTGGGCTTTGACTATGGCCAGCGTCATCTTGTCGAGTTGCAATGCCGGGAGACCCTGCGCGAGGGTTTGGGCCTCATCAAAGATGAATGGCGCCAGAGGCTTGGCCCTGATCATCTGATTGATCTTGGGGTGCTGGGTGTGCTTTCCGAGACAGCTCTCACGCGCGAGAGCGAAGTCACGATGCAGGCGGACGGCTTGCCCAATACTTTCGTGCCAGGCCGTAATCTTCTGTTCCTGACCTTTGCGGCAAGTGTGGCCTATCGGCGCGGGCTTAAGGTCATTGTCGGCGGCATGTGTGAGACGGACTATTCAGGCTATCCCGATTGCCGCGATGACACGATCAAGGCGCTGCAGGTTGCCATAAATCTTGGCATGGATCGACGCTTTGTCCTAGAAACGCCGCTGATGTGGATTGATAAGGCGCAAACTTGGAAGCTTGCGCAAGAATTGGGTGGCGATGCGCTTGTTGAGCCGATCCGCCGGGATACGCATAGTTGCTACCTTGGAGAGAGAAAAACTCTTCATCCATGGGGCTTTGGTTGTCGTACCTGTCCAGCCTGCCAGTTGCGGGCGC
>CAZLBA010000103.1:0-11451 GCA_964557555.1 uncultured Beijerinckia sp.
CCCTTGCAGGGGAGCGCTGATAGCCATCGGTGACCTGGTGGCTTCGCGGCTTCATTGCTGAGATGGACTGAGTTCGACCAGATGTTCCACTTGTGGTCACGCGCAGGAAGCCTAGTGCAACAAAGGCCTCTCGAGCAGGTCCATCGCTGCGGAGAATATGTCCGATGTCCTGGGAAGGACGGCGTCTTCAAGTGCAAGGGCGGCTGGAATTGGTGCATCGGCGGTAGCCAAGCGGCCGAATGCGGCAACCGCAGTTGGGCCAATCTCCTCTAGAACGCGCAGAGTCAATTCAGCGCTCAGCCCAAAGCTTCGATGGTCCTCATCGATGACAAGCAGGCGGCTCGTCTTTGCGACAGAGCTACACACGGTCCCAACATCCAGAGGAACCACACTGCGTAGATCAACAACTTCCGCTGAAATCCCCCGGCCAGCCAGTAGATCAGCAGCCTCGATAGCTCGTTCTACCATCGTGCTAAGGGCCACTAAAGATATGTCGCTACCCTGACGAACGACACAGGCACCGCTGAGACTGTCATCTCGAATTTCGCCTCGTACATCAGTTCCGAATGCAAACGAGTCACACCTTCTGAGGTACACGTCCTTGTGTTCCAGCACGAACACTGGATCATCGCATCGAATTGCCGCTCCGAGCATCTGCCGATAGTCAGCCGGATTACTAGGCGCCACCACACGAAGTCCCGGGATGTGCGCGAGCATCCCCCAAAGGCACTGTGAGTGCTGGGCGGCCACGCCAATGCATCCTGCTGCGGCCCGAAAGGTGATGGGAACACCGACTGCTCCCCCGGACATATAGCGGTTCTTCGCAGCCGCATTGACTATCGGATCTAGGCATACGCCAATGAAGTCAACGAACATGATCTCCACTATTGGGCGAAGGCCGGCCATAGCCATGCCCACACCCATACCGACGAAGCCCATCTCTGAGATGGGTGCATCTCGTACCCGCCACTCCCCAAACTCACGCTGGAGACCTCGACTCGCACCGAAGGTACCGCCCGAAGCACCCACGTCTTCACCAATGAGCATTACTCGGTCATCGCACCGCATCTGCTGGCCCATAGTTTCGGCGATCAGACGAGAGACATTCATCGTCGCGGCACTCCCTGCATCGTTCATCAGGATGACTCCGCGAAGACGTACCGCAACGCGTCATTCGGGTTTGGGGCCGGATCCAGGCGCACTGCCGCCAGGATCTCCGCCACAGTACCTTGCGCTCGCGTAAAGCAGGCTTCAATCTCACCCTCAGGCACACCAACACTTCGCATGTGTCCCACAAAACGAACGATGGGATCGTCTTCCGTTGCTAATCGAAGCTTCTCTTGAGTCGATCGATAGTGGTCTGGATCTCCTTCATAATGCCCGGCAATGCGCACGCAAGAGGCAACGACCACGCTCGGTCCAAGTCCCGCTCGAGCATTCCGCAAGCAAGAACCCACAACCTCAGCTACAGCGATCGGGTCAGCACCTTCGACCGCAAAGCCGTCGATACCGAAAGCTGCCGCTCGCGCTATGGCACCTTCACCTGCCGTCGAAACTGATCGAGCAACAGAAATTCCATATCCGTTGTCTTCCACCAAGATGACAAGCGGCAACTGCCAGAGGGCTGCCATGTTGAGGACTTCATGGAATTGCCCCGTGTTCACCCCACCATCGCCCGTCACAGCTATTGCGGCACCACCACTTCCGGTCAGTGCCGCGGCATAGGCGTGACCTGCAGCGATACTCATGGAGGAGCCAACGATGCCAGTGACAGAAAAGCGCTTCACTGGATCAAAGAGATGCAAGTGACCACCAAACCCCCGACATAGTCCTGTGGATTTCTCGAAGATCTCCGCGAGCATGCGGTATGGATCGACGCCCTTTGCGAGCCCTAGTGGATGCGACCTATGCGTACCTACGATCCAATCATCTGATTCCACAACGACTTCTACCCCGGCAGCGATGCCTTCCTGCCCAGTGGCAATGTGAATTTCACCGCGCAATTCGCCCGTACGGACGCCCTCGGCACAGGCCTCCTCAAATGCTCGCATGAAGGCCATGCGTTCCAGTAGGTCAAGCGACCCAGCGGAGTTACCACTGTTGAGCCCCTGGTTATCCACCAGCCAACTCCGAGGGCTCATCAAGCATCGCCACGAGCCGTGCAGCCGACGACCGCACATTCTGTAGCTCATCTGGGTTTCGAAGTAGTCCACGAAGCACGATCGAAACCACAGCGTCAGGATCAACTGACTCTTGGTCATCCTCGCCACTGTGGAATGTCAATACGCCCAGAATGACCCCCGTGATGGTTTCGCTCGCAAGGGCTGCGCTCACCGGAACCAGCACACCTTCGTCGATTCCGGACTGAACTGTTCGGGTGACGATTGCCCGACGTTCATCTATGAGTTTGGCCCATCGGGTGAAACGTTCGTCACCCATCACGTCTTCGGAGTACAGACCAACCAGACTGTACGGAGATGCCACAAGATGTTGGATATCAAAAGCCAGGTAGGCGTAAAGTCGAACTTCCGCAGCCTCGTCCCTGGAGTCCAGCCGACGCAAGAATGGCATGACTTTTCCGAGATCCCATTCAAGCAGCGCGTCGACAATATGCGCTTTGCTAGGGAAGTGGTAAAACAACGAGGGCTGCTGAATCCCTACTTCCTCAGCAATCTGCCGCGTTGTTGTCCCTGCATAACTGCGCCGAGTGAAGAGCTCGGCGGCCGCTCTCAGGATTCGCTCGCGTGTGTCCACGGCCGAATCCCCGGCCGGTCGCTTCTTAGGCACGATCTGCGACGGTACTGCATGCGCTGTTCCGGCACCCCGACCGAACGGCGTCATTGGGATGTAAGCCCTCCGTCAACCACATGAACCGCTCCCGTGACAAAAGATGATGCTGGCATAAGAAGAAACTTGATGACCTGCGCTACCTCAACCGGCTGCCCAACGCGGCGTAAAGGTAGCCCGAGGCCCGCCTCAGCAACACCCTCTCCACGTTCAGCTTGAAAGCTCTGCAACATGGCCGTGTCAATGGGACCTGGTGCCACCACATTGCACCGAACCTTCGGTGCCAACTCAACGGATAACCCACGAATCAAGCCAATGATGGCCGCCTTGGATGCACAGTACGCGCTCAAGTTGGGCTGCCCCACAATGCCAAGTTCAGACGATACAGCCACTACAGCGGGCTGCTGCGACCGTTGGAGTAGCGGCAGTGCCTCCCTGATCATGAGAAACGTGCCCCACAAATTCACTGCCAACGTCTCGTCAAAAACTGCCGCGGTCGTCTCGGCCAGGGATGCAGTGCGGCAAATACCTGCGCAAGTTACCAGCCCATCGATGCACTCAAACTCGTTGCCAATTGTCTCGAATACTGCCTGAGCTGCTGATTCATCCGTGACATCAAACGCCATGGGTCTGATGTTGTTCCGATTCTTGAACGCTTCGGCTATCCCCTGATCCCGATCAACCGCGTAGACGACGCCCACCTCCGCAAGCAGTTCCACGGTCGCTGCTCCGATACCACTTGCAGCCCCAGTTACAAGGAAAACGCGCTCACTCGCTGAACCACCGTTCATGCCCTCACCTCGATTAGGGGAATGTCAATCAACGTCGGAATCGGCTCTGCCAAGGCCGACTGAATGCTCGCGTGTAGCTCAACGGGATTCCGAGCCAGGGCAAACCTCGCGCCAGCCGACTGTGCAAACAGCTGAAGGTCCACGGAGTCGAGACTCACCCCGGTGGGCACCATTTCACGCTCCAGCATCTCATCTCGAATCTGCTTGAAGCCTCCGTTATTGACCACGAGAATAGGTAGTGGCATGCCAAGTGAAACCGCGCTCAATAACTCTTGCATCGTGAAAACGAAGCCACCGTCGCCCACAACGACCACGACGCTTCTCTGAGGGTCTGCGATCTTTGCTCCAATTGCAGCGGGCAGTCCATACCCGAGTGTTGCGAAGCCGGTCGGGTACAGGAACTGATCCTTCGGCCCCATCGGAAGGTGGTGAACGGTTCCAAAATATGAAACCTGAGCCGAATCACCACAAATGATGAGACCCTCGGGCACGAGCTCACGAATGACGTGCTGGATCCACTCAGTTGCACGGCCATCATGACGTGCCCGTTGGCTGATCATTTGGCGAACCGCAGACCAGTCCTGATGCGCTATGCGTGGTGAGAGCAAAGGCGCCAGAAGCTCCAAGGCCTCGCGAGCATCGCCCTGGATAGTTATGTCACCGCGCGCATTCTTCTGCAGTTGCTTCGGGTCGATATCGATTCGAACCACCGTGCCGTGCAACGGCTCGACTCCACCCCACAAGTCAGAATCGGACCATTCAGTCCCCACCATGAGTACCGCATCTGCACCACTAATGAGTTCGCGTGACTCGGAAACACGCAGGCTCGCCCCCATGGAAAGTGGGTGGGACTCATCCACGACGCCTTTGGCATTCACAGTCGTGATGACTGGTGCATTGATGCATTCCGCAATGGACGCCAGCAGCTCGCCACTTCCGCGAGCACCGCCGCCCAGCACAATGACAATGGTCGGAGCGGCATTGAGTGCTGCCGCGGCAGCTTCAATGTCTGAAGTTGGTTCCGACCAGGATGCACGGGTAGGTGGTCGATTTGCTATTTGTCCCGACCACGGTGCCTGCAGCACATCCAGTGGGATCTCCACGTACGCAGGCCGAGGACGACAGACGGCCATGTCCCAAACCGCATCAAGAATGGCCTGCGTCGCTTCTTCCGGTGACCTTGGTCGTGCGTGAGAGTGCACAATCCCAGTCATCATTCGGAACTGATCGTGCATTTCATGGAGTCGGCCAAGATCTCCGCCTTCTTGACCCAAAACAGGACCTGGTGCAACTACGAGCAGCGGCACAGAGTCCGCATGCGCTGTTGCGACGGCAGCTGCCATGTTGGCCAGTCCTGGACCACTCGTCGGAAAACACACGGCTGGCCTACCGGCGATCCGGGCATACCCATCAGCCGCATATCCCATGCCCTGCTCGTGTCGCATGGTGAAGTGAAGCAATGTTGATGTAGGCAGGTGGCGGTAAATCTCAAGGTTGTGGGTACCTGGAATGCCGAATGCAGTCGTAATGCCGGACGCTTCGACAGCCCTGACTACCGCCAGCCCACCGTTCACATGCGTCATTTGCTTTGGCCTAGAGCAAATTCAGTCCGAAGAATGTCAGCCATCTGCTGCATGCAGTGCTCGAAGATGCCCTGGCCTATTGCTACGGAACTTCCTACCGCTGTTTGCAGCACCCCAGAAGGATCTACCAGGCCAGCACGCTCAGGGACCACTGTGTATGACGGAGCCTTGATGGTGGCAAGCCTGTCTTCGATCTGATCGATATGCACCCTATTTCCATCCAGGTACATCATCAGGGAGGTCTCCACGATCCCAGCATGCTCGGCCTCCCAGCCTGGGAAGCCGCCATCAAAAATGCTTTCCAGTACGGCCATCTGGGCGACTTCCCACCAGTTGATGACGAGTACTTTTAGGTCGTCCCTATTGCGCACAATTTCATGGGCCGCATCAACCAGAAAGGCGGCATTCTCAAAATGTCCGTTCACGAACGCAAATTGCCGACAACCAGCATCTGAATATGACGTGATGATGTTGCTCATAACGTCGATCATGGTGCGGCCGCTGATGCTGATGGTGGCCTTGAAGAACTCGCCACCGCCACTCACCGGGTGAGAACGACAGCCATAGTTAATTCCGGGTGCGGTCAGAACACCGGTTTCCCGCGCAAGCGCTGATGCGAAAGCGTTTGCGATTGCTTGGTCTGTGTCGAGTGGCAGATGTGGCCCATGTTGCTCCGTGGCACCCACAGGAATGAGAACTGCTGACGACGCGATTTGCGCATCGAACTCAACTCGTGTCATGTCCGCAATGCTCAATGGCATGTCAAATCACTCCTCTTATTGATGATGATTCCCGTAGTTCTGGCCATAACGCGTCTCTGTGCCATTGGGGCTGCCAGCTAAGTAGTTGCTTGGCGACCTGATTGGAGTACATGGATGCGAAAGGTCGATGGTTGAAATATCCAGCGTCAATAAACCCATTGAAGGTTGGGAATTGTTGCTTGAACCAATCCAGCATTGGTTGATCAGTCACTGATTCGTCTGCAGCCAGCGTGACGCAGTCGTATCCCTGGTGATCAATCGCGAGGTAGCACTGGATGGCGGTCGCGACATCTTCGGCGGCGATGAAGTCGCGTAGAGAATGCCTGTCGGAGAGCATGTCAGACGCGAACTGCTGTAACTGGCCAGGAAACGCAACGGCGACCGGTCTAACGCAAAGCACACTTTCCAGGTCTGAAGCCACCGAACGCGTCACGATTTCAACCATCTTCTTGCTGATGCTGTATGCCTCCATTGGTCTCGCACCGTGACGTTCAGTAACGGGTATCTCTTGCGGAATCCAATCTTGGCGCCGCTCATGCAGACCTAGCGCTGCCACACTGGAACAAATCACTGTCTTGCTCATGTCAAGCTCTCTGCAGACTTCCAGCACGGTGGCCGTTCCCACCACATTCACCTCAAGCCTTCGTCTCAGATCACTGGGCGTGTCATAGTCCAAACCAGCCAGGTGCACCACGGCCTGAGCTTGCCGACAGGCAGCCAAGAGCGTTGCGTAGTCACACACATTCACAGCCTGGATGCCAGCACCCCCACGCATATCCGTGGCGACTACCTCATGAAACTTGGCTAGGTGCCGAGCCACTACCGACCCCAGTCGCCCTGCCGCACCTGTTACAACGACACGCATGGCTCGCAGCACCACCTATTTGTCGCAAGTCCCACATGGAGCGTGGGGCGTGGAATCCCAGAGTAGGTTCCACGCCCCACGCATTGGCTACTCGATTGGGATCTCAGCGAATTGATTGACCTCGTTCGCCGCCTTGCCCCGCCGCGAAATCCACCAGACGAAGTACCAGAGGAATCCGGCAACCACTGACAAGATCGCGCCCCAAATGACGTAGGTCAAATTCAGCGAGAAGGTCGTGTCAGTAACCAGGAGGTACATAACCGGCACGATCCCGATCGTCGCAAACAGGCCAATGATCGACAGCACCGGAATGCCGCCCACACGCCACGCGATCGGCGAAGCATCAAACGTACTGCGACGAACGAAGGGGAAGAGGATTGACCAGACCGCGACCACTAGGAAGTTGATTCCCAGACCGAGGAATCCAGATACGATTCCCAGCACCGTGCTGAAGGAATACAGTGCAAGGACAACTATGCCGAGCACGGCGCAGGTGATCAGAGCCACATGTGGTGAGTGGTAGCGAGCATTGACGGCACCCAGCTTGCGAGGCGCGAGCCCGTCGATACTCCACGCAAGCAGGGTTCGCGATGGATAGACAAAGACCGAACCTAGGACGAAGAAGGCAATGACCACCACCCAGATACTCATGACGATCGTAAGGATCGGACTTCCTCCTGCAATCGCCGTGAGTAGTGGAGTGAACGGAGCTGCTGCAAGCGGCGTTCCGTTCGTGGCAGCCTGCAGGAAGTCGCTCCCGAATGCGCCCTGGTAAAGAGCCATGAGGATGGCAAAGGTAATTCCCATGGCCAAGACGCCACTGAGCATGCCTACCAACTGACTACGTTGAACGTTCTTGACCTCACCACTGAATGAGACTGCAGTGATTGCGAACCAGAGCGAGAAAGCCGGCCAGAGAACGAAAGCAAGCGTCTGACCCCAGGAGAACTGAGCTCCGACTGCCAGGCCAGCATCCTTTGCGTCGGCGATAACCTGGTCGTAGGCACCGGTGCCCGCAATTGCATTGAAGTTCTCTTGAAAGTTAAGAGCTCCAGTAGCAGCCAGGATCAGTACAACGACAGTGACAGCAAGGCTTGCCATGGCAATCCAAGTACCGATGCGCTGCCACTTGAAGTACTTACCTGCACCCAACAGGTGGAGTCCAAGTACTGCCAGAATCAAAACTGTTCCGGTGACAAACAGGCCCGTTCCCGTACCGAACCAGTCGCCTAGGGCGAGCAGGCCGTCGTTGCCAGTCTGAATGCCAAGCGCCGCGATCGCTGGCTGTAGGGCGAACTGACACAGAAACGCAGCATTCAGACCTACGTAGAAGATCTGCCAGAAGGCGAAGTTGAAGCTGAAAGCGAATCCAACGGCAGGATTAAGGGATCTGGATAGGAAAACATATTCAGCACCGGACCTTGGATACACGGCAGCCATGAGCGCGTAGCAGGCCGCGATGAGGAGTCCGAAGACGGTTGCGATGAGCGTGGCAACGATCATTGAAGCGCCCGGATAGAAAACCCAAGCGAAGATGACGAAGACGATGTACGACAGCGCGATGGTCTGCCAACTGAAGTAGAAGACATCTGATGTCTTCACTTGTCTCACAAGACCGGAACTTGCCCGGGTGAAGACACCCTTCTGATTCGGAAGTGCTCCAGACATCGGTTGACCTTTCTCTCAACGCCTATCCGGCGACTAGTTGAATGTTTGTAATTCCCTTCTTGGCATCAAGATCAATGATCACGCCGTCTAGAATTCCTTCGGCGTACTCGCTTCCCGGATTCACCACAGTGACTCCAGCCATCTCGGTAACGCCACGTGATTCATGGATATGCCCATGAAGACCGATGAGGGGGCGATACTTGGCGATGGCATCAAGCGTTGCTGTGCTACCGACTGGAACCATGTCTGGGCCTAATCCACCAACGACGGGTCGCAGATTCTTGTCGAGTCGTGGGGCAACATCCAGGCCACTACCCAGGGGTGGCACATGCAAACTGAAGATGGTCTTACTCGGGTCCGGCAGGGTTTCGGCCACGGCATCGATCCGCTTGAGGAGATCTTCCTCCGGGATATCCCGAGGGCACTCCCAAGGAGTGACATTTCCCCAGCCCATGCCCATGATTGAGTAACCGTCTGGCAATTCAATGGCTCGACCATTCGGATCTTCGATCAGGTCACTGCCTGCGAGGGCATCATCCACCTCAAGAAAGTCATCATTGGCGCCAGAAACGAAGACGCGAATACCCTTTCCACTCAGCTTTGTTTCCGCTTCTTCAATCCACTCGTGGACACGTTCCATGGCCAACTTCATGAAGAGCTCATCGATTCGGGCCTGATCGGCTGCAAACCAGGCTTCTTCATCCGGCGTGGTCTCGAAGGCATACTGCCCGGCATCAGCAATCTGGATCTTCAGTGCTGCTAGTTCCTCGTCTGATCGGATGGTGCGCTCCACGCCAAGAAAGTTGGCACTCCTGCGCCCTTTGCCACGGTCGACGATCGGCACAACAAACTTGCCGGTGATGTCGCCTCCGACAATGATCGTGTCGGCTTGATAAAACGACGCTGCGTTCAGGAATTTCTTCCAGCACTTGCGGGAGGCATGCACATCCGAGCAGAAGTAGATGCGCACCGATCCGCCTCCTAGCATCCTTACCTATCAAACGATAGGTAAGGATGCTAGGATTCGCGCAACTTGCTGTCAAGGGATTCCTGCGAGTTTCTTTTGGGTACCCAGCGAAAGGACGGGCTATGGCGCCGGTAATTGACGAGGTGCCGACACCTCATCGCGCCGACCTCTTGGAGCAAGGTCGCCAGGTGCTGCATCAAGCCGCTGAAAGTGGGGTAACCCTGAGATTGCTTGGCTCTATAGCCATCTTTGAAACGTGTCCCAAGTCTCGGAACCTCATGGATCAACTTGACCGAGGTGCCACCACCGACATTGACTTCGCAAGTTTGAGCAAGACAAGTCGACCCTGCCAACAGTTCTTCACCAACCTTGGCTACTCACTGCATCCTGATTTACTGCACAGCCAGGAGTTTGGAGTGAATCGCTTGGTCTTTGAGGCAGTTCCAGGCAAACCCAAGGTCGATGTCTTCTTGGACGCGCTGACAATGTCGCACACCGTGAACTTCAAGTCGCGCCTTGCCATGGATCCTTATGCGCTCACCCCCTCCGATCTGTTACTTTCCAAGCTGCAGGTGCATGAACTGACGCGAAATGACTTGATTGACTTGTGCGTTCTTCTGGCTGAGCCAGACAATTTGGCCCCCACATTCGATCTGAAATACCTGCAATCAGTCCTAGGCGCTGATTGGGGCTTTTGGTACTCGGCACTGCTTAATCTGGAGGCACTGGCCGCAGCCGTGGCTTCATTTTCATCCCTAGATGAGCAAGTAGTGAATCGAATCCAGACCAATGCCCAGTTGTTGAAGGGTGCAATCGATGAGGCGCCTAAGTCCACCAAGTGGAAACTACGAGCAAAGATCGGCCCAAAGGTCAAGTGGTACGAGGATGTAGAGGAGTTGCAGTGAGTCCCTCCTTTTCGCGCGCTCAAGAGACCCCGCCATGGTTGTAGACGACGGCCCACGCGTTCCACCTGGGCAGGGTCCAATTGACGCTACCCTCGTTCCCAGATACGCGGGTCTACCTACCTTTGCTCGCCTGCCCCAAAACCATGGTGAGGCTGCAGACGTAGGAATCCTGGGAGTTCCATTCGATGCTGGCGTCAGTTACCGCCCAGGCGCGCGCTTTGGACCGGCACACGTGCGCGAATCAAGCAGGCTACTCCGTGGGTTTAACCCTGAGCAGGGTGTAGAACCGTTCAGTAGTCAGCGCGTAGTGGATTTGGGCGACCTTGGCGTCAACCCCTTTAACATCGATGAGGCGATAGATCAGATTGAGATCGGCGCTCGACAGGCAATGGACAGGGTGCAGTATCTCGTCACCATCGGCGGCGATCACACGATTGCCCTACCCGTCCTTCGCGCGATGCATGCAAAGCACGGTCCTATCGCGGTAGTACATTTTGACGCTCACCTCGATACTTGGGATACCTACTTTGGTCAGCCCTACACCCACGGCACACCATTTCTCCGCGCCGCTGAAGAGGGTCTACTCGCCAACGGTCACAACATGCACGTCGGGATTCGCGGGCCGCTCTATTCATCGGCCGATCTACCGCGAGATCGAGGTGCTGGGTTCTCATTGGCAACCAGTCTCGATGTTGACGCCATGGGCTGGCAAGGGATTGTTGAGATGATCCAGGAACGCACTTCGGGGGCGCCGGTCTACTGCTCCATCGACATAGATGTTCTCGACCCCGCCTTCGCTCCAGGTACCGGCACGCCGGAGGCGGGTGGCCTGACCAGTCGCGAATTGCTCGCATGCATTCGAGGTCTTCGCAGCGTAAACCTTGTGGGGGTTGACGTGGTGGAAGTTGCCCCCGCTTACGATCACGCACAAATCACCGGGGTGGCCGCCGCGCATGTCATATACGAAGCCATCTCCACCTGGAGTCCTACCGCATCAACCACTTAGCCGCGCTGTTGATCTCGCTCAGCATGTGAGCGCACCGTCACTCAATCGCTCGTGCCAAAGCTCGAATTCGCGCTGCCCAGATCACATCGGAAAGGTGTGCCTGCGGAGCAATGATTTC
>CAZLBA010000104.1:0-11434 GCA_964557555.1 uncultured Beijerinckia sp.
TCGAGCGTTGCATATTCGTGGCGCCGCTCATTGGCGACAGCCAGAGCGCGATGAAGGGATTGTTCCAGATTACGAGAAAAGGACGGCATTGCTGCTCTCACCCTTTGCGTTCGAGGTTTCGGTGCAAGGGCTGGGAGCAGAGGGGGCGGTTGCCCGGTCCACTTTCGGCCTCGCGGCTTGCATTTCCAAAGCGAGTGTGACCTCGCCGACCCACTGGCGCACCAGTTTCATATGCGCCCCCCTTCGAACGCTACGCCGATGATACGCTTCAGCGCAGCTACGGCAATGGCCCCACTGGCCATCCCGCGATTTTTTGACATTGCCGACTTTATGTCTCCTGCGGTCACTTCTTCTCCATGATGCACTGCAACGGATGCTGGTGCTTGCGGGCATAGTCCATCACCTGAGTTACCTTGGTCTCGGCAACCTCATAGGTGAACACCCCACATTCCCCCACGCCATGCTGATGCACATGCAGCATGATGCGGCGCGCCTCTTCGGTGCCCTTGTTGAAATATTTGCGCAGCACGGTCACCACGAACTCCATGGGCGTGTAGTCATCATTCAACAGCAAAACCCTGTACATGCTGGGTTTGCGCGTCTGCGTGCGGGTGCGCGTGATGACCGCCGTGCCGGTCCCGTTGCCGGTCCCTTGGCCACCACCCTCGCCGCCTCGGCGCGGTTCACGCGCAGCAAATACCGTGCCGCAATGCACGGGCTCATCGAAGTTGAGAGCCGAAATCTGGAAATTCACCCGTATCATTCCTGTCCCGACAGCCCAATTAGGTCGCACCATGCCCACCCTCAACCGCAAGGATGGCGCTTTTTGGAAAAGAGCCCCCCGCGATGGAAATAATCTATTGGTGCGGGGGCCAGTTCGCCAGAGGGGCAAACAGCCCATGCCCCCATTATCTTCGGGTGGGCCAGCTTTGCCGTGCCGAAAAGCAAAAGACCCGGCCAAAGCCGGGTCTTTCAGACCGGAGATGATCTGCAAAAAACTTACTTGCTGAAGGACTGAGCCTTGGCGAAGACTTCTTCGACCGGCTTGAAGCTGTCCTTGGCGAGGTTCGTGAAGAGTTCGCCCATCTTGGAGCTCTGAGCCACGAAGGTCTCATAGCTTTCCTTGGCGAATTCGCTCTGGATTTCGATAGCCTTATCAAGGCTCTTCACGCCCATGAGCTTTTCCACGAGGCCGGTCGAGGCTTCGAGCGACTTCTTGGAGTATTCCGTGGCTTCCGACGCGATCTGCTGCACGCCCTTGGTCCAGGCGGCCGAGGCCTGGGTGGCGGCTTCAAACTGGTCCTTGCCGAACTTCTGCATGTCTTCAATGTTCTTGAACATGGCAATCCCCTTGGATTGGTGAGCCGGGCGAAGGCCGCTGCGCCATCGCGTGACCCTCATCTAGGTGCACTGCACAATAATGTCAAGCGAATATTTTGCATCGCAGCAAAGCTCCCGGCGGCTCGCATTAACCTGCCCGTAACCGCACCCCGCTAAGGTCTTGAGATGTGTTGTAAGGGCCACTGTCAGGGTGGCCCAAAGTACGAGTCGGGGTTGCGTATGCGCGTTGTACCAGCAGGCGTCACGAGGGGGCGCGTCCTGTCTGCTATGGCTCTGTGCGGGTTGGCCGGTGCCGTGTTCTTCACCAGCCTTGGCGATGCGCAGGCTAATATCCGCAAGAACAAGCATAAGCAGCCTGTTGCCAGCGGCTTCCTCCCCCCCTCCTATGCCGCCATGGTGGTTGATGCGAATACCGGCAAGGTGCTCCATGCCGACCGCGAGAACGAGCTTCGTCACCCCGCTTCTGTCACCAAGGTCATGACCCTGTACATGCTGTTTGAACAGCTCGAACGGGGGCGCCTTCGCCTGACGGACGAGATCACGATCTCCGCCCATGCAGCCTCCATGCCCCCTTCGAAGCTCGGCCTGCGTCCCGGCGACACGATTACTGTTGAGGAGGCCATCAAGGCGGTCGTCACCAAATCCGCGAATGATGTGGCCGCTGCAATCGGTGAGGCGATTGGTGGCACCGAGTCCCGTTTCGCGCAAATGATGACAGCGCGCGCCCACAGCATGGGCATGACGCGCACCAATTACGCCAATGCCTCAGGCCTGCCTGATCCGCGCCAGGTGACGACAGCGCGAGACCTCACAATTCTGGGCCGCGCAATTCAGGAACGCTTTCCGCGCTACTATCACTACTTCTCAACATCAGCCTTCCACTTTCGTGGCCGCGTGATTGGCAACCACAATCGCCTGCTCGGCAATATCGAGGGTGTTGATGGCATCAAGACGGGTTACACGCGCGCGTCAGGCTTCAATCTTCTCTCATCAGCCAAGCGCGGCAATCGTCGCATCGTCTCGGTTGTGCTGGGCGGCACCAGCGGCCCACAGCGTGACCGCATCATGGCGGGTCTGATCGTCAAACATATCGACAATGCATCTTCGACCCGCAGCACCATGATTGCAGATGCAGCACCGGCAAGCGATGCCACCGCCCGCCTTGCACCCATGGCCTATGCCGCAACGCCTGAGCCTGCTGTCGAAAGGCCGCGTCCCGTGGCCGCTACGACGGATCGCACAGCTTCCATTCCTGCGCGTGACAAGCCTGTCGCTCACAAGCCGCAAGAGACGCGCATCGCCAAAACCGAGACCCGTCCCGCCATTCCGCCGGGCATGATGATCCAGATTGGTGCAAGCGATAACCAGGCGAAGGCGAATGACCTTCTCGCCAAAGCGCGCAGCCGCGCGACCAATCTCAAGAAAGCAACCTCTTACACCGAAAAAGTGCAGCGTGGCGGTGAGACGCTGTATCGCGCGCGCTTTGCCGGTTTGACGGAACGTGACGCAGAAGCTGCCTGCAAGTCGCTCAAGCGGTCGGGCATTTCCTGCTTCACCACGCGCAACTGAAGGAACCAACCACCGTCAGACGCTTTTCCTCGACACTAGTATTGCGTAGCGGAGCTAGCCATGTCGGCGCATCAGGATGGATTTGGCTTCATTGACCCGGGCCGCCAAGATCGTCGTCCCCCCCTGGTCGGGATGGAGTTTCTTTATGAGCGTGCGATGCGCTCGCGTGATGTCTTCGCGCGAGGCTCCCTTGGCAAGCCCCAGGATTTCATAGGCTTCATCCTCGGACATGGAAGCCGTCGCGCGTTGAACACTGCGCCCCGTGTTCAAGTCATCCTCGCCTGCCGCACGCCATCCGGGAAAGCGGCGGTCGAGATAAGCCTCTAGAAGCTGCGCACCATAAGGGTCTTCGCGTCGGCATTGCGCGCGAATGTCGAGCAGCAGCTCCTGTGTGAGATCTTGCAAAGCGCGCCCCATATAGGGGCCAGCCAGAACAGCGCCGCGCAAATCACCTGAGCGCATAACTTCGATTTCGATCATGGCAGATCGCATCTGCGAGATCGGCTCATTGCCGAATAGCGCGCCCAGTTTATGCGATTTCACGACGCCCAGCAGATAAAGACCAAAGCCCCCGACAGCCAAAGCAATCTCGGTCTGTCCGCGCGAGAAGAGAAAGCCGGCAAGACCCAGCACAGCCAAACCGCCCAACGGCTTGAGCATCCGCGCAAGCTTGGCAGGGTCGGCGCTTTCGAAGGCCTTCTTGGCGTACCAGAGAACGATCAGCGCCGCGATGACGCCGACTAGCTGCACGATCACGCGGGCAAGCTCCTGCTTGAAGTCACTCCCACCCAAGATCGGATGGGAGGGGCCAATCTGCAAGCACTTACTGGAAGATCTTGCGGGCTTTGGCAGCCACCTCAGGCTTCACGTCCAGCATCCGGGCGACGATCTTGTCAGATTCAGGCCCGCTGATGGGATAGACCGGCAATAACAGCCGCGTCATCTCTGCGCGGAAGGCTTTATCCGCCATCAGATCATCAAAGGCCTTGCGCAGGATCGCAACCCGGTCAGCTGGAACATCCCGCGAGACGGCAAAAGGACGCCCGATTTCGTCTGCGCTCAAAACGGCCAGCACATCGCGCTGCTCTTGCGAGGTCACGAAATCGTCAATCGCACGCGCGCTTTCGGGGATTTCCGGCGGACGGTCCTTGGAGAAGCGGACGAATGGATGAATGCGCTTCTCCTGAATCCAGTTCGGCGGAATGCTGGAGAAGGTGCCGCAATCACCATCAAGCTCGCCGCGTTCCATCGCAAGACGCTGCTCGGCCGAACCGGGGAAGCCGAGGATCTGGCGCACAGGCGCATTAAACACTTCGCGCAAGGTCGCGCCATTGACGTAATTGCCGGAGCCCTTGCCCGTGCCGCCAATGATCCATTCCTTACGCTTCATCATCTCGTCCCACGACTTCACGCCGTTGGGGCCGTAGCCATAACAGACACGGAAATCAGGTGTGACGGTGCCCACAAAGGCATAGCGACGGAAATCGAAGGGAACCTTGTCGGGCTCAACGACTGATTGCGTGATCAATCCGGGGTTGAAGATCACCATCACGGTCCCGTCCTTGGCCTGCGTGGTGCCAACAGCGCGCACTGCTGTGAGGCTACCCGCGCCCGGCATGTTCTGGACGACAATGTTGGGGCGACCGGGAATATGGTCGGGAAGGAATCGCGCAAGCTGGCGCGCATAGACATCATAGCCACCCCCCGGCGTGAAGCCGACAATGATGGTCACGGTCTTGTCCTTGTAGAAATCAGCGGCACGCACCGCAGACGATGAAAGCCCGACAGCAATGGCCAAAGCACCCAGCACCAACCTCATTGGCGTCTCCCTTTCGTTGCTGACACCATGCATCAGGCCACAGGGGCTTTGCAATCGGCTGATTACAAAAGGCCGAGTTCCCGCAATTCACGTCTCAGCGCTTCAGGCATTTCAGCCACCTGCCCCGCTCCGGCCTTCAGATCCTCCGGTGCCTCATGGTCAGGCAGATAGCGCCAGCCCTGAAACGGCCGCTGCGGCCGGGGCATGACCTGAATAACCTTGGGTTTCAGGACGATATGGCAACGACCCACGCCCTCATTGTCCGTGTAGGGGCGGATATCGAGGATTTGCTGGCGCGCCGCCACCTGCCCCTTGATCACCCAATAAAGCGAGCCACCGTCGAGCAACTCATCCACACGTTTTGGCACCATGCGGGTGCGATGGGTCTGTTCCACAGGCTCGCCCGCCGCCTTTTTCTGGGCGAGGCGCAGCTTGATCCAGTCCTCATGGTCGCGGATGGACTCCGCGCCAACGCAAAGCTTGATGAGATGCAGTGGCATGGCGGGTTTTTACCCTGCCCGGCCCGCCCCGCAAAGAGCGGAGGCTTCAAGCGTCCACAGATCAGCCGCGCCCCACAAAGGGCATCTTGGTCGCCATCACTGTCATGAATTGGACATTCGCTTCCAAGGGCAGGCCTGCCATATAAATCAGCGCGTCCCCCACATGCTTCAGATCCATCAGCGGTTCAGGAGCAATCGTGCCATTGGCCTGCGGGACCCCCGCCTTCATGCGGCCAGTCATCTCCGTTTCCGCATTGCCGATGTCGATCTGGCTGACGGCGATGTCATATTTACGTCCGTCGAGCGCGGCTGATTTGGTGAGCCCGGTGATGGCATGTTTGGTCGCCGTATAGGCCGCAGAATTGGGACGCGGTGCAGTGGCTGAGATCGAGCCGTTATTGATGATGCGCCCGCCTTGCGGCTTTTGCTCTTTCATGATGCGAAAGGCATGTTGGGTGCAATAATAGGCGCCGTTCAGATTAACATCGACCACTGCTTTCCACGCGGCCACATCCACATCTTCCAGCAATCCGGGCGGTGAAAACAGGCCCGCATTGTTGAAGAGCAGATCGAGACGCCCATAGGTCTTGCGGATTGTCTCAAAGACTTTGGCAACCTGCGCTTCATCCGCAACATCACAGGTCAGCGGCAAAGCCTCGCCACCTGTTGCGCGAATTTCTTGCGCGACTTTCTCAAGCGGCTCTGCGCGGCGACCAATAAGCACAATGACAAAACCGGCACTCGACAATGCAAGACAGGCCGTACGTCCAATACCGGAACCACCACCGGTCACGAGTGCAATTCGGGCCATCATGCTTTCCCTTCCTGTTCACCATTTGCCTTTGTTCATCTTCGCGATGATTGCTTCAGTTTCGGAGCGCCATCCTGTTGGCGCCTTCTCCAGTGGGGCCTGCGCGGAGCCTGGCACAATATGCACCACACGATAATGGCGCGCCTTCAATGCGCGCAACAGGTCGGGCATCATCTTCACCGTTTGCAGGCGATTGTCATGCAGCAACACAATACCCTTGCCTGCAACAGCGAGTCGCTTCAGCAGCAAATCAAGGGTCTGCTGCGGGCTCATCTCCATCCAGTCAGAGGCCCATAGATCCGCACCAAAGATTGCGATGCCGCGTTGGGCGAGCAACGCATTCATCTCTGGCGTATCGGCAAAACCGGGATAGCGGAAGAAGGGCACGCGCGGATGTTCGGTTGCCTGTCCATAGACGGCGAGATCATCTGCCGCCATGCCGTCGAAGATTTCCGCCCGCGCCTCTTGTGCTGAAAGACCGCGCAGCGTCTTTGCTGGATGAGTGAGCGTGTGATGAGCGAGCGTGTGGCCATCGGCCAGCGCCCGACGCAGCAAAGCGGGCTGGTCCTTTGCATTGCGTCCGACGAGAAAGAATGTCGCCTTCACGCATTCGTCACGAAGAGCCTTCAGAAGAGGTCCGGTGAGAGCGGGCAATGGGCCATCGTCAAAGGTGAGCACCACCTCGCCAGGAGCAAGGGCGAGTGTCTGGGGATAGGATTTGAGACCAAGCTTGAGACCGCCTGCCGGATTGATTTCGATGATGCGCGATGTGCCCAATGCATCGGGTCTTGGACAAGTGGCCGCGGCTGTGCCGAGGCTGAGTGAGACCCAACACAGGCCGATCGGGATCATGCGCCACAAGGCCATGGGAAAAACCTCTTTTCGGGCAGGAAGCGATTGCCTCAGGCCCGCTTCGCACGTAAGTAGCACAAAATCCCTGAAACCGAATCCGGTGCGCCATGGCCGAGATCACCCCCACCGATCCGACGCCTGACCTCAGCGCTTTGCGCACTGAGGATGGCGACATCAATCTGGCCTTTGTGGACGAGGTCACACAGGCCATTACCGAGCGCAATGCCGAGCGCGTGCTCGAGCTTGCCGGTGATCTCCATGAAGCTGACCTGGGTGACCTGATCGAAGCGCTCGATCACGAGGACCGTCCCAGACTGATCGAATTGATGGGACGCGAATTCGACTTCGCGGCCCTGATCGAAGTTGATGACACGGTGCGCGAGGAGATCCTCGAAGAGCTGCCAACCGAAACCGTTGTCGAGGGCGTCAGCGAACTTGAGAGCGACGACGCTGTCGCCATTCTCGAAGACCTCGACAAGGAAGATCAGGCCGAAATTCTTGACGCCATGTCGCCGGTGGATCGCGCTGCCCTGCGTCGGTCACTCGACTATCCCGAATATTCTGCCGGTCGTCTCATGCAGACGACACTGGTCACCGCACCACCCTTCTGGACGGTTGGCCAGATGCTCGATCACATCCACGACGCGACAGATGATGATCTGCCCGACAGCTTCTTTGAGGTCTTCGTTGTCGATCCCGCCCATCATCTTCTGGGCAACGTCTTTCTCGATACGCTGGTGCGCGCCCGCCGGTCCTCGCAACTCAGCGAGTTGATGCAGGAGCGCCATGCCGTTCATGTCGAAGAGGATCAGGAAGAAGTTGCCCGCGCCTTCGAACGATATAACCTCGTCTCTGCGCCAGTGGTTGATGATACGGGACGGCTGATGGGTGTCGTCACCATTGACGACATCGTGGACGTCATCGAGGAAGAGGCGGAAGAAGACATCAAGGCGCTCGGCGGTGTGCGGGCGGGCGAAGATCTCTCCTCCTCCGTTCTGTGGATTACGCGCAGCCGCTTTACATGGCTCTTCGTCAATCTCGTGACAGCCTTCATCGCCTCCGCTGTCATTGGCCTCTTCGAAGGTCAGGTCGAAAAGATGGTGGCCTTGGCCGTGCTCGTGCCCATCGTTGCCTCGCAGGGCGGCAATGCAGCCACGCAGACCATGACGGTTGCTGTGCGCGCACTTGCCACGCGCGAACTCTTCTCCGGCAATGCAGCGCGCGTTGCCATCCGTGAAGTCTCCGTCGGGCTGCTGAATGGTGTCGCCTTTGGCATTCTCACCGGCATCGGCGCAGGTCTGTGGTTCTCAAGCGCCGGTCTTGGCATCGTCATCGGCCTCGCCATGGTGTGCAACCTCGTTGCCGGTGCCTTGGGCGGCATTCTGATCCCGCTGACGCTCGACAGGCTGGGCTATGATCCAGCCGTATCCTCTGGCGCCTTTGTCACGACCGTCACCGATGTCGTCGGCAACTTCGCCTTTTTGGGAATCGCAACCCTGTGGTTCGGTCTCTACTGACCCGTTAACACTTCCTTACCAAATTGGGCGCTAGGGATCGGGAATGCTGTATCTGCGTTCTCTCCCTCGCTCGGCCAAGGCGCTGATTGGTCTTGGCCTTCTCCTCTCGCTCACGGCTTGTGGCGGCGGCGCTGACCGCACCCATTCCATCCGCCCCCCGAAGAGCGAATTCACCGGCCCCTATCCGCATGACTTCCCCATTCACGGCATTGATGTATCCAATCATCAGGGCGACATTGATTGGCAGGCCGTGCGCGCAAGTGGCGTCAAATTCGCCTATATCAAAGCCACCGAAGGCGGTGACCATGTGGATCGCCGCTTTGCCCAGAATTGGGCCGGAGCGAAAGCGGCTGGCGTGCAGCATGGCGCCTACCACTTCGTCTATTGGTGCCGCCCGTGGCGAGAGGAGATGGCCAATTTCTTCCGCACGGTTCCGGTGGAGCGCGATGCGCTGCCGCCGGTGCTTGATGTTGAAGCAACGCCCGAGTCCAAGACGTGCAAGCGCCGCCTTGAACGCCACACCGTGATCCCTGAAATCCGCGCCATGCTGCAAGCCATGGAGCAGCATTATGGCAAGCGCCCGGTAATCTATACCACGGTGGATTTCTACGAAGCCATCCTGCATCCCAGCGAGTTGGAAGACTATCCGATCTGGGTACGCTCGACGAAACATTCTCCGCAAGTGCGCTACGGCAAGCGCTATTGGCATTTCTGGCAATATCAGTCAGACGGTCAGGTTGCCGGCATCAAGGGCAATGTGGACAAGAATGCCTTTCGTGGCGATCACAAGCAGTGGCTCGCCTTTCTCGGCAATTGATCCCGAACATGCTAGAGGTGGTTCCATGAGTGACCACCTCGACCGTATCGAAACCCTCGCCAATATCGGTTCCTCGCTTCTGGGCGTGCAGCTCGAAGCCGCTGGCCTGACGCGCGAGGATATCAGCACAGACAGATGGATCTTCGGCTATTGCTTCGGTCTGTTTGAAGCGATGGCACGCTATGCGCGGCTCGATCAATATACGCAAGGCATGCAAATGATGGGCGCAGGCTTTGGCCAGCTCATCGGGGACAAGTCGCAAGGCCCCAACCTCTTCCGCCAGTCACTCGACCATCAGGAAGATCCAGCCTTTCAGGAAGGCGCAAGTTTTGGCGAGACTGACCTATTGGCTTGGGCGGCTGATGCCAATGCCCTGCCCGCCAATCTCACGCGCTATGCTCGCAACCACAAATCAAAAGACTAAGCCACGAGGAACGCCATGTTGAAACTCTGGGGACGCACCAATTCGCTGAATGTGCAAAAAGTGCTTTTGTGCCTGAATGAATTGAAACTGCCTTTTGAGCGTTTCGATGCTGGTATGCAATTCGGCGTCGTCAAGACGCCTGAATATTTGCGCATGAACCCCAATTCGAATGTGCCGACCTTGCAGGATGGTGACTTCATTCTATGGGAGTCCAATGTCATTGTGCGCTATCTCTCGTCATTGCATTCGCCCGATCGTCTCTGGCCAACAGATGCGCGTGAACGTGCCGAAGCAGAGCGCTGGATGGACTGGCAACAGACCGTGCATAATCCATCGCTAACGACCGTCTT
The DNA here is from genome assembly GCA_964557555.1 of uncultured Beijerinckia sp. Taxonomy (GTDB): domain Bacteria; phylum Pseudomonadota; class Alphaproteobacteria; order Rhizobiales; family Beijerinckiaceae; genus Terripilifer. The sequence continues at coordinate 10,001 of CAZLBA010000104.1, forward strand.
CTGGAATCTTGTGCGTCACCCCGGCTCCATTGGTGAGAAGGAATTCGCGCAGGCCTGCGAGCGAACCGAGCGGGCGATGGATATTCTCGAAGCGCGCTTGCGCGAAAGCAAATGGTTGGGCGGCGAGCATTTCACCATGGCTGATTGCGCGCTCGCACCGGGCATTCATCGTTATCTGCACCTGCCGACCGAGCATCCACAACGCCCTGACGTGCAGCGCTTCTATGATGCTGTACTCGCCCGCCCCGGTGCGCGCGAGATTCTTCTCCTGCCACTCACCTGATGAGCTGATGACCATGAGCGATTTGGCAAGCCTCACCCCCCGCCGCCATGCCAATGGGGCCAATATTCCCGCCATTGGGCTTGGCACATGGCAGTTGCGCGGTGATGAATGTGTGCGCGCTGTATCGGGCGCGATCGGCATTGGCTATCGCCACATCGACACTGCGGCCATGTATGAGAATGAGCGCGAGGTCGGTGAAGGGTTGCGGGCGAGCAGCATCAGGCGCGATGAGGTTTTTCTCACCACGAAAGTCTGGACGACCGATATTGCTGATGGTGCCTTGCAGGCCTCCGCTGCGCAAAGTCTGAAACGCCTGAAGATCGAACAGGTCGATCTTCTGCTGATCCACTGGCCCAATCGCAGCATTCCACTCGCACAATCTATCAAGGCGCTGTGCGAGGTGAAGCAGAAGGGGCTCACACGCCATATCGGCGTTGCCAATTTCCCTGTCGCCATGCTGGAAGATGCGGTGCGACTGGCGGCCCAGCATGGTGAGATCCTCGCCACCAATCAATGCGAATATCATCCACTGCTCGCACAGGCGAAGCTGATTGAAGCGTGCCGCAAGGCCAACATGGCCTTTGTCTCTTATTGCCCGGTCGGCAAGGCGCAGCTCTTTTCCAATCCGGTGATTGCAGGCATCGCGCGCACATATGACAAGGCGCCGTCCCAAATCATTTTGCGCTGGCATTTGCAGCAAAGCGATGTCGTTGCCATTCCGAAGTCAGCCAGCGCCGCACATCAGCGGGAAAATCTGAGCATTTTTGATTTCGAACTGAGCGCCGACGAGATGCGCGCGATTCATGGTCTGGCGCAACGGGGGGGACGCATGGTTGATCCGTCCTTCGCGCCTGATTGGGATCGCTGACTATTCGCTGCGCGGCAGACCCAAACGATAGACCCCGCGAAAATCATCCGGGTCTGCGGGCTTACCCTTGCGATAAATGACAAGGCGGCCCTGACGCGCGAGCCCGACAGCGGCCGCGCGCACATGCGTCAACCAGCGACGCCAAGCCAGATCATCCTCACCGCGTGCAGACGCGAAAGCTTTCGCTGCATCGGTGGGGCAGATCGTCTTTTCCGCACCGCGTTCATGGCAGAGCTTCAGGATCACATCCTCAAGCGGCTTGCGTTCGGGCTTTGACGTCTCG
>CAZLBA010000105.1:0-11377 GCA_964557555.1 uncultured Beijerinckia sp.
ACGACATCGCCTGGGTGCGCCAGCAGATGCAGGCCGCCAATCTGGGTAACGACCTCTTTCTGCAGGATACCCACCAGCGCATCGCCACCATCCTCGGCCATGCCGAATATCTGTCACAACGCTACCACGTAGTGGTCGCGAATCCGCCGTACCTGAATTCATCGGGGATGAATCCGGCGCTCAAAGAGTTTGTTGGGAAGCACTATCCCGAGGGTAAAACTGATTTATACGGTGCGTTCATGCAACGGAATCAGACACTTGCACATCGTGGTGGATATATTGGCATGATTACGATCCCCAACTGGATGTTTTTAAGCAGTTTTGAACAGTTACGTCAATCACTCTTGTCAAATTGCCATATTACCTCACTGGTACACAATGGACGTGGTGTGTGGGGTGGCGATTTTGGCAGTGTCAGTTTTGTGTATGCCAATGCATCAGCACGTAATTTTACCGGTAATTATTTGCGACTCTTCAAAAAACAAGGTGAGATTCAGAGTATTGACGAGTTGCAAGATAACTTTTTCAATCGTCAAGACTTTCCCATTTTCCGCGCCAGCGCCGCCGACTTCGCCGCCATCCCCGGCTCCCCCATCGCCTATTGGGTCAGTGAGCGGGTGCGAGAGGTGTTTAGTTTTGAGGCACTTGGTTCTGTTTTTCATCCAGCACAAGGATTATCAACTGCAGATGTAAACAGATTTGCAAGACGCTGGTATGAGGTATCAATAGCTAAACAACTACGGAACACTCTTAATTCTAGTATTCAAAATGCCAAATGGTTTCCATACAACAAAGGTGGTGACTTTAGAAAATGGTATGGTAATCGCGAGTATTTGGTAAATTGGGAAAATAATGGGACTGAGGTACGCAATTTTGTTGATAATAAAGGAAAACAACTTTCCGCTGTGCGTAATTCACAATATTATCTTAAAGAGTCCGTATCTTGGAGCAAAATTAGTAGCAGTAAACCTTCTTTTCGTATGTTTGATTCGACATTTATACACGACGGTGCTGGTGGCGCTATTTTTCATGAAGAAAACGAATTCCAAAATTTGATATGTTTTCTGAATAGTACAGTGTGCAATAATATTTTGACATTTATTTCACCAACAGTAAATTTTAATGAAGGTCATATTGCTAAAATACCCTTACATACAATTTATAAAAATAATAGCAACCTTAAACCATCCCTCATCGCCCTCGCCCGGGCCGACTGGGACGCCTACGAAACCTCGTGGGACTTCAGCACGTTGCCCCTGTTGCGCGCCGACGTGGCCGCCCCTACCCTGGCCGAGCGCTACCAGCGCCTGCAGGCGCACTGGCAAGCGCAAGTCGCCCAGATGCACGCCCTCGAGGTCGAGAATAACCGCATCTTCATCGACGCCTACGGCCTCGCCGACGAGCTCAGCTCCGACGTGCCCCTGCGCGAAATCACGCTGACCTGCAACCCCGTCTACCGCTACGGCGACAAACCGGCCGACGAGCTGGCCACCCTGCAACGCGCCGACACCGTGCGCGAGCTGCTTTCGTACGCCATCGGCTGCATGTTCGGCCGCTACAGCCTCGACAAACCGGGGCTCATCCTCGCCAACGCTGGCGACGGGCTGGCCGAGTACGTGGCCGCCGTCGGCATGCCCCTCGATCAGGTGCGCTTCGCTCCCGACGACGACGGCGTCATCCCGATTGTGGCGGACGACTGGTTTGCCGACGATATCGTCAGCCGCACCCGGGCGTTTGTGCGGGCGGCGGTTGACCAGACGTACCTCGAGCAAAACATGACCTTCATCGAGCAGAGCCTAGGGCGCTCGGTGCGCGACTACTTCGCGAAGGACTTTTATAAGGATCACCTGCAGACCTACAAAAAGCGCCCCATTTACTGGATGATTAGCAGCCCGAAGGGCACCTTCAAGGCGCTCATCTACCTGCACCGCTACCGCACCGACACCATGAGCGTCGTGCTCAAGTACCTGCGCCAGTACACCAGTGGCGTGCAACAGGCCATCGAGGCCGGTGACGAGCGACTGCGCAGTGCCAGCATTGACACGCGCGAGCGCAATGCGCTCACCAAGCAGCTCGACGCGCGCCGCACCCAGCTGGTCGAACTGCGCGCATTCGAGCGTCAGGTATATGATTTGGCTATGCAGCAGATTGCCATTGACCTCGACGACGGCGTCAAAGTCAACTACCTCAAATTCCGCGATGTGCTCGTCAAAATCCCTGGGCTCGACAAAGACGACGACAACTAGCCGGCGCATTCGGCTACAATGATGCGTGGAGGCGTGTGAGCAACAAAGGATGTGTGCGATGTCGAACAACCCGGTCCTAGATAAATTATTCGAACGCCACCGCATCGTCTTTTGGTATGACGCCAATCACGAGTTGCGCGCCGCATTTGATGAATACAGTCATCCGCAGGTCAGCAAGCATGTGGTGAACAACGACGAGTTTGGCCTCAAGTACCGGATACTCGTAGCAGAACCGACAACCAAGTTTTTGTTGTATATCCCACATGCTGAGCCCACCGCTAGTGACAACTGGCTGCTCGACATCCAACTCAGCAACGGCATGTACCGCACTGACCGGATTTCGATGTGGCTCGATGAGTTAGAACTTGGCGGCGAGTGGCGCGAGTTTATCGCACAATACGAATCGTTTTTTGCGGCGAAAGAGCGACGTGATCGCTTCAAGGCGCAATTCAGCGAGAGCACACCCAACGCGCACATCCTCAATTACGCGCTAATGGCAGCGTGTACTCGGAGTCAACGGACACTCAGTGATATTTGTATGACGCTCTTCAACGAGCTACACACACGTCGCGAGCATGGCGAAGATGATGAGCTGCATCAACGCATGCGGCTGATGCGCCAGTATGGCATCGACACCGTATTGTGGCAAGAACTCGATCGTGAGTACGGATACAAAAGTAGCGCACCGAGCCTAATTGACTTCATCTACAAGTTGCTTGCGTTTGCCTATGCCCGCACAGTAGGACAACAGAGTTATGGCGCGCCATTCAATCCACCCTTGCCGCTGAGCGATTCGGCATACGCGTTGGTCATTCAATGGCAAGACAGCAACCAATACAGCAAGAGTTTTAACTACTTTAGCGCAGACGTCTATCAACGGCTCAACGCTATTCGAGACCACGTCGAGAGTTTGCCGCTCGCTGCCTTGGGAACCATCCAGCTCTTCAAAGAAATCGATGTACAGATTTGTCAGCTTCTGGCCCAAAGCATCGAGCAACGTGCGATACACCACAGCGAGGTGGACAAGGTGGTACGCCAGCGTGCACAGAGTTATTGGCTCCGTCATGACGAAGTACTACGCCCGCTCTACCAGATGCTCAATCATGCGTCAGCGATTTTGGAACGCGTCAATACACTGACACTCCGCATCGATACACCACATCACGGTGTGCAAGAATACGTGCGCTCGTGGCATACCATCGACTTCCATTATCGTCACTTTGTCAATGCACAATCACGCATCCAGATGCAACTAAGCGATACGCTACGCCCGCTGTTGCAACGGGTAGATGCTGCATATACCAACGCTTTTTTGCGACCACTCAATCATGCATGGCAGGATGTGATTAATACGATGACCAGTTGGCATATCGACAGTCAGCTTAGTCAAACAGACTTCTTTGCGCACATCGTACAGCCATTATTGGCGCGCAAAAAAGTAGCCGTAGTGGTGGTTGATGCCATGCGTTATGAGATTGGTGCTGAGTTGTGCAACGAGTTGGTACACACACACGAATGTACGATTCACGCACTGCTTGGCGTGCTCCCAAGCTATACACAACTCGGGCAGGCTGCATTGTTGCCGCACCAGAAACTAACCCTCGAGAATGATCCTGGTATGAGTGTGCGCGTCGATCAGCGTGCGTCAGCTGGGGTGCAGAATCGGCGTGCTATTTTGCAACAACACCAGTCGACCTACACCGCCACCACCATTGATGAGTTCAACCTCCTCGACCGCGACGGGCGGCGTGACCTCGGTCAACGCCACGATCTCATCTACCTATACCACGACAATATCGATAAAACTGGCGAGAACCAAGAGGCCCAAGTATGTCGTGTGGCCTGTGATAGCATTCAAGAAATCAAGGATGTGATTCGTAGCTTGATGGATGCCAACTTTTCTAGCGTGATTGTCACCGCTGACCATGGATTTTTGTACCAGCAGTTTGCCCCAGACGAAAGCGAATTCATGGCGTTTGATGACCAGCGCGAAGCCACTGCCGTATTTGCACAAAAGCGACGCATGGTAATTGGGCGAGATCTACCGCATCCCAGTAGTCTCAAACATTTCACCGCACAGCAACTCGGGCTTGGTGGTGACGCCGAAGTACTGATTCCGTATGGAATCAACCGCTTACGGCTCCAGGGAGCGCAGAGTCGGTATGTACACGGTGGAGCCGCCCTCCAAGAGATCGTAGTCCCCGTCCTGACTGTACACAAAACGACGCGCGCGACTGGCAAAACACCAGTGGGATGCAGTATGTCGAACAATATTCAAAACCGGATTACCACGTCACAATTCGTAGTCCAAATCGACCAAGATCAACCCGTATCAGGCAATTTGGTACCGCGCCAGATACGCCTGACACTCTATGCCCGTGATGGCACGCTGATTGGTAGCGGTCAACCACGCGACATTGAGCTCAACAGTCCATCAACAAATGCCCACGAACGACGCATCAATGTGACGGTTGTCCTCAATGAAAAGGCACACACGTATAATCGTCAAGACGTGATACTCCATGTTGAAGAGCCAATCAGTTCGGCGATGTATAGTGCCATTATCAAAGAGACATTCGTATTGAACCGCACCATCGTGGCTGATTTCTAGGAGGAGCGATATGAGTATTGATCCATTGAGCGTATTATCGCCACGCGACCAAAAAATCAGCACAGTTTTTGCGGGCAGTGTAGTACGCAAAGACTTGCCCCATCTCATCAAAAGCAATGCGGTGGTCCCCACCTATGTATTGGAATATTTATTGGGGCAGTATTGCACGAGCAATGATGTAGCCACAATCCAAAACGGGATACAACAGGTTAGCAATATTTTGCGTGATCATTATGTCCACCGCGGAGAAGCGCAGTTGGTGCAGTCCAAAATCCGCGAACTAGGGCAATACCGCATCATCGACAAGGTATCCGTTGAGCTCAACACCAAAAAGGATGTCTACGAAGCCCGGTTTACCAACCTAGAAATCAAAGAGGTTGTCGTCGACAACGATACTATCAAACGCAATCCCAAGCTGCTCGTGAGTGGGATATGGTGTATTTGTACCATTCGCTACATTCACAGTGGCAATACTGATGTATCGCCGTTTATTTTGATCGACCTCAAGGCCATCCAGCAGTCCGATTTGGACATTGATGAATACCGCGAAAAGCGCAAGGAATTCAGCACCAGCGAATGGATTGATTTGCTCGTCCAGAGCATTGGTTTCAATCCCGATCACTTCGACGAGCGCACCAAAATGTTGCAGCTGGTGCGCTTGATTCCCTATTGTGAGCGCAACTACAACCTCATCGAGCTGGGACCGAAAGGGACAGGGAAATCGCACATTTTCTCTGAATTTTCGCCACACGGGATTTTGATTTCGGGGGGCGAGGTGACAGTCGCCAAACTTTTTGTCAACAACAGCAACGGCAAAATCGGTCTGGTCGGCTACTGGGACAACGTGGCATTTGACGAATTCGCTGGTCGGCAGCGGAAAGTCGATCAGGCACTGGTCGACATCATGAAGAACTACATGGCCAACAAATCGTTCTCACGCGGGCGCGACATTGTGGGGGCCGACGCCTCCATGTCGTTTGTCGGCAACACCTCGTTGACCGTCGAATTATTGCTCAGGCAGGGCGATTTGTTCCAAGATTTGCCCGAAAAATATCACGACCCGGCCTTTTTGGATCGTATTCACTTCTACATTCCCGGCTGGGAATTCCAGGCCGTACGCAAGGAATTCTATACTACAGGGTACGGCTTTGTGGTCGATTACATGGCCGAGGTATTGCGCGTACTACGCAACAGCGACTATTCGCAGAAGTTCATGAACGACTTCGAGCTATCGTCAGATTTGTCGGATCGTGACACCACCGGCATCCGCAAGACGTTCTCGGGCTTGATGAAAATTATCTACCCCGATGGCAATGCCAGTATGGATGAAATGCAGGCGTTGTTGACGGTAGCCATCGAGGGGCGCAAACGGGTCAAAGACCAGCTATTGCGCATCGACGGCACCTTTCTGCCCGTGCAATTCACGCTGACACGCCGTGCCGATCACCACCAAATTGCGGTAACAACCGCCGAAGAGGTGGCTTTTCCAGCACTGTACCATCACAAAGCACCCACTCCCCCTGCCACCCCCAAGCGGCGCCCCGGCACCACCAGCGCACTCACCAGCGAAGGGACTCCTGGCGACGTCATCCCCGTTGCGGAACTCGACACCACTGCACACAGCGATACTGACGTAGCCGTTGAACCTACATCCGACACCATGGCAATAGAGCCAGCAGACGACTGGGGTCCACATCCCCACCATATCGAGATTGCCGACAACCAGACTGGTATCAACTACGGGCATCTATTTGGTAAATATTTGGCTGATGCAAGCCATATCAAACTCACAGACCCCTACATCCGCAATTTCTACCAAGCCCGCTATTTGATGGAATTTATTGAGACGGTAGCGAAATACGGCACTCAAGATAGCGAAATCACCGTCGCGCTTGTCACCGATATTGACCATGGCAATGCGCAACGTCAGCTTGATTTCTTGAATCAAATCCAGAATCGTGCGGAAACTATGAATGTCACGTTTCATTGGACATTTGCCCCGAGTCTTCACGACCGTAGCATCGTCATCGACCATACGCGCTGGAAAATCATCCTCGGGCGTGGCTTGGACATCTATGCACAGTGGGATGGTGCAGATATCTTTAATCCGATGAACCGCCATCCAGAGTTACGACCATGCAAATCGTGTACGATTACCTATCTCGACCGATTTTGATAGGATGGACCTGTTGTTGATTGCCCCCATAGAATAACATCTCGCTTGATACTGCATACCCCGATACGTAGGTCAACGCATTTGGGTGGTGCCAGTAGCAGTAGTAACGTTATCCGACACTACTACCATACGCTCAATCCGACGCAACAGTTGATACCTAGTACTGAATACCATGGGACCAATCAGCCACCACTATTCAATCAGCCACCACTATTCGTGGTATTAGCACATATCAATGAGGCTCATACTACTCCTTATACCAGGCGTATATTGAGGAATTTGTAGCGGCCATTGGTATCGCGTTCGGCACTTTCGATGATACCTTCGCCAAGGCGTTTGACCGTTTGCTGATGTCCGCCTATTTGTTTTTGAAACACCACGTATGGTTGTTGCGAATGGACAACCTCATCGCACAAATCATTGTATTCGGCTTCATTCTTCAAAATAACTTGTAGACCAGCATTGACTTCAGATTGTATTACCAAAAATAGCGGATTACGCGCAATAATCGGCATACTCAGGTCTGGGCTCCCGCCAAGTCGCGTAAAGATATCGAGCCGGGTTACCGAAGCATTAGTAGGAATATCGCTCAAGCGCTGGCGTACTGTGGCTTGGACACGATCTTTGGCAGGATAGAGTGTACGCTCACGTTTAAGCCGAGTATTGAGGCGAGCACGCACACGCACCACGTGGTGATACAGTTCAAGCAGTGCAGGCATAATATCTGTTTTGAATGCGTCAAAACGATAGAGGGCTTGGTGGATCATTTTATTACGGATATTGATAAATTCAGTAATTTCTTTTGATGTGTCTTTATCTATATCATCGTATTTACGCAACACAGCAGCAACGCGATTTAAGTCTGTGGTTTCAACTCTCCGCACATCGTCTGTTTCAACATATGGACTAATTTGCGCATCGTCATCGTCTTCATTTGATGGTTGTGGGGCAGGGAGATCGTAGATAACCGCATGGCGTTGGCGATACATGGCACGAATGCGACTTTCAATCTGCGAGAACATGACCACATAGACGCCGATACGAGTCATAAGTGGCACGGTATCATCGAGGTGCTTAATATTTTGATTGACAAACGACAGCATAATTTGCTGCTGGGCCTGTGCATCCATAGCATTGAGCGCCCCAGTTAATTCTTTTTTGCGGGCAGCAGACAGCCGGGTAAGGCGATTATCTGCATCAAGTTGTACTCGGCCAACCTGCGCAGCAGGAACAAATGAGACGTTTCGCGGCATGGCATCCTCGTATTACGTGATGACGGTGATTACTGTCACACGCGTATAACTATGCATCCCCACCACAGCTTGTCGCATATACATAGTTCAAGATGTAAACGATTCCGTTAATTACAGCTTGCCTATGATATTGAGATTGCACGCATTTGCGATTACATTTGTAGCAAGCGTATTACTTGTTGCTGTGAGCATTGATATACTGTACCCTGCGGCATTCGCAGTACATCTAAACTTGATAACACAGCATCTTGTTTAACTACGTTTCGTGAAATAAAGTAGCTTGAGTGCAACGTCTTCATCAATTGAATCCCTACCACAAGACTTGAATCATCTGGTGTGCCATTTAGCCACAGCTTAGTACCAAGGTGTTCGGGATACTTGACGTGTTTCCTTTGTGAAACTAACTCATTCACAATTCCATACGCTACCACACCACCTGATTGACCAGACTCCCATATAAACATATGATCTGCCAATGTAATTTGATCTAAGTACCGATTCACAGTCCAATAGATCATTGGTTCACGCAAATATGCGCGAATGTCAAAATTAGCTGGATTACCTTGCAACATAAATGGCATAGTTGTCCTCACAATACACACAATGTACTTACATTCGTTTAATCACACCAGTAACTTCAAGATCAGTTTAATAAGTGTATCTTCTCTAGACTTGATCTCCACTTCTGTCCACTTATTTGTTGTTAACAATGTATCTGTACCAGAATCGCTCGAAAAAGATACTTTTGTATTAAGATATGAATCTGCATTAAGACCAATCGGATTACCGTTTCTTTTGGCAACTTGTTTGTCAATTAATCGCTTATCGCTTAAATTTGAATTATGATCTAGTAGTGTCAAGTTGCCAATCGAGTGGATTATATTTCGCTCATCCTTTGTCATAGTGTCCCAATTAGATCCCCACTCGCGTAAATCGTCTACCCATGTATTCTGACCCATGCTAACCGTACTAACTATACTTTGACTATCTACATCGTCATAATTTGCATCAGCATTTGAATCCAAAAGTGACTGTGGCAAAACATGCTCTATAGTCCACTTTAAGCGTGCCGTACCTCTTACATTTACAGTTTCATAGCCATCAAATGGCGAATTTCTATCTCTTAGCACATAACTACCATCATTAACTTCCCATTTTTCAAGAATGTGGAGAACGTATCTCAGATTAGCATTTGATCCTTTTTCGTATTGTAATTCTACTGGTAATTTTGATTCCAATGATTCAGCTGAACGATTAATCTGCACCATTATTTCTTGACTAAACAATGTTAGTTTTTCTGTTACTGTCATTTTATCTTGTTGCTTCAAAGAATTTATTATGCCCAAAGAAATTCCATCCATATCATTAGGACGTGGTTCATCTGTTATGTTCCTTCGAATTGCAAACCGCCAGATTTGATTCACAATCTGCTTGAGTAGTTTGACCCTAGCGTCATACTCTGATTGCGAATAGGAATCACTAACAAATGTAGAAAATACAATTAACAGTAGAAGGTTAATTTGAATCAACCCTAAATTCGTTATGTCATATAGCATTTCAATGATAATACGTTCTATACTTGCTGAAGATTGTTTACTATTTTGAACTATTTTCTCCAAATATTTGAATAAGTTAATAGTGGGCACATCATCTTTTGGATTATGAATAAAACTATATATACAGGCACTGTGATTAAACATATCTCGTATAGGATGATCTTGCCATGTCGATTTGGTGAAATCTATATCCTTGATATACTCTCTCATCCATTTTTTATATTCATCTGGCATACGACTTTCAATTATCGATGTCCCTCTGTTTAGCATGTAAATATGACGTAGATAACGTCTAAATAATGCTTCCATTTTATCGTCATTTGCAGTTATGCCTGTTTGTACAACACGCTTCAACTCAATCCACATATTATTTACATGACTTACGATCACATCCCTACTTACAGCTGTAGCAGCATCTAACATTCCTGACAAATACGATGTACGTATGATATCAGTTACACTCAATGGAAGACCCCGACTGTTCAATACATCAAACATCTGTATAGCAAATGATAATTCCGTTACTGATGCCCATATGATTTTTGCTCGTTGTATAACACGCACAATGCTGAATAGGGTATCAAACTTTGCATCATCTGACAAACCTCTAGATAGCTTTTTCTTCAATGCATCAGAAAAAAACTTATACGCTAAAAAATACCTTGACCGTTTGTCAACAGTACTGCTAATTGGCAACGAAAATACTGTATGATAAAGACGCTTATACATTGTTTCATTGTGATTTGGAAGCAACATGGCATTTTCATGGCGCAATCTCTTAGGGTCACAAATTGACTCTAACTTTTCAATGTTATTAGTAAGTTTTCTACGATTTTGTTCCTGACTAATTGAATTGACATCAATTAGTTTAAGTTGTTCTATTATTGCTATATAGAGAATAAAAATAGTTGTCAAACGTTGTTGTCCATCAATTACATTTCGAATATTCTCAATTTGACCCTGCTTTTTTGGATCATCAGTTAATGTGATTATAGTACCTAAAAATAAATCTCGTGAGTCGTTGGTATCAATATGACGTTCAATATCAATTAACAACATGTTCCATTGTTCTTTTTTCCAATCATATGCACGCTGATACGGTGGTATAACAAATGAGTTATATTCAACATCATCTGCCTCAGTAATCAACTTACCGATCGAAGTTTCATCCAAATTAAACATTACATCTGACATGGAAGGCGCCTTTTCACGTTACGCGTATGCTTGTTTAGATCATGCTAACACATATAAAATCTGGACGCAATACTTGATCAATAATTAAGATTGCATTGTGCATCATCAACATTACATTGGTTTTGGCGAGCAAAACAAAATAAGTTCAATTTGCTACTCTGTTCCCCCCTCCATATGCTATAATCCCCTCAACAACCCCACCCCACCCAAAGGAGCTGCAATGACGCAATCGACTCCGCCGATGATTGTTGGATTCCGCGACGCCACACCACTGCTCAGCGACCCCGTGGCCTTGCGCGCCCAGGCCGCCCGCGACGGGTATCTCTTTTTCAAGCAACTCA
>CAZLBA010000106.1:0-11318 GCA_964557555.1 uncultured Beijerinckia sp.
GGCAGACCAAAACCGCCGCAGACCACGTCGCCGAGGAAGTCGAGCAGCACGTAATCAAAGCCCCATTCATGGAAGCCCAGTTTTTCCAGCAGCTCGAAACCGTGAATGATGCCGCGACCACCGCAACCGCGACCGACTTCAGGTCCGCCGAGTTCCATCGCATACACACCATCACGCTTGAAGCAGACATCGCCAATCGAGACGGGCTCGCCGGCGAGTTTTTTCTTGGATGAAGTTTCAATAATGGTCGGGCAGGCTTTGCCACCGAACAGCAAGGAAGTCGTATCGCTTTTCGGATCACAGCCAATCAGCAAAACCTTCTTGCCCTGCTGCGCCATCATGTAAGAGAGATTGGCGAGCGTGAAGCTCTTGCCAATGCCGCCCTTGCCATAGATCGCGATGATCTGTGTTTCCTTCTTCACCGGGCCGGTCGCCGGTGCATCAGGTTCAATCGCAGCCTCTTCGCGCAGGCGTTTGTCATTGGCGCTTTGCAGCATAGGCCCTGCTGCTGGTCCGTTGGTCGCCGTCATGAACATGCCCTCCAGTCGAGCACCATCTTCAGGCAACCGACATCGTCGAATGCCATGCGATAAGCATCAGAAGCGGTGCTTGCTTCTTGTGTATGTGTGATGATGCCGGAAAGATCGAGCTTGCCTTGCGCAATCAGCGCTTGCACAGCTGCAAGATCACTCGGCTGCCATTGAGCGGCAATGCGCAAACGCATCTCACGCATGAAAGCGGGAGCGAATGCGAAATTGGGACGCTCATCGTAAAAGCCTGCGAGAATGATTTCACCACCAGGTGAAAGCCGCGCGATCAATGCATCAAGAATCGCTGCATCACCGCTCACATCGCAAATGCTGCGATAGTTTTTCCGCGAATCATCTTGCGGCGCAATGACATCATAGCCTTGCGCAGCATCCCGACGCGCCTCATTGACTTCCCACACGGTGGGGGCCGCATGGCCTGCTGCAATGGCAATACGTGCAAGCAAGCGACCAAGCGCACCATGGCCAATGATGAGATCAATGGGTGACGAGGCAGCAACAAGTGCATGATATGCCGTTGCCGCAAGCGCCAGCAAAACGGCGTCCTGATTTGCATCTTGCGTGAGCGTTGCGACGCGTGCCGCCGGCACAACAACGCGACGTGCAGCGCCACCAAACAGGCCGCGCACGTCAACATAATTGGTAGAGCCGGGAACGAATACGCTTTCACCGATCCGGTGCTGCATCTGCGCGCCTGCATCGACAACGCGGCCGATGGATTCATAGCCCGGCACCAGCGGATAACCCATGCCGGGAAAATGCGGCATACGGCCCGTCCAGAGCAGGCGCTCCGTACCAGTCGAGATGCCGCTAAAGTCGATCTCAACCACCAGATCCGTATCGCCCGGCGGAATCACTTCGACACGGCTCAAGCTGAGCCGTTCGGGGGCCGAGAGAAGGATGGCGAGCGTATGCATGTGGACTCGCTTCTGGACAGTTAGGTGTGTAAGTAAAACATGACAGTTTGATATGTCAATCCAGCTTGACGGCTTTATCTCAGCTGGCTTCCACCAAACTGACCAGCAAAGGCCGCGGCGTCTTGATCGGCCGGATGGTTCCGAAACCGGCCTGACGCAGCATGTTGCTGATTTCCTGCGATAATCTTGGCCGACCGGAGCCCATCGCCATGAGATAGAAGCCAAAATAAGCGTCGCCCATTGGCTCTGCGCCCGATGCGCCGGACATAGGTTCGGCAATGAGCAGGCGACCGCCTGGGGTCAAAGCCCGCCTGATAGCGCGCAACAGGTCCAACGCCGGGCCATCATCATGATCGTGCAGGACGCGCAGGAGGGTCACGAGATCGGCCCCTGACGGCAGCTCTTGCGCTTTGAAATCGCAGCCTTTTGCGGAAAAGCGATCGGCCCGGCCCGCCGCCTCGAAGCGCGCCTGCGCCCGGCGCGCCACGGCCGGCAGATCGAGGCACAAGCCATGAAGTTGGGGATAACGCTCTGAGGCGGCGAGGCAAAAGCCGCCTTCGCCTCCCCCGACATCCATGAGGCTCCGCACGCCTGCGAGGGAATAGAAGTCGAGCACATCCTGCCGGACCAAAGTTTGTGAGCGATCCATGAGGGTCGAATACTCGGCCACTTCGGAATCGGTGATAGCGCCGCGCTGCTCCTGCCGGGCATAGGCCCAAAAGCGGGCGAGCCCCTCGCTGGAGGGCCCGTGGCGCAGCAGGGCCACCGGGTCTGCCAGATCGCGATAGACGAGCTTGTGGTGGGCCACCATGGCGAGTGCGCCCGGATTGCCCAGCAGCGCTGCCCCGGCCATTCCGAGACCCCACAGGCCCTCTCCGCGCCGCTCGACAAGGTCGAGAGAAGCTGCCGCCAGCAACAGCCGGTCCATGGCTTCTGGGGTGAGGCTGGACGCTTGCGCCAGCCCATGCGCGTGACGGGGGCCATCGCGCAACTGCTCCAGCAGATCAAGTTCGACACAGGCCAGCAATACCTGCGAATAAACAAAGCCGGCGGCGAGGTCGAAAGCCTGCCGGGCCTTGGCATTGGCGATGGGTTTGGTGAGCGGGAAACGCGCGGCGAAGGACTGGAAGCGCGGATCCGCCACCAGCCGGTTGCGCCAGTCCTTCCAATGCATCACGCCGCCAGAAGCGCGAGATGTTCAGGCAGGAAGCGCCTGGCCTCCTGACGGATGATGGCTGCCAGCTCCGCCCGGCGCGGGCAGTCGGGCACGGCATCAATCGAGCGCTGGACAAGGTCTTTGAGGCGGGCGATGGCCCCTTCAAGACCCAATTCCTGACAGGCGCTTGGACGCGCGAGCGCCGCATCACGACCGACCGGCTTGCCCAGCGTTTCAGCATCGCCAACCGCGTCACGAATATCATCAGCAACCTGATAGGCCTCGCCAATCAGCAGGCCCACAGCGCGCCATGGCTCATATGCGACGCCAGCTGCCGCAGCCCCCGCCATGGTGGCAGCCGCAAAGAGCGACCCGGTCTTGGCGCAGTGATAGCGCGACAGATCAATCTGCGACTCGCATTCCCAAGCCTGACCAGCCGCAATGCCACCTGCCGCACCGCTCGCGCGGGAGACAATGCGCGTCAGAGGAGCGAGCTGACCGGGCGCTGAAACGGCCAATACATCAAAGGCCATGACGATGAGCGCATCGCCCGCGAGAACCGCCAACTGATCGCCATAAATGCGGTGCAAGGCTGGTTTGCCGCGCCGTGTATCCGCATTGTCAAAACAGGGCAGATCATCGTGAACGAGCGAGGCGCAATGGAGCAGCTCGATCGCTGAGCCTGCAGCAACTACCGCCTTCATATCCTGAGCGCCACAGGCCCAGCCGACACTCAGCGCCAGCTTCGGCCGCAGCCGCGCTCCACCGGGAAAGACCGCATAACGCAGCGCTTGCGCGAGTTTCGGGGGGCTGTCCTTGGCGGCATCTGCCAGGGCGGCTTCGAGCATCCGGTTGATTGAGTCGAGAGCATCCATGTCAGCCTCCCCAAGTGTCCAGCCAACATGACAGTTATATACGTCTTGTCAACCTGACACAGACATGCGTAAGTTGCGACTTACAACCGGAGCCCAAAATGGCGCAGCGCCATGTGATCATCGTGGGGGCAGGCATCGGCGGCTTGATGGCCGCTGTGATCCTGTCCGGCCATGGCTACAAGGTGACGGTGCTGGAGCGCGCGGCCACGCCCGGTGGCAAAATGCGCCTGCTCAGCGACGGCGGGCGCGCCATGGATGCGGGACCCACCGTCTTCACACTCAAGCCCATTTTCGAAGAGGCCTTCGCCACAGTCGGACTCGATTTCGACTCCTGCGTGCCGACCGAACAGGCTCAGCGCCTCGCAAGACATGCATGGGACTCTTCTGAGACATTCGATCTTCACGCAAATATAGAAGATGCGACTGACGCGGTGCATGACTTCTTTGGCGGCGATGAAGCGCAAGGCTTTACACGTTTTTGCAAGGACAGTGCGCGCGTCTGGAACTCGCTCAAGCGCGATTTTGTCCGCTCTTCCAAACCCTCATTCATAGATCTGATCAAAAGCGCAGGCTTGAGCGGGCTTCCCGATCTACTCGCCGTCAGTCCCTTTCAACGTTTGTGGCCAGCGCTTGGCTGCTATTTCAAGGATGCGCGCTTGCAGCAGCTCTTTGGGCGTTATGCGACTTATGTTGGCTCATCGCCCTTCATGTCGCCTGCCACCTTGATGTTGATCGCCCATGTTGAACAAGCGGGCGTGTGGATGATCAAGGGCGGAATGCATCGTCTTGCGCAAGTCTGCGCCGATTGCGCGCGCGCCTTTGGAGCAACGATCCGCTATCAGTCCCATGTCTCACGCATTCTACCCGGAAGCAAGCCGCGCGTTGAGTTGCAGAATGGCGACCTGATCGAAGGTGATGCGATCATCTATAATGGGGATGTGAGCGCCTTGGGACAGGGCTTGCTGGGTGAATATGCACGCAAAGCGGCCTGCGCGGTAGACCTTGAGGATCGCTCTCTTTCTGCCATGACATGGACCGCCACCTTGCGGTGCTCAGGAACAGGACTCATTCGGCACAATGTATTTTTTTCAAATGCCTATGAGCGGGAATTTGGCGAAGTCAGCATCGGTGACATGATCAGCGACCCGACAGTCTATGTCTGCGCGCAGGATCGTGGAGATGATGATGCTGCGCGGCTTGACCCGGAGCGTCTGCTCATCCTGATCAATGCGCCAGCACGCGGTGACCATACGCGCTATACGCTTGATCAGGCGGAAAGAAGTTCGCAGACTGTGATGGATCGTCTCGCCCGCTGCGGTGTGAAACTCGATCCACCAGCGCAACATACGCTTACCACGCCTGCGGATTTTGCAGCCTTGTTGCCCGGTACAGGCGGCGCCCTTTACGGCCGCGCCTCTCATGGCTGGCGCGCCACCTTCGAGCGGGACGGAACCCGCAGCCGCTTGCCGGGACTTTATTTCGCTGGCGGCAGCATTCACCCGGGCGCAGGTGTGCCCATGGCAGCCCTTTCAGGATGGACATCAGCGCAATGCGTCATGACGGACCTGACTTCAGCCTGAAGGTTGATCGCAACGGCTATGCCTGGTGGTATGTCGATGCGCTGAGTCATGACGGCCTGCATGGACTGACCATCATTGCTTTCATCGGCAGCGTCTTCTCGCCTTATTACAAATGGGCACGGCGCCATACAACTGCTGATCCCTATCAACATGTCGCCATCAATGTTGCGCTTTATGGCCCCAAGGGACGCTGGGCAATGACAGAGCGCAATGCGCAAAGCCTTTGCTGCGATGCAGATCACTTCTGCGTCGGCCCAAGCCATATGCGCTGGGAGAATGGGGAACTGATCATCGAGGTTGCGGAATATGGCGCGCCGATCCCCCTGCCCTTGCGTGGTGAGATTCGTTTGCGCCCGCGCGTGATGATTGCCTCGCCCTTTGATCTGGATCGAGATGCGCAACACCAATGGCATCCGATCGCGCCTTTCTGTGATGTCAGTGTGACGATGACGCATCCGTCATTGACGTGGCATGGCACAGGCTATTTCGATCATAATCACGGCAGCGAGCCGCTGGAGAGCGCCTTCACCCAATGGGATTGGTCGCGTGCTCATTCAGGCGAAGAAACAATTGTTCACTACGATGCTGAGCTCTTGTCTGGTGAGCATCGTAATCTAGCCCTGCGCTTATGCGCTGATGGCAGTGTTGAGCATTTCAGCCCGCCACCACGCCACGAGGTGCGCTCGACCTTATGGCGCATTGACCGCTTCGTGCGCAGCGACGAAGCCTGCCCGCCGCAAATCGTGGAAACGTTGGAGGATGCGCCCTTCTATGCACGCAGCACAGTGAGGCAGACCGTTGCGGGCCATGAGCTGCTTGGCTTTCATGAGCGTCTGCGGCTGGACCGTTTCTGTGCACCGATCGTGCAGATGATGCTGCCATTTCGAATGCCGCGCATCACTGGCGCGCGCGCTTGGCCTCGTCCAGTCGAGCGCTCTCAAGACGCTCCATTAACTCGATCACCCAGCCAACCCGTGTCATAAATGACATTTTGGGACGCAGACGCAGCTGCTCGCCACAGGTCATGACAATATCATGCGCCTCATTCAAACATTCCACATGTTTGCGCGATGAGCTGATCAGCGGCGCAACATAAGCACGCGAGAGCAAGGCCAGCTTGCGTGACGTGGACACAACTGCGCGACGGTTCACATTATCCATGTCATTGCGCTTAATCTGCGTACCAATTTCGGCATAAATGAAGCGGGCAGCCCAGATGGCATGACGTGTATCAGACGGAAGGAGGCTGATGCCAGAAGCACCGCTTTGATAAAGCCGCTCGGCCTCATCAAGCAAGCGATGCGTCATGATTTCAATTTCTGGACAACATTGCGGGTTGCGCAGCCAGTCATCCGCATCAAGCCCCATTTCATCAAACCAGTCGCGTGGAAGATAGAGCCGGCCATTGCGTGCATCATCCCCAATGTCGCGGGCGATATTGGTGAGTTGCATGGCCACTCCCAGATCGCAGGCGCGTGCCAAAGCCTCGTGACTGCGAACGCCCATCAAGACGCTCATCATGGCCCCGACAGTGCCTGCCACACGCACCCCATAAGCGCGCACATCGCTCAATGTGTGATAGGACCGGCCGCGCGCATCCCATTCAAACCCCTCAATGAGGGCGAGCGGCAACAGGATCGGCAACTCACGGCGCGCCACCAGATCAGCAAAGGCACGATCAATCGGTGTCTCGAAAGGGCGGGCCGCATAAGCCCGCTCCAGCCTCTCGCGCAAACGCCTGACAGCCGCCATACCGTCTGCGCCATCATCCACCGCATCATCTGCGACGCGACAGAAGGCATAGAGCGCATAGACATCCGGGCGCAACCGCTTGGGCAGCAAAAGCGACGCTGCGTAGAAGGATTTGGAGCCTGCACGCAGACGCTCGCGACATGCCAGAAGATCAGCCTGACGGGTTGCGTTCATGAGGCCGTCCTCCAGCCGATATCGCTTGATGCGGCTTCACCAAAGGACACGCCGAGTTGGCGTGAGCGGGAAATGATAGACCATGCGGTCCATGGCATACCGAGCAAGGGCCAAGGGTCTTGTGCGGACCATGTGACATCGCGGGCAGAAAAGAGCGCCCGCATCCGGGCTGCAAATAGCGACCAGTTGCCGAAAGCTGCCTGCGTTTCCGACAGGCAGGGCCAGAATTGCTGCATCAGGCGCTCAGGGCGATACATAACCTTGGCTTCAGGATCGAGTACGGCTTGTGCGAGGGTGGCCTCACAATAGAAATGTACGCCGCTTGTCAGCCTTGGATTGCATTCAATGGCATAGGGCATCCCCTGCGCATCAATGATGAAATCAAAGGAGATGAATCCCGTCCAGTTCAGGGCCGCTACGAAATGCCGAACCCAAGCCTCGATGGCCTCACTTTCGATCCGCTCGAAACGCACCGCAACTGTGCCCGACATCAAAGCGCCGCGATAGACGATGCAAGCGCGCAGGCTTCCCTCATGCGCCAAAGCACAAACGCTTTGTTCCTCGCCAATGATCCGTTGCTGCACGAGCATGTCATGCTGTTGGGGTATGGCCCTGCCCTTCTGGCAGAAAGCGACGCCAGACCCCGCGCAGGAATGACGCGGCTTGGTGATGAAGTCCTGTTCGCTCGCCAGCGCAAGGGCCGCATCGCGATCCTGCGACAAAGCGGTCGCTGGGGCCTTGAGGCCGATGCTGCGGGCAAGAGTGGCAAATTCAGCCTTGTCATGCACACATAACAGCGCCCCTTGCGGCATGGCGAAGATCTTTGCAGCACAGCGTCCATGCAAGGACGCGACATGCAGGATTTCTTCTGACACCGGCACGACAAGATCAACCTTTTCGCGCGCAATCACATCGAGCAAATCCTGCTCGAAGGCTTGGGCCGACACAGTTGGCGCCGTCACCTGATAGCTCTTTGCCACTGCTCTTGAAGCACCCAGCACATGCCGCTTCATGGGGTCCGCCACAATCACGCGCCAACCTGCTGCCGCAAAACTGCGTGCAACATCGAGCCCCTTTGGCAGACGACCCAAAGTCAACAGCACGGTCCCAGTCATGTGACAGCCCTCCGCGCAAGCAACATGACCTGTTCCAGAGGGCGGGTCGTCAAACGGGCTGCGGGCTGCACCTTGTCGGGACCAGCCAATGCAAAATCAAAGCGCCGCGCCAGTTCCGCGATGATGAGCACCGCCTCAACCGTGGCGAATGCCGCGCCTGCACATACCCGCGGGCCAAGGCCAAAAGGAATA
Organism: uncultured Beijerinckia sp.; assembly: GCA_964557555.1. Lineage (GTDB taxonomy): Bacteria > Pseudomonadota > Alphaproteobacteria > Rhizobiales > Beijerinckiaceae > Terripilifer. The sequence continues at coordinate 8,310 of CAZLBA010000106.1, forward strand.
TAAGCCCCCGATGTCATCTCGCTTTCACGCTCAGGCAAGAAACGGTCGGGATCGAAAAGATCGGGATTCTTCCAATATCTTTGATGCCGATGCAAAAGCCACGGGCAAACCATAACCAAAGCGCCGCGGGGCAACTTCATGCCGCCAAGCTCAACCGCCTGCAGCGCAACCCGCGGCAGGAAGGTGATTGGCGGATATAGTCTGATGGTTTCGCGAAACACATTGCGGGTAAAGTTCAGCTTCTTGATGTGGTCAAATTCGACTGGCCCCTCGCCGCAGATCTCCGCAACCTCCTGACGCAGCCGCTTCACGACAGCAGGTTGCTTGGCGAGCAGGTAAAACACCCATGTCAGTGCACTGGCGCTTGTTTCATGACCTGCCAGAAACAGCACGCCAAGCTGGTCGATCAATTCCTCATGCGTAAAGCCTTCGCCATCAAGCCCACGCGCAAGCGCCACTTGCCGGGCGATGTCATCAAAACGAGCACCATCCTCACCTAAATGACCCGCAAGCATTTCAGCCAAATGACCGCGGATCAATGTGCAGGCATCTAGCACATCCTGCTTTTGCGGAATTTTCGTCCAGGCCTTGTCCATGATAAGGCGTCTGATCTCAACCTGCGCCACACTCCGCTCGAAATGGGTGAAAGCCTCGAAGACTTCATGCGAAGCCTCTTGTTCGAGATTGGTCGAAAAGACGGTACGGCAGATGATATCCGCCGTCAGATGTGACATGGTCTGATCAAGACTGAAGGCACGCCGTTCTTGTGCATGATGTTCAAGCTCAGCAAGACAGGCCTTCACGCCTTGCGTGATCGCCGGAAAGGCACGATTGACCCGCATCATGCTCAGCGAGGGGTCAAGCATATCACGCTGGCGGCGCCATGTTTTACCCGACGATACAAAGATGCTGTTTCCGATGAGCGGATCAAGCGCATTGACCATCAAATCGGATTTAGGAAAAATTCCGTCCGGATCAGTCAAAACGTGCCGAACAAGATCCGGTCTGTTCACCACGACTGTCGTGCGACGTGACCAGCCAAGCGGACCTATCTCTGTCTGATAGGCACTGGCAGGCATGAGATCGAGCAGATTGCCACAGCCACTCATCGCCGCGCGCATGAGCGAGACGAGAGCTGAGCGCGGTGCAGGGCGTGGGGGACGAAAGGTCATTGCGTTCATGACAATTCGCCCTTGTCATTTGCACATGATCTTTCATAGTGTTCGCGCAGATAGATCCGGGACGCGCGCATGGAACACACAATCTTCGAAATTTTTGTCGCGGCCCATATCGTCACTGGTACGACGGGAGCTGTCTCCTTCTGGATCCCCATCATCGGCAAGAAGGGTGGCAACTGGCATCGCCTTGCTGGCCGGATCTTCACCATCGCGATGTTGCTCACAGGCACATTTGCCTGCGTCCTGAGCCTGCTCACATTGGCAGCGCCAATGGTGACACATCCCCATCTCATCGGCCGCTTTGATGACGACTTCGTTCGCGGCATCTTTGGCTGGCTGATGCTGCATCTGGGACTTTTGACGATCAACCTCGCTTGGTATGGCTGGCTCTGCGCATTACATCGCCAAAATCGAGACGCCATGCGCGAATGGCGCAACCTTGCCCTGCAAGGCGCGCTTCTCATCGCAGCACTCAACTGCGCCTTCCAGGGATGGCGCATTGAACAGCCGCTCATGATCGGCATGTCTATCGTTGGCGTTGCAACTGTCGTGACCAATCTCTGGTTCCTCTATAAGCCTTCGACACGCATCTTCGACTGGCAGAAAGAACATCTCAAAGCACTCGTGGGTGCAGGCATCTCGGTTTACACCGCCTTCATGGCATTTGGCTCTGTACGTTTGATGCCGCAGCTGGCGCTCAATCCTGTGATGTGGGCGACGCCCATCGTCATTGGTGTTGCAACCATTTTGTGGCATTGGCGCGTGCTTGACTTGCGCCTGCGCAAGCCTGCCTAAAACCGCCCCTGCTGCACCTCCTTCGCGAAGTTATTGGCATCTGGCACCAGATCCGCGACAACGCGCGCTGATGAGATGACGCCCGGCAGGCCCGCACCCGGATGCGTGCCCGCACCGACGAGATAAAGCCGACCACATTCCTCACTTTTGTTGTGCGGACGAAACCAAGCGCTTTGAAAAAGCTTTGGCTCGAATGAAAAGGCTGCACCCTTCACTGATGACAGGCGCTCGCGGAAATCAAGCGGGGTGAGCACATGTGAGGCAACAACGCTTTGCGACAAGCCCGGCATGACGGTTTCTTCAAGTCGGCGCTCGATCTTGAGGCGATAGGTTTCGGCATAGCTTCGCCAGTCCGTTCCTGAATCAAGATGCGGCACAGGGGAGAGCGCGTAAAACGCGTCGCAACCATCGGGGGCGAGGCTTGGATCGGTCATCGTCGGACGATGCAGATAGAGGCTGAAATCATCGGCCAGATATTTGCGGTCGAAGATATCTACCAGTAATTCCCGATAGCGCGGTCCCAGCACCATCTCATGATGATAGACATTCTCGTAACGACGATTGGTACCGAAATACCAGACAAAGAGGCTCATCGAATAGCTTTGACGAGCAAGCTTCGCATCGGTCCAGCGGCGGCGCGAATGCCCCTTCATCAACATGCCATAGGTCCAGGCCGGATCAGCATTGGACACAACAAGATCAGCTTCGATCACCTCACCACCGGCAAGCCGCACACCGCAAGCCTTGTCATCGCGTGTGATGATTTCTTCGACTGAGGCATTGAAGCGAAATGTTCCGCCAAGTTTGGTGATGAGGCGCACAAGGCCCTTGACCAGAGAACCGGTACCACCCATCGCAAAGTGCACGCCGTGCAAGCGCTCAAGATGGGAGATGAGACAGTAATAGGCCGTGGTGGTGAATGGATTTCCGCCGATCAGCAGCGGGTGAAAGCTGAAGGCAATGCGAAGCTTCTCATGGGTGAAGTAATCGCAGACCTTGCTATAAACACTGCGAAAACCACCGAGCCGGATGAGAT
>CAZLBA010000107.1:0-11235 GCA_964557555.1 uncultured Beijerinckia sp.
ACGGCCTCTATGGGCCGGAGACCGATTGGCTCGATGATGATGGTGTTGATCTCGGCAAGCCCTATCGCATTACAGCATCCGTCAAGAAGCAGGGTGATACGCTTGAGTTCATTCTGGACAGCGATGCCCAAGCACGTGGGCCAATCAATCTACGCTCCTGTGTGTCGCGCAATTTCATCGAATGCTGCGTCAAGATGATATTCATCCCCAAGCTGCCGGTGAATGACGGACTTTCGCGGCCTGTGAAGGTCACTTATCCAGACGAGGGCTCGCTTCTCAATCCGCGTTATCCGGCGCCCTGCAATATGTATGTCCGCCCAAGCCAGATCACGACCTCTGTTGTGGTTCGCGCGCTTGCACGGGCATTGCCGGGCAAAGTGCCAGCGCCTTCGAGTGCGGCAGGCGGATCGTTGGCCAGTGCCGGGCATAATCCCCGTACGGGCAAGTGGTATGCACAATATGAGATCTTGAATGGCGGCGGCGGTGCAAGGCCATGGGCGGATGGCGTGAGCGCGCAAGATGAGCTTGTCGTCAATGTCATGAATACGCCGGTCGAGGCGATCGAAACAGAGTTTCCCGTGCGCATTGAGCGTTATGAATTGAGGCAGGATAGCGCGGGACCGGGTAAGTTTCGGGGTGGCTTGGGTCAACGCCGACGCTGGCGCATCTTGTCAGAAGAGGCGAGTGTTAATCTGAGAACTGACAGGTTCAAGTTTTCTTCCCCCGGCCTGTTTGGCGCCAAACCGGCGCAGCCGTCGAATTGCACGCTTAATCCGGGCCGTGCAGAGGAACGCGCGCTGACCTCAAAGATCGCTGGTCTGCGCCTCAAGAAAGAAGACATCGTGGTCTTTGAATTGGGCGGGGGAGGCGGCTATGGTGACCCCTGCGAGCGCGATCCTGACCGCGTTCGGCTTGATGCATTGCGCGGCTATATCTCGCGTGAAGCAGCGCTGCGTGATTATGCGGTCGTCTTGCGGGATGACTTTTCCCTCGATGTAAAAGCGACCGAAGCTCTTCGCGCCGGGAGGGCTGCATAATGGCCATTCGTATTGGGATCGACGTTGGCGGCACCTTCACGGATGTCACGGGCTTTGACGAGAACAAAGGTGAGATTTGTCTCATTCGCAAATATTCATCCAATCCGGCAGACCCGATGTCGGTGATGACGCAAATCTGCGATGACTTGTTGAAAGACTATGGAGCCAATGGCGTGAGCATGATCCTGCATGGATCAACAGCAGCGCTGAATTGTATGCTCGAAGATAAAGGTGTGAAGGTCGGTCTGATCACAACCGATGGGTTTCGCGACGTCTATGAGATTGGTCGCCAATGGCGCGGCGATGATGTGTTTAATCTCTATGCGCCCGCGCCTAAAATGCTCACCACACGGGATCTCATTCACGAAGCGCGAGGACGTCTCGACTATAAGGGCGAAGTGGTAGAGCCACTCAATCGCGCAGATATCGAGGTCGCGACTCGCAAGCTCATCGAGGCAAAAGTCGAAGCCATCGCGGTGTGTTTTCTGTTTTCCTATACCAACCCCGCCCATGAACGCGAAGCGGCCGAAATCGTTAGAACCATCGCGCCGGATGTATATGTTTCGCTTTCCTGCGACGTGAACCCGGAATGGCGCGAATATGAGCGCACCGCTTCAACCGTCGCCAATGCCTATATTGGCCCTGTCGTGTCCCGCTATTTGCAGGGACTTGAAGCGCTTGTGCGGGCGCGTTTTCCCGCCTGTCGCACCCTTATGATGAAGTCTGATGGTGGGGCTGCAAGTGCTGCCATGCTAACGCGTGCACCCGTCCAGACCGTCATGTCGGGCCCGGTTGCAGGCGTTATCGGCAGTCGGTTTTTGGGTGATTTGAAAGGCATTGAAAATCTCCTGACGTTTGACACTGGCGGGACCAGCTCTGACATGGCGGTCATTCCGGGGCGTCCGCAGCACAAAACGGAAGTGTCTGTAGGTCGTCATCCGCTTCGCACATCAACTGTTGATATCGACACGATTGGAGCGGGCGGCGGCAGTATCGCAAGCATCGAATTGGGCGGCGTATTGAAGGTTGGCCCGCAAAGCGCTGGCGCGCGCCCCGGTCCTGCTTGCTATGATCGCGGCGGCACGCAACCCACCCTCACCGATGCGTTGGTTGTGCTGGGCCATCTCAGCTCGAAGTCACTGCTGGAGGGTTCCATGGCTCTGGCAGCCGATAAAGCCCATCTGGCTCTGCGTCAGCACGTTGCAAATCCGCTCTCCATGAGCGAGCAGGAAGCGGCTTGGGGCGTGTTGACTGTGCTTGCCACAAATTGTGTAGCGGCCATGCGCACCATTACGGTTGAACGCGGTTATGATCCACGGGAATTTACGCTCGTTCCCTTTGGTGGGATGGGGCCAACCATTGCCGGGACGATTGCTGCAGAATTGGGGATTGAGAAAATTCTTGTGCCCCCAAACCCTGGTGCCTTCAGTGCTTGGGGCATGTTGGTGACCGATGTTCATCAGGAGCGAAGCCTCACCCGCGTAACAGCTCTGGATGAGACCTCTGCAGACGCCATCGAAGCGATGTTTGCCGAGATGGAACAAGACGCCATTGCTGATCTTGAGCGGGAAGGTTTTCCACGGGACAGTCTCAAAACCATGCGCGGCGCTGGGATGCGCTATCGTGGGCAATCCTATGAAGTCAATGTCGATGTCGGCACGATCCGCAACCGTGCTGACCTTGAAGCACTGGCGCAACGTTTCCATGATGCACATCAGCGCCGCTATGGGCACAAGGCGACATCGGAAGTCGTCGAGATCGTTAATTATAAGGTCACCGGCATTGGCATGATCCCCAAGCCGCAATGGGATTGCCTGCCCATCTGTGGCGCCGACTTACCGAAGCCGATTGATCAGCGTCAGGCCTATTTCGGGCCGTTTGGGATGCAAGATACGCCGGTTTATCGGCGTAGCGATCTCAATCCGGGGGCAAGATTGGTTGGTCCTGCGATTGTGGAAGAGCGCACCTCAACCATTGTGCTTTATCCCGGACAAACGGGGCTTGTCGATGGCTTCCTTAATCTGGAGATTTACCTTGCAGGTGATGCATCATGAGCCTTGCTTGGGAGCGCAGGATCGTTGGATCTCTCACTTTGCTCATGTTCCTGTCGCTGTGGGAATATGCAGCTGGGCGCTGGGTTGATCCTATGTTTCTCTCCTCGCCCTTGCGGGTCTATGCCGCGGCTGTTGATCTCGTGATGAGCGGGGAGATTTGGCCCGACCTTCTCGTCAGCACCCAAAGTTTTATCTGGGGCTATCTTGGGGCGGTTGCTGTTGCGGTTCCGCTCGGTCTCATGATCGGCTGGAACAGGCGGGCGCAATATATGGTGCAGCCTTTCATCGACATTATGAATGCCGTGCCGCGGATCACCTTTCTACCGATCCTCGTCTTGTGGTTTGGGATTGGCATTTGGTCAAAGATTGCGGTCGTATTTTTGGGGGCAGTGATCCCGATTACAATTGCAACCTATTCTGGCGTGCGCAGCAATGAAGCGCGCTTCGTGAGGGTTGCGCGCAGTTTTGGCGCTTCATCTTTCAAAATGTTCACCAGCATCATTTTGCCCGGCACCGTGCCCTTCATCTTCACCGGCCTGAAATATGGGGCAGGGAGGGCTTTGCTGGGTGTCGTGGTCGGGGAGCTTTATGCGTCAACGGCTGGCATAGGCCATATGATCGCTGCCGCTGGAAACACGCTGCAAACAGATGTCGTGTTCGTGGGCGTGCTTATTTTCACCATTGCAGGTTTGATCATTCATTTCGTACTGGATTGGCTTGAACGCTATTTCGAGAGATGGCGTCCGCAGGAGGTGCTTCGATGATCCTCCAACGCGAGAGTTTCTATCAACGCCATGAGCGGGTCTTGCTTGGACTGTTGATGGTCACGCTCTTCCTCTTGTTCTGGGAAGGTCTGGCACGCGGTTGGTGGGCTGACTTGTTGCAGCCCATGATCGGGGATGCCGCCAATCGTTTGCGCATTCGCCCCATCTTTCTGTCGTCGCCCAGCGCTGTGGCCATGACGGCTTGGAAGATGTTTTTCGTGACCGGCGAAATCTGGCCGCATCTGGGGATCAGTGCGATGGAAGTCGTCGTCGGTTTGGGTGCGGCTATCTTGATCGGCATTCCCTTCGGTCTGGTGACAGGGCGCTACCGTCTGCTGTCTCACGCGGTCGAGCCCTTCATGGCTGCGCTGAATGCCACGCCGCAGGTGGCTTTCATTCCGCTCATCATCTTGTGGATGGGGACGGGCTACGGAACCCGCATCTTCATCATTTTTCTTCTCTGCATCATCCCGATCATCATTGCTGCTCAGGCAGCGGTGAAGACAATTGACGTGCGCTTGTTGAAGCTGGCTGCCAGTTTCGGGGCGAGTGACGCCTTTTTGTTCCGCTCGATCATCTTGCCGGGTTCAGTTCCCTTTCTGCTTGCGGGGCTTCGTCTGGCCATCGGGCGAGCCATGATTGGGATTGTCGTGGGCGAATTATATGGATCGGCTCTGGGGATCGGCTTGATGATCAATCGTGCGGGCTCAACCTTCCAGACCGATACTGTCTTTGTCGGCGTTCTCACCATTGTCATTGCCGGGCTGGCTTTGACTGAATTGGTGCGCCATATCGAAATGAAGGTTGAGCTTTGGAGGCCGGAAGCGCAGCAATCATTCAACAACTGAAAGCAAGAGGCATGGACTGCCCATTACACGCAGGGAGGCAAAAATGGCATTGACAATGAGCCGTAGATTGTTGGCTGGACTAGGTCTGGCAGCACTCGCATCGACTGTTTCGGCGCAAGAACTGAAACCTTTCAAGATGGGCATATCAGCCCCGGTTGTAACCGTGCTGCCAGTGTGGCTTGGGGAGGCAGGCGGCTTTTTCGCCAAACAGGGCTTGAAGGTCGATACTGTTTCGATGGAAGGCGGCTCGCGCGGGACGCAGGTTCTTCTGTCGGGTGAGATTCATGCCATGCATGTTGGTTTGGCTCCAGTCGTTCAAGCCAATATCCAAGGAGCGGATTTGCGCGCGATCGCTGCAAGCGCGAACAAGCTCCCAATGACTGTCTTTACAACGAAAAAGCTTGAGCCAGCCTTGCCTAAGGGCATAAAGATCGGGATCAGTACATTCGGATCTGAGACGGATATCGCCCTTTCGATCCTTTTGCCAAAGCTTGGCATGTCTCGCAATGATGTCGAGATTACGCAAATTGGTGGGACAGGTCAGCGTTTCGCCGCGCTGGTGGCAGGGCGTATAGATGCCGCTCCCTTGCTTGAGCCTGCCGTATCTCAAGCCAAAGCTCGCGGTTTCATCCCCGTATTTGATCTTTCCGAGCAAGGCGGTGATTGGATCTTTGACGCGGTTGTCATGACGGCGCCTTTCATCAAAGCCAATCGTGATACGGCTTTGAAGTTCGCACGCGGCTATATCGAAGGCGCTCAATGGGGCCTCAAGAATGAATCTGAATTGCGCAAGGTGATATCCACCCGGTTCAAGACGCAAGATCAGGCTGTCATTGACGCAACCGTTGCGGAATTTCGCAAGCTGATGCCGCTTGATGGCAGGCCTTCCGTATCTGGCGCGCAAAATGTCATCAGCGAACTCGCCAAAATCAATGTGCCCGTAAAGAGCCGTGAGGTTGGCGATTATCTCGACTTGTCACTGATCGCTGACCTTGAAAAGGAAGGTTTCTTGAACGGCCTTTCCAAGACCTATGGTCTGACGAAGTAAACGCTTTCGCTGGAACTTGTTGCGAGGGTTCTGCGCTGCCACCTCAGACATGGTTGATCCATTCTGGAGGTCGGATGGCTTTTGCTGGCACCAGACGGCAGCTGCTCCACGGGGCAGCTGCAAGCTTTGCTTTGTCTTGCGGTGGGCTTCAGGCGGATGAGGCGACCCTTGATCTCTTGCTCGTGCTTGCTGTCGATGCATCAGGCAGTGTTGATCGCGAGCGCTTCCATTTGCAGAAACAGGGTTATGTTGATGCGTTTCGTGACGAGAAGGTTTTGGTCGCAATCAAGTCTGGGCCGCGTCAGTCGATTGCTGTGACGATGTTCCAGTGGACAGGCCCGGATGCGCAGGCGGAAGTTTGTCCCTGGATGGTCATTAAGGATCGTGCCTCCTGTTTTGAGGTGGCAGCGGCGATCGAAGAAGTCCCGCGGCGGATCCATGGCGGGGGAACATCAATCAGTGGTGCGATTGATTATGCAGTTCCGCTTTTTGCCCGCTCTTCGCAAAAAGCGCCGCGCATGGTGATTGATATATCTGGTGACGGATCCAATAATGGAGGGCGTCGTGTCACCATAGCGCGAGATGATGCTCTTGGTCGCGGTGTGACGATCAATGGTTTGCCCATTCTCGCCATTGAACCCAATCTCGACGATCATTACCGTGAAGAAGTGATCGGAGGGCCGGGCTCCTTTTTGGTGGCGGCAAAAGATTTCTCGATGTTTTCGGAAGCGATCTTGAAGAAACTGATCACTGAAATTGCCGTCAGCCCTCACTCACGCGGCTAGATGCGCATATTTGGAGGCACCTTGTACAGTCGTTCGGCGCATGTCGCGCCGATAGGCTTTGTCATCAAAATGCGTACCGCGATGCATGGTGCAGCGATTGTCCCAGATGACAAGGTCGCCGACGCTCCAGCGATGCGAATAGACATATTTCTGTTGTGTTGCAAATTCGGTCAGCTCATCAAGCAGGGCACGGCCCTCTGCTTGGGGCATGTCAATGATATGGGATGCATGGGAGGCGAGCACGACTGACATCCGCCCGCTGCGGGGATGTCGGCGTGTCAGTGGTTGGACTACCGGGGGCATGGTGACGATTTCATCTGGGCGGAAGTTTGTGCCTCCGCAAAGCGCACGCGAATACCAGATGGAATGCTCTGCCTTCAGCTGCGCGAGTTTCTGTTTCATCGTGTCCGGCAAGTCGTCATAAACGGCGCGCATATCGGCAAAGTCTGTATTGCCGCCAACCGGAGGAATGACACGACCGGACAGAAGGGAATAGCTGGTCTGCGCATCAATGAATGAGCGGTCTGTGTGCCAGAGCTTGTCGGACTCTCGCCATTGCCGGCGACGATCTTCCCCTTCGAGGATCTGATGGTTCTCATCTAGGTTTGAGATATCGTAAAGCTCAGGCCGCAGGCGCGTGTTCTGTCCAACTTTACGTCCGTGATTGAGCGCATAAGACAAGTCGCCCAGCAATTCGCTCACTGCGATCTGTTCCTCATCATTGAGATGCTGGTCATGCAAGATGACGACAGCATGTGTGTCGAGGGCGCGTTCGACCTGTTCCATAACTTCAGGGCTACGGTCGCGCCTGAGATCCACGCCCCCAAGGCGGGCCACGAACAGCGGATGTAGCGACGTCACTGAAATCGTCATGGCGTTCCCCCAGGAGCCCTCAAGCCGGGGCCTTGGGGTCAAATGGTGAGTTTTGAGGATAAGTCTGTCAATGGGGGCCAAGAGGGGGAACTAAGCCGCGCTTCCGGTCGTTGCGGGCGAAAGGCGGTGATGATGGTGACAATTGCTTACATGGTGGAGGTCAGCTCTGCCCCTGGGCTGGCGGCGATGGCTGGCGTCTTAACAGTCGCCCAAGCTAAAGCTGGGCCAGACGGGCTTCGACCCCACGAGAACATGCCAGGGCTTGCTGTTGCGGCCAGAGAGCGCTGAGCCGAGAAAAACAGCGAGCCATCCAGTGCTCTCATCCTTGGGAATTGCCGTTGTGGAGGGATCAGCACATGAAGAACTTTGACAGAAAAACATTAGCCAAACCGCATGAACATCGGCTAGAGCAGGATTGTTCTGCGCCAGAGCCCTTGGGATAATCATGTCGGTCCGCGCTAAATTGCGCTTCTCACGCCTGTCCATTATTCAGCATCTTGTGATCCTGAGCCTCGTGGTTCTGCTGCCGCAAGTACTGCTTGGCGCCTCTGTTGCCTGGCGCTATTCGAAGGACCAGCGCGAGGCACTGGAGCAGCAGGCTCAGAACATTGCGCGCAATCGCGGGGCAACGCTCGATCGCGAGATTGAAGGCATGATCGGTGCCTTGCAGGCGCTTGCGACATCGCCGCTGATCGACGTTGGTGACTTTGTAGGATTACGCGAACAGGCTGCGCAAATTTTGCGCTTTCGTGGCTCAGCTGTCGCCATGCGCGATGCGACTGGCCAGCAATGGGTGAATACGCTTCTTCCCATCGACCAGAAATTGCCTCGCAGCGTTGATCCCGACTTGCTGGCAGCTGACAGGCAGATTTTTGAAACCAGACTGCCCGCTGTCTCGGATCTCTATATTGGCGCTGTTGCGAAGCGGCCCTTTGTGATGGTGGGAGTTCCGGTCATTCGGGATGACAAGGTCCTTTATGTCCTCAACATTGGTATCGAGCCAATTGAATGGGGGCGGGCGCTCTTGCGAGACATCCCCGACGGTTGGACGGCCTCGATTGTGGATCGCAAACACAAGGTCATTACCCGGTCGCGCGATGCCGAGCGCTTCATCGGGCAGGTTGGAACCGAGAGTTTTCGCTCACGCCTGACCAAGGATAGTGGCAGCTTTCATGGTGGATATACGCTGGATGGAGAAGCTGTGTTCGTCGCCTATCAGCGGTCACAACTGGCGGGCTGGTACATATCTTTCGCCATTCCAGAACATGTCATGAGCGAACCGCTGCGCGATTTGCGCTGGATGTTCATCATCAGCGGGGGGACGGGCCTGATCTTATCCATTGCCGCAGCCGTTCTCTATGGTCGCATCATCGGCAATGGTCTTGGTGCTTTGGCTCGCTCAGCCCGTCGCGTGGGACAGGACGATTTTGTGCAAGTGCATCACACGACCGTGGCCGAGATGGACGATGTGGGACGTATTTTGGCGCAGGCAGATGCGGAGCTGAAACGCAAGGACCAACATCAACGCACCTTGCTGGCGGAGCTGGACCATCGCGTCAAAAATACGCTCGCTATCATTCAGTCGCTGGTGACGCAGAGTTTGCGCAGTGCCAAGTCACCCGAACATTTCCGCGACGCCATCACCGGGCGCGTCATGGCTTTGGCTCGCTCGCATGAAGTGTTGAGTGCCGCCAATTGGGAGAGTCCGCAGCTGGTTGATGTTGTGCGCGCGGTGCTTGGGCGAGAGACGGCACGCATGTGTTATAAGGGATCGGCCATTCGGTTATCCCCGCGTGTGGTGGTGGCTTTCGCGCAGATTTTCCAGGAATTGCTCAGCAATGCTGAGAGCCATGGAGGACTTTCCGAAGAAGTCGGACTGGTCTCTGTCATCTGGTCTCTGGATGATCAGCGGCGCACGCTGCTTCTGAAATGGGAAGAAAGCAGTATTTCGCCGCGTCCGTCTCAGGGCAAGGAAGGGTTGGGCTCTGCGATTGTACGCATTTGCGTCGAGCGCCAGCTTGGCGGGTCCTGCCGTTTCACTTTTCTGGGTACAGTGATGCGCTTTGAGGCCGAAATTCCCCTGCAGTCGGATCTGGGCGTGATTGCGACGCCTGTTGAAAAGGATCTGAGCTGATCATCGTCCGCTAACTTCGCTCATTCCTTTGGGAGCACCACCCGGTTTCTCGTCATGCAGTGCGCGTTTCATGCGGCGCAATTGTTTCGCAAGCCGTGTCACGGCGAGGTTGAGCGCGGCATAGGGGTCTTTGTGTTGCGCTTCGGCAGACATCATGGGCACGCCACCTGGCTGAAGCGTCACGCTGCAGCGATAGTTAATGCCTTCGCGCGTGAAATGGACACCTGCAGCGGTGATCCTTCCGAAATAACGGGACGCAATTTTGCTGAGAGCCTCGCGGGCCTTCTGGCCTAGCGCCGTTCCTGTTTCCACATTGGACCCGCCAACCGTGATCGCCTTGTCGATTTCAACATTCATGGCTTACCCCTTGATATCTCACGGCAACGCATCTGCTGCCTTCCGGGTTCAGCCCGCGATTGGCCGACATGGTTAAGTATATGTTTAAGGGGGCGTTGATTTTGAGGATTTGGCTGCGAAAATAGCTGAGCTTGGGCCTGTGCCTTAAGGCTTTCGCAACTTCATGGGGGCAGAGTGCGCCTCGCAGACGTCCCCGGCAGCGGGTCGGATGCGCTGAGAGTCACTCATCGAGTAATGCGTATCTAACGATGACTTCGATCTTAGCGGCTGTCCGCCGCCTGCCATGTGCCCCAAACACGCTTCGGAACCTGCTTTGGTTGAGCATGGGTGCCGTCATTCTTGCCGGCTGTGCCCAGCAGCCGGAAAAGAAGAAGCGTTCAAAAGAATATTTCCCAAGCTCGGTTTATGGACGCGCTTCTGAACGCGTCGTCGAGGAAGGTGAACCCGTTCCGCGTGGGGGTGGTCAGTATCTCGTTGGTCGCCCCTATACGATTGCGGGCAAGACTTATGTGCCCACGGAGCGGCCCGCGCAGAGCCAGTCTGGTGTCGCTTCTTATTATGGCGGTGCTTTCCATGGTCGCCGCACGGCCAATGGCGAAGTTTATGATATGAACTCCGTCTCGGCTGCTCATCCCACCATGCCATTGCCCAGCTATGTGCGCGTGACGAATACGCGAAATGGCCGGTCGATCATCGTGCGCGTGAATGATCGCGGCCCGTTCCATTCGTCGCGTGTCATGGATGTGTCTGCACGTGTTGCCGAGGCGCTGGACTTCAAGCGCTTTGGCACTGCGCCGGTCAAGATTGATTATATCAGCAAGGCGGGTCTTGCGGGTTCCGATGATGCGCGGCTGATGGCGACGCTGCGTACCGATGGCAAACCTGCCAATTTCAACGGTTCCCCAGAATTGCCCGCCACAATGGTGGCTGAGACAGAGCAGCCCCAGCGTCGCGCCGAGACACCACGTTTGGCCGCTATGGAGAACAGCAGTCAGCCTCGCAGCGTATCAGCGCCTGCGCCTCTGGTTGCGGCGCCCTTGCCGCCCTCGCGTCCGTTCGAGCTTGGGCCTGGCCGCAGCAATGGCCCCGCACGTCAGGTCGTGCTTTTCACCGGGCAAACCGCGCCAACTCCAGCGCCATCAAATCCGGCTAAGCCTGAGCCGGTGGCGCAGACATCTGCGCCGCCCCTTCCTCCGCGCCGTCCGCGTTAATCTAAATCATTGATTTGGCATAGCTCCGAAGTCACATTGGGCGTTGCATTGTCATCGTCTGGGTGAAGCGGAGTGAACTGTGCGCCTTTTGTTGACCGCTCTTGGTCTTTGGCTTGCTGTCGCA
>CAZLBA010000108.1:0-11146 GCA_964557555.1 uncultured Beijerinckia sp.
CATCGGATCGTAATAGATCGAGATCTCGCCACCTTCATAAACGCCCGTATCATTGCGCACCGTAATGCCGTCATGATGACCTTCTGCAGGGGGGCGATAGGTCACGAGGCGACCAGTTGAAGGCAGGAAGTTGCGCGTCGGATCTTCCGCATAGATGCGGCTTTCGACCGCCCAGCCTTTGAGATGCACATCACTTTGCTTGAGCGCGAGCTTCTCGCCCGCTGCCACACGGATCATCTGCTCGACAAGATCAATGCCCGTGACGAGTTCCGTCACCGGATGCTCAACCTGCAGCCGCGTATTCATCTCAAGGAAGTAGAAGCTCTTGTCCTGTCCCGCGACAAATTCCACCGTGCCCGCGCTATCATAATTCACAGCTTTCGCCAGCGCGACTGCCTGCTCGCCCATCTTGCGGCGGGTCTCCTCATCGAGCAAAGGCGATGGCGCTTCTTCGATGACCTTCTGGTTGCGACGCTGGATCGAGCATTCACGCTCGCCCAGATAGATGACGTTGCCATGTTTGTCGCCGAGTACCTGAATCTCGATATGGCGTGGATTGACGATGAATTTCTCGACAAAGACGCGATCATCACCGAAGGACGAACGCGCTTCTGATTGCGCGCGCGTAAAACCTTCCGCCACTTCATCACGCGACCAAGCGATGCGCATACCCTTGCCACCACCACCGGCAGAGGCCTTCAACATCACCGGATAGCCGATCTCGTCTGCGATGTGCACCGCATGTTCGGCATTTTCAATCACGCCGAGGAAGCCGGGCACAGTCGAGACCTTCGCGGCATTGGCGAACTTCTTCGACTCGATCTTGTCACCCATCGCGGCAATGGCGTGCGGGTTTGGACCAATAAAGGTGATGCCATTCTCAGCCAGCGCTTTTGCAAAAGCTTCGCGCTCGGAGAGAAAGCCATAACCGGGATGCACAGCCTCAGCGCCCGTCTTTTTGCACGCATCAATAATGCGCTCGATGATGAGATAGGATTCAGCAGCTGGCGGCGGGCCGATATGCACGGCCTCATCGGCCATCTCGACATGCAGCGCATCGCGATCTGCGTCGGAATAGACCGCCACTGTCTTGATGCCCATACGGCGCGCTGTCTTGATGACGCGGCAGGCGATTTCACCACGATTGGCGATGAGAATTTTTTTGAACATCGAAACCCCGGAGAGCTTGCGCTTCAGGCGCGCCAGTTCTGTTGCTGTCCCGATCTCTAGGGGAGCAATTCACCCGCGTCCATTGGTCTAAGGATCAGGCCGCCGAGCGCTGCCGGGGACCAGCCATGGCCTCGGCCACGCCCGGCCAGTTCCGGGCAGCGCGCGCCTTGGCCGCAAACACGAGCCAGGCCGGGGCCTCGACCGCCTCCGAGAGCACATTGACCAGCACCGCAAGGGCATTCAGGCTTGCCGCCTCATCAACCTCATGCAGCAACCATTGGGCTGTTTCTTCCTCGATCTGGCGGTCTTCGTTGAGCACGTGATCGGTGATGGTCTCGACAAAGAAGGGCAGCCAATCGGCGCATTTCTCCATCTCGGTTCGCTCGACGGCAAACAGGGCCTCTGCCTCGTCCCGCGTCACGACCCGGCCCGCCAGAATGCCCCGGCGGACAAGGTCAATATCGCATTCCCATACGGCGCCGCGCTCCCGCAGCGCGCGAATGGCCGCGAGGCCCCGCTCGGCTGCCGTCATCACGCCCCTGCCATACTGGCTCATTGCGAACTCCATATCCTTCCACCTGAGACTGCGCCCGCGACCCTTGCCGGGATGTGAAAGAACAGGGTGAACAGAAGGTAGGGTTGAGGGAATCTGAATCATGGCGGGTGCCTTTGCAGCGCTTTCGCGCTATCTCCTGCTCCCCAAGGAGACTTAACCAATGGCCGCCAGCCCCGGATTGCATCACATCACCGCCATTTGCAGCGATGGCGGACGCACGCGCGACTTCTATGAGCGTGTGCTGGGCCTGCGCCTCGTCAAGCGCACGGTGAATTACGACGATCCGCAGAGCTGGCATCTCTATTTCGGCAACCGCCTAGGGGCGCCGGGCACATTGCTCACTTTCTTCGAATGGCCAGATGCCGACCCTGCCCGCCCCGGCACGGGGGAGGCTGTCTCGATCTCGCTCGCTATCCCTAAAGGCGCGGCGCATGGCTGGGTGCGACGTCTGACGGAAGAGGATGTGCGCTGCGCCATTGCACCGGGTGGCGATGATGCGGTGGCCTTTCACGACCCCGACGGTCTTGCGCTGGAACTGATTGAACAAGACTGGGTGCAAAATGTGCCGGGCTACACCACGCCGGAGATTGGCGAGGAGCAAGCCATTCGTGGCATCGCGGGCGTGACCATTCTGGTCGATGATGTGGATGCCACCGCCACGATTCTTGAAGAGGCCATTGGTTGGCACGAAACGGCGCGGGCAAGCCATCAGGGATTGCTGCGCCTGCGCTATGCTGCCCCCGATCCTGTGCAAGCTGGCAGCTATCTCGACATTCTCAAAGTCCCGGATGCAGAACCCGGCGAATTGGGGGCTGGCAGCATTCACCACATCGCTTTCCGCGCAGCAGATGATATCGCGCAAGGACAGTTGAGCGCACAGCTCACTCGCGCGGGGCTTGATGTCACCCAGCAACGGGATCGGACTTATTTCCGCTCTGTCTATGCACGCGAGCCTTCTGGTCTGTTGATCGAAATTGCGACCGATATGCCGGGCTTCCTCGTCGATGAAGCCGAAGATGCCTTGGGCTTGCGGCTGCAACTGCCCAAAGTGCTTGAAAGCCAACGCAGCGAGATTGAAGAGAATCTGCCAGAACTTTTCTGAACGGATCAAAATCTGACGCGGCGCGTTACTCCGCAACGCTGGCTCTGCCAGTCGAGTTGAGGATATGCCGATGAACAGACGCGGATTCGTACTGGCCTTGTTTGGCGCTGCCGCAGGTCTTGCCCTCACCCATCGCGAGGCCATGGCCTTGCCCGTTGCAAAGCCGCAGCTTCCAGAGCCCGGCCTCACTCCCGATCATGGCGTCCTCAGCGAGGATGAACATGCGCAACTGTCCGCGGAGACCATTCGACTGCGTCGCTATCGCCGCGTCATTCGTCCCCGTCGTCGCGTGATCGTGCGCCGCTATTATGTACGCCCGCGCCGGAGACCCTTGCGCTGGTACCCGCCGCGCAGGCGTGTGATTTATTACTACTGAGACCGCAACGGACAAACCCATGTCGCACATCCCTTCTCCCATTGGGAGAAGGTGCCCGCAGCACGCGCGGATGAGGGGATCGGGACACAAAGAAAAAGGCACCATTGCTGGTGCCTCTTCATGAAAGACCCGATCCCTCCTCAGTCAGCATCCGCTGACAGCTCCTCCCAATGGGAGGAGCGGAAGTCCGTTCTCTACGACTGCCGACTGCCGACTGCCTCACAACGGAATATTATCGTGCTTCTTCCAAGGATTTTCGAGCTGCTTGTGGCGCAGCAAGCCAAGAGCGCGCGAGATGCGGCGGCGGGTGGAATGCGGCATGATGACTTCGTCAATATAGCCACGCTCGGCTGCAACGAAGGGTGACAGGAAGCGCTCTTCATACTCCTTCGTGCGCTCAGCGATCTTGTCAGCATCACCAATATCTTGACGGAAGATGATCTCGACCGCGCCCTTGGCACCCATCACCGCGATCTGCGCTGATGGCCAGGCATAGTTGAAATCGCCGCGCAGATGTTTGGACGCCATCACGTCATAAGCACCACCGAAAGCCTTGCGCGTGATGATCGTGACTTTCGGCACGGTCGCTTCGGCATAAGCGAAGAGCAGCTTGGCACCATGCTTGATCAAGCCACCATATTCCTGCGCGGTGCCGGGCAGGAAGCCGGGAACATCGACAAAGGTGATGATCGGAATATTGAACGCATCGCAGAAGCGTACGAAGCGTGCAGCCTTGCGCGACGCATCAGAGTCAAGCACCCCCGCAAGCACCATGGGCTGATTGGCAACAATGCCAACCGTGCGGCCTTCCATGCGGCCAAAACCGATGACGATATTCTTCGCATGGGCTTCCTGAATTTCGAAGAAATCGCGCTCATCAACGACTTTCGAGATCAGCTCCTTGATGTCGTAAGGCTTGTTGGGATTATCCGGCACCAGCGTATCCAGCGACATTTCGATACGCTCGCCATGATCAAAGCTTGGCCACTCCGGCAGATCATCGCGATTGGAGGAAGGCAGGAAGTCGATCAGGCGGCGCATCTGCAACAGCGCTTCGACATCATTCTCATAAGCGCGATCAGCGACCGAGCTTTTAACCGTATGCACAGAGGCGCCACCAAGTTCTTCAGCGGTGACGGTTTCATTCGTCACGGTCTTCACCACATCAGGGCCCGTGACGAACATATAGCTCGAATCCTTCACCATGAAGATGAAGTCCGTCATCGCAGGCGAATAGACATCGCCACCCGCACATGGCCCCATGATGACCGAGATTTGGGGAATGACGCCTGAGGCCAGCACATTGCGCTGGAACACTTCGGCATAACCACCAAGCGCTGCAACGCCTTCCTGAATGCGTGCACCACCAGCATCCACAAGACCGATAACCGGCGCGCCCGCCTTCAGCGCCATGTCCTGAATCTTGGTGATCTTGGCTGCATGGGTTTCAGACAGCGAACCACCAAAGACCGTGAAGTCTTTCGCATAGACGAAGACGGTGCGGCCATTGATCGTGCCCCAGCCCGTGACAACGCCGTCACCGGGGATCTTCTCAGCCTTGTCCATGCCGAAGTCGGTGCAGCGATGCTGCACAAACATGTCAAATTCTTCAAAAGAGCCATTATCGAGCAAAAGGTCGATACGCTCGCGCGCGGTCAGCTTTCCGCGCTTGTGCTGCGCGTCGATGCGGGTCTGGCCGCCGCCGAGGCGGGCATTGGCGCGGCGTTGTTCGAGAGCTTCGAGAATATGCTTCATGGATCGGCTTCCCTGTCTGCCTCCCTGCCTAGCATCCAAGCGCCATGCGGGGAACTTCGACTGAAGGCCTAGGTGATGGGAAACACCATGACCCCTGAGGGGTCGATGGCCAGATGCGCCTGCGAACCGGGCTCTGGGCCAGTGCCGGGGGGAAGGCGTGCTTCGAGGAGGCCGTCGAGCCCCTGCGGCCGGAAGGTGACGAGATCCGCCTCGCCGGTGAAGCGGCTGCGGTCCACCTGCGCAGCAATGCCCTGCCCGACCAAAACCACCGCCTGCGGACGGATACAAACCACGCAGCGCCCGTCTCTCATGCCCTCAGCTGAAAAGACGCCGAGCGGTGTCTCAACGCGGCCCGCCTCGATCTCGCCGGGGATTTCGTTGAGGTCGCAAAAATAGCGGGCAGCAAAGAGGGTGGCCGGTCGTCGATAGAGCTCGCCAGGCGTGCCAATCTGCACGATATGGCCCATTTCCATCAGGGCGACCCGATCGCTGATCAGCATGGCTTCCGCAGGGTCATGGGTGACGACAAGGGCTGTTGTCCCCTTCTCCCGCAACAAGGCCACAGTCTCCTCGCGGATCCGCTCGCGCATCCGCTGGTCGAGATTGGAGAAAGGCTCGTCCATGAGCAGGATTTCAGGATGGGGAGCGAGCGCTCGCGCCAACGCCACACGCTGCTGCTGCCCTCCCGATAGAACATGGGGATAGTCATGGGCGTAATGGGCAAGCCCCACCCGCACGAGCGCTTCCATGGCGATCGTGTGGGCTTTGGTTGCCGGCAGGCGGGTCAGGCCAAAGCGTACATTGTCGAGCACGCTCAAATGCGGAAATAGGGCATAATCCTGAAACATCATGCCAACGCCGCGCTGTTCCGGCGGCACGAAGATCCCCGGCCCCACGACATCGCGCCCATTGAGCCGCACACGACCGGCATCTGGCTGCTCAAGCCCGGCCGCCACGCGCAGCAAGGTTGTCTTGCCGCAGCCCGAATGGCCCAAAAGGCAGAGGATTTCGCCCGCCGTCGCCGCCAGCGACACGTCGGCCACCGCCACAGTTGCCCCGAACTGCTGGCGCACCCCGATCATTTCCAGACAGGGTTCACTCATGAGCCCGCCATGTCCTCTGCCAGAATGGTTGCCGACGGGGCGGGCGCTGGCTTGTCATAGGCCAGTGCCGGACGTCGGCTCAGGCGCGCAAGAAGCATGACTGGGGCCAGCCCGACAAGCACAATGCACAAGGCCGCAATCGAGCCATCCTCATAAGTGCCGCGCACGGCCTCCCCATAAAGATGGGTGGCCAAGGTCTCGAAGTTGAGCGGACGGAGCAACAAAGTCGCTGGCAGCTCCTTCATACAGTCCACAAAGACCAGCAAGGCAGCTGCCCCAAGGGCAGGGCGCAGCAAAGGCAGATGCACGCGGCGCATGGCCCCATAGGCCGTCTCTCCCAGCACACGCGCAGCATGGTCGAGCGAGGGCGAAAGCTTGGAAAAGCCCGATTCCACACCGCCAGACGAGATCGCCATAAAGCGCACGACATAGGCATAGACCAGAGCAGCCCCCGATCCCGACAGGATCAGGCCCACAGATATGCCAAAGACATTTTCGAGCACATCCGCCAGGAAATTATCGAGCGCAAAAAGCGGCGCGAGCAGGCCGATCGCCAGCACTGTGCCCGGCACAGCATAGCCCAATGATGAGACGCGCATGGACACATCAGCCGCAGGTGCGCGCGTGAGCCTCTGGCTATAGGCAAGCACAAAACCGATCACGACTGCGACCAGCGTTGCAATGGCGGCCATCACCACCGTATTGAGAATTTGCCCGGGCAGATCGGCAGGCAAACCCGCAAAACTCAAACGCGCAATCGCAGCATTGGCCAGATAAAGCGCGGGGAAGATGAAGCCAAACAGCACAGGCAAGGAAGCCAGAATGAATGCGCCCAGCGCCTTCCAGCCGGTGAGCTGACGTGGCTTGGCGCGGCGCGCGCGTTGGGCTTGCGAGACATAGCGCTGACGCCTGCGCGCCCAGCGTTCCAGCAAGATCAGGCTGACCACCAGAACCATCATGGCGAGTGCGATTTGCGCCGCACCCGGCAGATTGGAGCGATTGATCCATGTCGCATAGATCGACACGGACAAAGTGCGCACGCCAAGAAATTCCGACGCACCAATGTCATTCAATGCTTCCATGAGGGCAAGCGAGGCTCCCACCGCAATCGCCGGACGCGCAAGCGGCAGCGCGACATGGAAGAATACGCGCCTGCGCCCCGCCCCCAGACTGCGTGCCACTTCAATCAGACTGCCAGCCTGCATCAAGAACATCGCGCGAGTGGGAATGAGGACATAAGGATAGAGCACGAAGCTCAGCAGCAAGATGCAACCGCCCATCGAGCGCACATCCGGGAACCACAAATCGCGCGGATTGGTGATGCCGAAAAGGGCGCGCAGAGCTGACTGAAACGGCCCAATCGGATGCAGCAGATCAAGATAGGCATAAGCGACAATATAAGTCGGCACAGCAAGTGGCAGCAGCAACGCCCATTCAAAGATCCGGCGACCGGGAAAGTCGTAAGCCGTGAGCAACCAAGCAAGCGACGTCCCAAGCGCGATCACCATGACGCCCACGCCGATCAGCAACATCAGCGTATCAGCAATCGTTCTTGGCAACACATGCTCAAGCAGATGCGGCCAGGCATCGCCTGACCCTTGCAGGGCAATCGCAATCAATCCGAGGATGGGGGCCACCACCGCGGCAGCAAAAAGCACAGACGCGAAAAGCAGGGGCTTCTCGCGTCCGCGTCCAAAAAACTGCCTCAGGCTGGAAGTGACAGCCAAACCTCAAACCTTCTAGTTATCGAAGCCCACTTTATCGACGAGCGTACTCGCGGCCTTGCGGAACTTCACGATCTCTGTGAGCTGGATCGAATCCACCTTGAGCGGCCCCAAAGCGGCGATCAAAGGATCAGTCTCAGCCCCCTGTTTCACGGGATATTCGAAATCGCCCCTGGCATAAAGCGCCTGAGCCTCATCCGAGACCAGATATTCGAGCAGCTTGACGCCATTGGCCCGATTGGGCGCGAACTTGGCAATGGCGGCGCCTGACACATTCACATGGGTGCCGCCGCCTGCAAAGCTCGGCAGGATCACGTCGATCCCCTCGCCCCACTTCTTCTGGTCAGGCCCGCCAGCGCCTGAGCGCATCAAGCCGACATAATAGGAATTGCCGATACCCAGATCGCAGAGCCCGCCCAGAATGTCGCGCGCCTGCTCGCGATCACCGCCGCCGGGCTTGCGGCCCAGATTGGCCTTGACCGCACGCAGCCAGGTCTCGGCCTTTTCAGCCCCGTGATGAGCCATGTAAGCGGCAACAAGAGCGGTGTTATAGGGGTGCTGGCCAGAGCGGATGCAGATCTTGCCCTTCCACTTCGGATCCGCCAGCTCCTCATAAGTAAAGCTCTTGAGCGCAAGGGCCTTTGATGCATAGACCACACGCGCCCGCATTGACAGCGTGTACCAGGACCCGTCTTCGCCGCGCAGATTGGCAGGGATCGCTTTGTTCAAGACGTCCGACTTGATCGGCTGCGTCACCTGCCGGTCGAGCAGATCCATCAGATTGCCGATATCGACCGTCATCAACACATCAGCGGGGGAACGTTGACCTTCAGCAGCCACACGCTCGGCCAGACCGTCCTTCACGAACACGGTGTTCACACGAATGCCGCTCGACTTCGTGAACTGTTCGAGAAGCGGCTTGATGAGGCCGGGCTCACGCGTCGTATAGAGATTAACCTCCTGCGCCATGGCAGAGGCCGTGAGACCGCTCAACAAGGCCACCAAAGACACAAGACCGCGTACAATGTTCATAACACTCTCCAGACAAATCATCTGGAGTGAGTGTTTTTGCATTCAGGCGGAAAGATCAAGAGCACGGCAAAACATTATAATTGGTCTAATTCCAGACAAGCGCTTCAGGCGAGCTGATAGAGCCGCGCAGCAGCATCCATATCACGCCAGCGTCGCGCCCGGCGGGCCAGTGCTTCCGCATCTTCACCCCAGGCACGCATCTGAAAATCTTCATCAAGATGGGCTGCTGCCCAGGCCCCTTCAGGCGAGAGCCGACCGCGTGCAACTGCAAGCGCCAAAATCACGGAACCAGTGATGGTCGTCATGACATGCAAAGCCGCCAAAGCAAAAGGCGATGTGATTGCCTCGACAGTCTTGCGGACAGCTTCCAATGCTGCGTCTGGTTGCGAGGCGAAGATGACACCTTCTGCACAAATGAAGCGTGCGCCCAACTCTTCATGTGCCCAGCTCAAAAGTGGATCCCACATCTGCGCCTGTTCATCAACGAGGGCCTGCGGATCACCTGCGCGATAGCACAACATATCCGAACCCGCATATTTGATGATTTCGGCGCGCACCAGTTCCATCTCGCGCGCCACACCGTCAATGGCGGAATTGGCCATGCGTGTGAGTGGCATTTCGGACGGATCAATGAATTCGCCCTGCCCCTGCCATTCATCGACAAGCGCAAGCGCAAGCGACTGGCTTGGGACGGTGATCGGATTGCGGCCGGGCGTGCGCGCGGGCTTGCCATCCAGCGTAATGGCAAAGCCACCCTCAACCTGCTGCGCCGCGGCGCGCTCGTAAAAACGGCGCGGCAGAGCCTTTTGCTGATCGCGCCGCGCCATGGCGACAGGATCAATGGCTTCGCCATGAGTGGGCAGCAGTTGATTGGCGAGATCTTCTCTCATGCGCTTGATCTAGGTTGCCTTACACAGAAATCCACTCATTCGGGGAAGCGCGGCAAATGGGCTTCGCCTTGCGGGGGACCAACGCGCGCGACATTCATCGTCAGAGCAAGAAGTGAATAATAGCCGATAATGCCAGCAAGGTCGATCACGCCACGCTCCCCGAACTTGCCAAGCGCACGCGCATAGGTCGTATCAGACACGCGTTTGCTGTGCTGAATTTCAGTGACGAAATCCCACACCAATTGCTCCTCTTCATTCAGCCCTTCAGGCCGACGACCTTCGATGATCGCAGCGATCGTCTCTTCCGTGACACCCGCCTTCAGCGCGTGACCGCGATGTGTTCCGAATTCGAAATGCTGCGACCATTCACGTGCAACAAGCAGGATCGTGAGTTCACTCAAACGACCTGACAGCTGGCAGCGATAGCGCAGATATTCACCCATACGCTGAGCATGGGTCAGCAATTCGGGGCTGCGGATGAAGACATGCCATGGGCCAGAGAAGCCGACCTTGCGCGTCGCCTTGAAATCTTCGAGCGCTGCCTTCTGCGCCTCATCATAAGCGTTTTCAGGCAGTGGTGGCAGGCGCGGCGGTGCGTAGTCTTGCGAAGCCATTCTTCTCTCCCCTCAGTCTTCCGGCGCCTCTTCAATCGGGTCATATTGCTTCACATCGAAGCCAAACATGTCGAATGTCTTTTGCATATGCGGCGGCAGCGGCGCCGTCACATCGAGCCAGCCGCCTTTGGGATGAGGCAAGACCAAACGGCGGGCAACAAGATGCAGCTTGTTCTCAAGACCTGATGGCAGGGCGCGCAGTGGATCATTCCGGCGTGGATCATTCTCTGCCATATTGCCGTGATATTTTGGATCCCCCACCATCGGGTGACCAATCGCTTCGGCATGGGCGCGCAATTGATGCGTGCGCCCCGTCACGGGCTTCATCGACAACCAGGCAAGACGCGGCGCAACTTTATCAACCACCGCATAATAGGTCAGCGAATGTTGCGCATCGGCTTCGCCATGTTTGGCAACGCGCATACGCTCAGGATCGCGGCGCTCGCCCGGCTTGCGGCCACTGCGATCATCACCCATGCCCGTGCCTTTGGCGAGAAAGAGCGAGATGCGCCCCTGCGATGGCTTGGGCACACCTTCAACGACGGACCAATAGATTTTCTTCGTCTGGCGCGACCGAAACAGCTCACCCAGATCAGCCGCCATCTTACGCGTCTTGGCAACCAGCAACACACCTGACGTATCGCGATCAAGACGATGCACAAGACGCGGACGCTCCCCTTTCGCATCGGTGAGTGCCTCCAGCATTCCATCAATATGATGCGTCGTGCCTGAACCGCCCTGCACCGCGAGCCCATAAGGCTTGTTCAAAACCATGAGCCATTTGTCTTCAAAGAGAACCATCTTGCGGATGGCCTCTGCATCTT
>CAZLBA010000109.1:0-10788 GCA_964557555.1 uncultured Beijerinckia sp.
CTGCGAAGGTACGGCTGAAGAAATTGCGCGCGATCCGCGCGTGCGTCAGGTCTATCTCGGTGAGGAGGAGATTCAGCATGGCTAATCTTCTCGAACTCAAGGACATCCGCGCAGGTTATGGCGAAGCTGTCGTGCTCAATGACATCTCGCTTGCCTTGCCGGAAGGGCAGTCGCTTGCCTTGCTGGGCCGCAACGGAACGGGCAAGACGACGCTCATCAATACAATTGTTGGCCTGACGCGCCGTCGGTCTGGCACGATCCATCTGGGTGGCAGGGATATTACGCGGCTTCGCCCCGACCAGCGCGCCCATGCCGGCATTGGCTGGGTGCCACAAGAGCGGAACATCTTCCGCTCGCTCACGGTTGATGAGAACATCACTGCCATCGCCACCAAGGGCCCTTGGACAATGGAACGGATTTACAAGCTGTTCCCGCGTCTGGCCGAACGGCGCAGCAATATGGGCAATCAGCTTTCAGGCGGCGAACAGCAAATGCTGGCCGTGGGGCGTGCCCTTGCCCTCAATCCCCGCGTGCTCTTGCTCGACGAACCCACCGAAGGTCTCGCCCCCATCATTGTGGACGAGTTGTTGAGCGCCTTGCGCACCATCGTGCGTGAGGAAGGCAATGCCGCCGTCATCGTTGAACAGAGCCCCCGCAAGATTCTGCCCTTGTGTGATCAGGCCATCATTCTTGATCGAGGTCAGATCGCCTATCAAGGCAAGAGTGTAGATCTGGCAGAAGATGCGGCCACACTTTCCACCCTGCTGGGCGTTGCCGAACGCAACCCCGCCAAGGCCCATGGTTGAATTCAGGAGACACCATCATGATGCGCAAGACCCCTCCCTTCCGTGCCGACCATGTTGGCTCCATCCTGCGTTCCGCTCCGCTGAAAGAGGCTCGCGAAAAGTTCTATGCAGGCCAGATCGACGCTGCCGCTCTCAAGGCTGTTGAAGATGTCGAGATCAAGAAGATCATCGCCAAGCAGGAAGAGATCGGCCTTGAAGCCATCACCGACGGAGAATATCGCCGCTCCTGGTGGCATATGGACTTTCTTGGTGAGCTGGACGGTGTCGAGGTGATCGAAGCTGATCAGGGCATTCAGTTCACCGGCGTGCAGACGAAGCCCAAAGTGCCGCGCGTGGTTGGCAAGATCAGCTCAAAGAACCATCCGCATATCGAACATTTCAAGTTCCTTGCGGCCAATACCAAGAAGACGCCGAAGCAGTCGATCCCCAGCCCTTCGATGCTGCATTATCGCGGCGGCCGCAAGATGATCAACATGGGCATTTACCCGACCATGGATGAATTCTATCACGATCTCGGCCAAGCCTATAAGCAAGCCATCACCGGCTTTTATAATGCTGGTTGCCGCTACATCCAGATCGACGACTGCTCCTTCGCCTATCTCTGCGATCCCAAGCAGCGCGAAATGCTTGCGGCACGCGGTGATGATCCTGAGAAGCAGGGCGAGATCTATGTCGGCATGATCAATGCCGCACTGGAGAACAAGCCTGCGGATCTGGCAGCCACGATGCATGTGTGTCGCGGCAATTTCCGCTCGACCTTCATTTCGTCGGGCGGCTATGAGCCCATCGCGGATCTGATGTTCAACAAGCTCAATATCGACGGTTATTTTCTGGAATGGGACAATGACCGTTCGGGCGGTTTTGAGCCTCTGCGCTTCCTGCCCAAAGGCAAGACCGTCATTCTCGGCCTTGTGACATCCAAGGTTGGTACGTTGGAGACGCGCGACACACTGCTGCGTCGCATCGACGAAGCAACCAAATATGCACCGCTTGATCAGCTGTGCCTGAGCCCGCAATGTGGTTTTGCCTCAACGGAAGAAGGCAACACGCTGGCTGAAGATGAGCAGTGGGCGAAGCTGAAGCTCGTTGTCGATGTCGCCAAGGAAGTTTGGGGCAAGTAAGTTCAGTTCGGGCGCGCGGACCAACTGCGCGCCCTTTTCACACGCATGCAACAAGGTTGACTGGAGGATAGATTGGCGAAGTTCCTCGATCTCGCCAGCGCCGTCTCTGAGATGGTGCATGATGGTGATGTTGTTGCCATGGAAGGGTTCACACATCTGATCCCCTTCGCGGCAGGTCATGAAGTGATCCGGCAGAAAAAGCGCGATCTGACGCTCATCCGCATGACGCCTGACCTGATCTATGACCAGTTGATCGGCATGGGCTGCGCCAAGAAACTAATTTTCTCCTGGGGCGGCAATCCGGGTGTCGGTTCGACGCATCGCATCCGTGACGCTGTTGAGAATGGTTGGCCGAACCAGCTCGCCATCGAGGAACATTCTCACGCGGCCATGGCCAATGCTTACGAAGCGGGTGCTGCCAATCTGCCTTTCGCGATGCTGCGCGGCTATATCGGCGTTGATCTGCCCAAAGTGAATGAGCGCATCAAGTCGATCACCTGCCCCTATACAGGTGAGAAGCTCGCAACCGTGCCCGCTATTCGCCCTGACGTCGGCATCATTCACGCGCTGCGCGCTGATCGCGAAGGCAATGTGTTGCTGGAAGGCATTACCGGTTGCCAGAAGGAAGTGGTGCTTGCCTCCAAGCGCACGATTGTGACGGTGGAAGAGATTGTGGATGATCTCAACACAACCTCTCCCAACTCCGTCGTCTTGCCGAGCTGGACGATTGGCGCTGTGGTCTGCGTGCCGGGTGGTGCGCATCCGTCTTATGCGCATGGCTATTACAAACGCGAT
Organism: uncultured Beijerinckia sp.; assembly: GCA_964557555.1. GTDB lineage: Bacteria > Pseudomonadota > Alphaproteobacteria > Rhizobiales > Beijerinckiaceae > Terripilifer. The sequence continues at coordinate 2,723 of CAZLBA010000109.1, forward strand.
AACTCCTTCTACATCGCCTGGGACAAGATCTCGCGCGACCGCGAAGGCTTCTTGGCCTGGATGGAAGAGAATGTGATGAAGAAAGGGCCTGACGCTTTCGCTGTTCATGCCAAGGGGAGGGCTGCGTAATGGCTGACTTCACCCGCAATGAAATGATGACGATTGCCGCAGCCCGCGCGCTGCGCAATGAGGATGTTTGCTTCGTCGGCATTGGCGCACCCTCGGCTGCCTGCAATCTCGCGCGTCTCACCCATGCGCCTGACATCACGCTCATCTATGAATCCGGCACCATCGCGACCAAGCCCAATGTGCTGCCGCTCTCGATTGGTGACGGGGAGTTATGCGACACTGCGCTGACCACTGTGAGTGTGCCAGAGATGTTCCGCTATTGGCTCCAAGGCGGGCGTATTTCGGTTGGCTTTCTGGGTGGCGCACAGATTGATCGCTTTGCTAATCTCAACACGACTGTGGTGGGCGACTATCACAAGCCGAAAGTGCGTCTGCCCGGCGGTGGCGGTGCACCAGAGATTGCGACCAATTGCGGCGAGACCTTCATCATCATGGCGATGGGCAAGCGTGCCTTCATGGACAAGCTGCCCTTCATTACCTCCATGGGTCATGGCCCCACCGGCAAGGAACGCGAACAACTTGGCGTGCGCAGCAAAGGCCCAACCCGACTCATCACCGACCTTTGCATCTTTGAACCCGATGCAAAGACCAATGAGATGACTGTGACGTCGATCCATCCGGGTGCGACGCGTGAGGAGATCATCGAGAATTGCGGCTGGTCGCCGCGCTTTGCTGCCAATGTCAGCGAAACACCTGCGCCCACTGCAAGGGAACTCGAAGTGCTGCGCGATATCCAGGCACGCCCCAAGGCCGCTCACGGTGCCTAAGGCTGACGGAGGTTTCTGATGCATGTTCAGGTAGGCATCATTGGTGCAGGTCCGGCAGGGCTTCTGCTCGCGCGCATGTTGCATTTGCAGGGCATCTCTTGCGCCATCATCGAATCCCGCAGCCGGGCCTATGCCGAAGGGCGCGTGCGCGCCGGCCTGCTGGAGCAGGGCTCTGTCGATCTCATCACGCAGACTGGCATGGGCGAACGCCTCCATAAAGAAGCTCTGGTGCATGATGGGATCGAACTCATCTTCAATGGTGAGCGTCACCGCATCGACATGCATGAGTTGACCGGGCGTCGCGTTTATATCTACGGCCAACAGGAAGCCGTGAAAGATATGATCGCGATCAATCTTGCAGCGGGTGTGCCGATCTATTTCGAGGCGGAAGCCCATAAGCTCGAAGGGATTGATGGAACCAAGCCCACAATCCGCTATCGCTATCAGGGCAAGGAAGACACTCTGACTTGCGACTATGTTGCGGGTTGCGATGGCTTCCATGGCATCTGCCGCGATGCAATTCCCCCCTCTTTGTTCAAGGGGCATGACCGCATCTATCCCTTCGGCTGGCTCGGCATCATGGCGGAGGCCAAGCCTACTTGTGATGAATTGCTCTATTGCCGACACGATCGCGGCTTTGCGCTCTTCACCATGCGTTCGGAAACCGTGTCACGTTGCTATCTGCAAGTGCCGCCGGATGAGAATGCTGATGATTGGTCAGATGATCGCATCTGGAATGAGTTTGATATCCGCCTCGGTCGCCATGAAGGGCTCACGCTCAGCACGGGCAAGATCACGCTCAAGGGTGTGACCGCCATGCGCAGCTATGTCGCTGAGCCCATGCAATATGGCCGTATGTTCATCGCAGGAGATGCTGCCCATATCGTGCCGCCGACAGGTGCCAAGGGCATGAATCTGGCCATTGCGGATATCTATGTCCTCGCGCATGCGCTGACCGCCTTCTACAAGCAAAATGACGGTAGCCGGCTCGAACGTTATGGTGAGACTTGCCTGAGGCGCGTATGGCGTGCGCAGCATTTCTCATGGTGGATGACCTCCATGCTGCACATCATGCCCGATGGCAGCGCATTTGATCATCGCCGCCAGCTTGCCGAGCTTTATGCCGTGGCAACTTCGCGCGCCGGCCAAACCCTGCTGGCTGAGAATTACGTCGGACTGCCTTTCGAGGATTGAGCGGTCACAACTTGATCAGTGCCTCGGCCCCGCGTTATTTTGGGGCTGAGGACAATTTCCATGACCATGGATGACCGCAGCACAGGCGCAAAGAGCGGGAAGGGCAAAGGCTCCGCTCTGCCTCCGCTCGCGCGCGAGGATGATACGGATTACGAGCATCGTCACTTTGTGAATTTGGTTGCCATGGCCTTTTTGCTGGCCATTGCTGTGGCGCTGATCTGGACCGTTCACGCGATGGAAGAGAACGAGAAGCTGCAGCGTTGCTTGAATGCTGGTCGGCGCGACTGTGTGAAGATCGACGCGCCGACCAATGTCGGTGTAAGGGCGCCCGTGCGTTAGGTCGCTGCGCCCTCTTCCGCCTCCGGCACAGCACGGCGGCGCAGCAACACTGCGATGGCAAGCACGATGGCAACACCCGCAATACCACCAGCCATGTGGTTGAGCAGCAGCTGCTGATCAGCAAAGAGCTTCATCCAGCCCGGATCTTCGACGATCAGCGTGCCCGCAATCCAGCCAAGCAAACCAGCGCCCGCCCAGACGAGGAGCGGGAAACGCTGGAGCAGCGTGATGATAAGCGTCGCACCAAAGATGATCAGCGGCACGGACAGGACGAGGCCGAAGATGATCAGCGGCATCGAGTCCTTTGCGGCGGCCGCGATGGCGATGACATTGTCGAGCGACATGACCATGTCAGCCACGGCAACGGTGCGCACGGCATTCCAGATCGTGTCGGATTCCTTCACATGTGACTCATCCGTTTCGTCGGTGAGCAACTTCACCGCGACCCAGAAGAGCAGCACGCCGCCAACCAGCTTCAGATAAGGGATCTGCAACAGGGTCACGACGATGAGCGTGAAGATGATGCGCAGGCCGACAGCCGCCCCTGCGCCCAGCATCACGCCGATCTTGCGCTCACGCGGGGGCAAGGCGCGGCAGGCGAGCGCAATCACCAGCGCATTGTCACCGGACAGGAGAATGTTGATCCAGATGATCTGGAGCAGTTGCAATGCAAAGGTGGTGTCCAAGGCTCTTCCCCTCTTTCGAATGTTGCCCGGACCATGCCGCGAGGGGGTGGTGAGGTCAAGCCTTTCACCGTTCATTCCCTGCCGTATAAACACGGTGTTGAACGGCAAGTTGCACAATTCCGGCGGAAATGGCTTTCGCCATGGACGAAACGGGCAGCGCGGGACGAGGCGGAGGGACATGGATGAAGCCCGCAAGTCCGTCAAATTGGCCAAGCGTCAGATAAAGGGTCTGATTGCAAACATAGTCCCCCGCATCCTGCGACAGGCGGGTCGGGCCGTGCTGGTGCAAGGCCGCCGCCAACCGCTGCGCATCCCAGCGCGCTGGCCGCGTCGAGGGGCCCTGCATGTCGATCTGCGCCAGACCGGCCACCCGACGACCGGCATCCGGCCGCAAAAGGCTCAGGCGGTTCAAGGCCCTGAGTTCCACGCTCAAATGCCGGCGCCGGCCTGCCAGACCAAGATGGAGGACGATGTCCGGCTGCGCCTCCAGCAAGGCAGCGCTCAGGACCGGTCCCACCTCTGCAAAGCGCACCGGCAGCACCCGCAGATCCAGGCTGATGCCAAGCCGGGTGAGGCGGCGGGCATGAACCTGTCGCAGCTCTTGCAGAATGGCGAGGGTGGGGTTGCGCGGCGCGCCGGGAAAGGCACCGAAACCTGTCACCAGCATGTGAGGCAAAAGCGGCTCCTTCAGCAAAACAGGTGGAGCGTCCTATTCCCGACACTTTCGCCTGCACAACTGGGCATATTGAGTCGCCCCTTTAACCTTTCGTCAAGCAATGGACTGCTTGATGCAGGCCCCCACGAGGGAGACTTCACCCATTGGAGGAGCAGCCATGAGCCTGGGCCGTTTGCCCCGGATCGCATCCCTGTCAGCCCTGCGCAACCTCGCAGGAGCCTTTCTCATGGGCGTGACCCTGTCGGGCTGCATGGGCGGCTTCAGCAGCATGAATTCCGGCTCCTTTCTGGCGGTGCCCAGCAATAATTCCGTGACGATGTTTGTGGCCTCGACGCGGCGCGATGATCGCCAGATTGGCGAAGCCATCACCAATGATGGCGTGCATCATTCCCTCATCATGATGAGCGTGCCGCCCGGTCACCGTCCCGGCGTGATTGAGACGCCCTCTTTCGGCAAGGCCACGCGCGAAAAGCATATCGTCCAGACGGGCGGGCGCGTGTTGACTAGCGAACGTTTCAAGCAGGAACTTGCGACCCATTTGTCAGGACGCATCGGCACCAATCGAGATGTGCTGCTTTATGTCCATGGCTTCAACACGAGCCTTGATGAAGCACGCAATCGCCTGACGCAGATTGTCTATGATGCGCGCTTCGGTGGCGTGCCCGTGCTCTTTACCTGGCCCTCCAAGTCAACCTTGTTTGGTTATGTCTCGGACAAGGACCAGGCAACAGCCTCGCGCGATGCCTTGCAGACCTTGATGCGGGATCTTTCGCAACTGCCAGGTGTTGGGCGCGTACATGTGCTTGCGCATTCGATGGGCTCCTGGCTTGCCATGGAAGCATTGCGTGAGAATGCGATTGCCGGTCGCCCTGACCTCAATGGCAAGCTGGGCGATGTGATGTTGGCGGCGCCCGATATTGATCTGGCTGTCTTCCGTCAGCAGATTGCGCGTTTGCCCAATACGCGCGTATCCATCTTCGTGTCGCGGGCTGACCGTGCGCTCTCCCTGTCAAGCCGCATTGCGGGGGACCGCCCGCGCGTGGGGGCACTTGATCCAAACAATCCACGCGATGCAGCGCAACTGCAGGAACTCGGCGTGCGCGTTTATGATTTGAGCAGCTTCTCGGCTGGCCTGATTGGTCATGCAGCCTATGCAGATACACCCGATGTCATTCGCTCCATTGGCGCGCAATTGTCGGAACCACGCAAGGAAGAAGCGGGATCTGTTGCGGTGATTGATGCGCGTGGACAGGCCGATACTGCCCTTCAAACGCAAACACCCGCAAAGCCTGAAAGCCCTGCGGGTGTGCCACTGCAACCGATGCAGTGAGATTAGTCGTTCCGCTCGCGCTCGACAGGCTGCGAGAAGAGCGCGGAGAAGAAGCCGCCCAGACCTGCGGGCTGTTGCACATCTTCCACTGCTGCATAGGCCGTCATCTCTGGTTGCTTGACCAGTGATGGAGACTGCGCCGTGCGCAGATTGTTGTGAATGCCCTTGGCCTTTGCGTGATAGTAATAGCCGCTGGCATAAAGCTGCACAGCGCGCTGTTCACTGCCATTGGCGAGCCGCCATGCATTGGCAAGATAGGGCACCGCATAGGTCAGATTGGTGTCGATATCGAATAGACCCCTCGCCTCACCTTTGTAGCCCATGGACTTGGCGGTCGCGTAAGAGATCTGCATCAGACCATAATAGAGGCGATTATGCGCATGCGGACGATAACCGCTTTCGCGCTTGATGACTCGATGAATGAGGCTTTCCGGAACACCGTGCTGGGCCGCATAACGCTTCACCGCATCATTAATGCGCGCGCGTTCTGGCGTCTCAGCACCGGCAGCACTCGCGAGGGTCAGCGTGACGAGACACGCTGCGATCGTGGGCTTGAGCATGAAAACTCCTTTCGCCTGACGGCTTAGGCACTCAGAATATGGCCTGATGATGGCACAGCTGGATTAACGTTTCGCTCACGCTGAAAGGGCCGCAAGCACGCGCGCCCAGCTGCGAGTCCCCTTTTTGAAGGAATTCAGCTCATATTTCTCGTTTGGAGAGTGGATTTTATCGTCATCGAGTCCGAAACCGATCATCAAGGCATCCATTCCAAGGCTACGCTTGAAATCGCCCACAATCGGGATCGAACCACCAGAACCGCCCAAAACGGGTTCGATACCCCATTCTTGCTGAAGCGCTCGGCGCGCGCGACTCAGTGCTTCAGAGGCGAAAGGCAAGGTGAGTGCGGGCGAAGCACCATGACGAATGAATTCTGCACGGCAATCACTCGGCAATCGGTCGCGCACAAAAGCACGGAAACTGTTGAGCACTGCTTCAGGATCCTGCTTGCCCACGAGACGAAACGAGAATTTCGCGCTTGCTTGCGCGGGCAACACTGTCTTTGAACCTGCCCCCGTATAGCCCCCGATGATGCCATTCACATCGCAAGTGGGGCGTGACCAGATCATCTCCAGCACCGAACGCCCCTGTTCGCCAGCGGGAACAGCGAGGCCAAGGTCACCCATGAAGCTGCGCTCGTCGCCATTGATCGCGGATCTCTTCGGGCAATTCTTCTACGCCATCATAAAAGCCGGGCAGCGTGATGCGGCCCTGAGCATCGCGCAGATCAGCAATGATCTTTGACAGGACATGGATGGGATTGATGGCAGCGCCCCCAAACAGTCCCGAATGCAAATCCCGCGCAGCGCCCTTGATGATGACTTCTTCCAATGCCAGCCCACGCAACATCGTGGTGATCATGGGGGTTGATGCGTTCCACATATTTGTATCGCAAAGCATGGCGAGATCAGCGACGAGGTCTTTTTTGTTCTCGGCCAAAAATGCAGGCAGCGACGGCGAGCCACATTCTTCCTCGCCCTCGAACAAAATAGTGATGTCGCAGGGCAACTCACCGGTTTCGATGAAAGCGCGGCAGGCTTCCACAAAGGTCATCAGTTGCCCTTTGTCATCGGCTGCGCCGCGGGCGACGATCTGGCGACCATTTTGCGCATCCACCAAACGTGGCGCGAAAGGATCGCTCTCCCACAAGTCAAGCGGATCAGCAGGCTGCACATCATAGTGACCATAGAAGAGCACATGGGGCACATCGCGGCGCTTGGCTTTGGCATGAGCCACAACCATCGGATGGCCTGCGGTTGGTCGGATGCTGGCTGCGAAGCCAAGCTCGCTTAATTCGCGCTGCAACCATTGCGCCGCCTTCAGACATTCATCCTTGAACGCCGGGTCGGCAGAGATGGAACGGATCTCCAGCAGGCTGAACAAACGTCTCAGCGCGCCATCCTGATTGGCGTCGATGCGGTCAAGGACATCGTCAAGCTTTGCCATGGTCTGCTCCGGGCTTTGCAGGACATGTAGCGCAGCCGGAGATTCGTTCAAACCTGCGTGGAGCCATTGGCCTGAGCGATGCAATGCACTAGCCTGTCGGAAGACCTAACGAGGATCCAATGGACGAACTTATTGCACGCATCTCCACCACAGCCAGCATTGATGCTGGCCTTGCTCGGCAGGCGCTGGGCGAAATCTTTGCATTTCTGCAAAAAGAGGCCGATCCCGCTGCATTGCAGGCATTGCTGGAGAAAATCCCCGGCGCCAGTGAGGCGGAGTTACCGCAGGAGGAGAGTGGCGGCGGGCTTGGCGGCCTGCTGGGCGCTCTGGGCGGTGGCGGCTTGATGGGATTGGCCGGCAAGCTCATGGGACTGGGCCTGGGCATGGGCGAAATACAGTCCGTTGGCCGCGAGCTGTTCAGCTATGCAAGAGAACAAGCCGGCGATGAAGCTGTACGCAAGGTGACGGATTCGGTGCCGGGCTTGAGTACGCTGATTTGAGGTTAGCCTCTCCGCCTCCCAAAAAGGGCTTCTGCTTCTCCCATAGGGAGAAGCTGTCGGCGGATGCCGACTGATGAGGGGTTACGGTCTCTCATAACTAAGTCTCGATCCCCGCATCCGCGGGCACCTTCTCCCAATGGGAGAAGGACAACACCCTCCCCCTCAAATCGGCTTCGCGTCAATCAGCACAAACGCAATGCGGCACACTTCCGTGCCTCGATTCACCCATGCATGGTTGGTGCCTTGCTGCACAAGCACATCGCCCGCCTTCAGATGGATTTCGCTATCATCAAGCAGCATGTCGATCTCGCCTTGCAAAATGATGGCGTAGTCGATTGTGCGGGTGCGATGCATGAAAGGGTGACGCGGGGGAAGGCCACGAATTTCTGGCTCATGTGACAATTCCTTCATGCGATGGCTGGCATCCATCTTTTCCATCTC
>CAZLBA010000110.1:0-10765 GCA_964557555.1 uncultured Beijerinckia sp.
TTCCCGTATACACACTTTCCAGGCGTGCGCCTTCAACCACTCGGCCACCCCTCCGCAACGTGCTTAAGGCGCACGCAAAGCCTTGTCCGGGAAGGACGGTCGCCTTGTTGAGGCGACCTGTGCGCCTTCAACCACTCGGCCACCCCTCCGCAACGTGCTTAAGGCGCACGTGAGGCCCTTCCGTCTGTGACGGCCGCGCTGGCTGATGACCCTGAGGGCGCGCGGGAGCGCTTCGCATAAACCATCAGGCGGCCCGCGCCAAGACCTAAAGGGTGATCCTTTGGCGCGGCAGGGGGAACCCCCGCCCTCCGGGGTTCGTTTTCGGGTGCTCCCCTCATTTGGAGACCCTCCCATGAAAACAGTGTTTATGCTTGGCGTCGGCTGTCTTTTGCTGGCCACCGGTGCGTCTGCGGCGCCGGCGGCTGTCCCAGCAACGGACGCAAATCCCCTGATTGTGCAGGTACAGGACCGTGGTGACCGGTTCGACCGTTCCGACCGCGGCTGGAGCCGCGACCGCGACCGGGACCAGCGTCGTTGGTCCCGCGATGACGATGACGACGACGGCCAGTCCTATGGGCGTGGTCCGGGCGGATCGGCCATGGGGCTTGGTGGGCGTGGCGGTCAGGGTCATGGTCATCACCATATGATGATGATGCACAAGCAGATGATGGGCCATGCGGGTGGCGCGCATTTCCATTTGCGGCGGGGCGATTCGGAAATCCGTGTCCGCTGCCCGGCGGATACGCAGCTGAATGAGTGCATCGACGCGATTAGCCGCATGCTCGATCGTCTGAGTTCATCCAATCTGGGCGGCAGTGGCTCAACCGGCACGGGGTCGGGCACCGGCACGGGCTCAACCCCCGGCACCGGTTCAACGACTGGCACACCGCGCTAGGATCGACAGGAGGGTCGGCAAAGGTTAGGAAAAGAGCAGGGCTGCATCGGGACACAGCATGTTTCGTTTATTGCTACGCCTTGCCGGACTCCTTTCCTTTGCCGGCGCCTTTGCGGCGCTTGTGATTGATGGCACGCGTTCGCTCGCCGCCAGTCGCGTCCTGCTGACGCCGCTCTCGGAAATTTTCACCAACCGTTTGGGAATGCTCGAACGCGGTCTTTATGGGCTGCACCCGATCTTGTGGGATCCTTTGGCCACCTCGATCCTGCATCTGCCGCTGGCGCTTGTGCTTTCCCTGATTGGCCTGTTTTTGATGATTGCCTCGCGCCCTCCCGAACCCTTGATCGGCTATTCGGATCGTTAGCTCTACCCAGCAGATGGGCAAAGCGTTAGATGCAGTCAAACATCGGAGGGAGCCATGTTCGGTTTTCGCAAGCGTCTCACTTTGCCCAGCGCCGCTGAGGCCCTGCCCGGCCGTCCGCTGCCCATTCGCACAGCGACCCACCATTTCGTCAACGGCCATTCCATTCATGCGCCCTGGCCCGCGGGAATGGACAGCGCGATGTTTGGCATGGGCTGTTTCTGGGGTGCTGAACGCAAATTCTGGCAACTGGGCGAGGGCATCTTTGCCACAGCGGTCGGTTATGCAGCGGGCCAGACACCGAACCCGACTTATGAAGAAGTCTGCTCAGGCATGACCGGGCATAATGAAGTTGTGCTGGTCATCTTTGATCCGACCAAAATTTCCTATGAACGCCTGTTGCAATGTTTCTGGGAAAATCATGATCCCACACAAGGGATGCGACAAGGCAATGATGTTGGTACGCAATATCGGTCTGGCATCTACACATATTCACCTGCGCAGCGCGATGCTGCGATGCTGACAATGAAAAGCTATGGCGAAGCCTTGCGCGCCAAGGGCTTTGGCGACATCACAACCGAAATCATGGATGCGCCGACCTTCTTCTATGCAGAAGATTATCATCAGCAATATCTCGCCAAAAATCCGGGCGGCTATTGTGGCCTTGGCGGCACGGGTGTCGCTTGTCAGATCGGCACAGGCGTTTCTGCACCATAAGGCTTGACGCTGCATCTGCTGCGCCTAGCTCCTAGCATGGGGCCGGGCTGCATGGAGGCGCAGATGGCGCAGGCAGCTTTGTTGGAAAAAACACGCACGCATGACTGGGCGAATCTCATGCTCGGTCTTGGGCTCTTCATGTCGCCATGGGTCTATGGCTATACCGCCGTCGCATCTGCTGCGACGACCGCCTGGGCCAATGGCGCAGTGATCATGCTGGTGGCAGCACTTGCCTTGTGGCGTTTCGCTGAATGGGAAGAATGGGTGGAGATTGCCCTAGGTGCCTGGACCATGGCCGCACCCTTTGCGCTTGGTTTCAAGGCAGGGGATCTTGCTTTGCAGGCTTTCGAGATTGTCGGCCTTTTGCTGATTGCTTCGTCGATCTGGAAATTGTGGGTCCTGCATCACCCACAAGACGAAGCTCTGGAGCGCATTCGTCGCTAGAGCGCGCCGCGCAACGATGCATCAAGGCCGCGCAGCAAGGGCAGAACAATGTCGAGCACCGGCGTTGCGACATTGTTCTCCCGCGCAAAGGCTTGCACCTGTCCCATGATGGCTTCCACCTCTATGGGACGATGTGCCTCGACGTCCTGCAACATGGACGGCTTGCCCGTGACGGGACCGCTGCGCAGGCGTGCACGTTGCGGATCAACGCGCCCTTTCAGATCGTAGCCGGTGCTGGCTGCAACCAGCATGACTTCTTCGATCAGGGATACGCCAAGATCGGTGAGTCCCGGCGTGGTCAAGGAGGCAAGCCGCGTGAGGGCCGCAAGTGGATTATTGCTGATATTGGTGCAGAGCTTTTGCCAGATATCTCGCCGGATATCACTGCTAAGCTCAGCATTGAGCCCGCTCATGGTGAGAAGATCAACGACGAGACGCGCCCGCTCGGAGGGACGATTATCGGGCTCACCAATGATGAAACGATTTTGGCCTTGATGGGTGATAATGCCGGGCTGGTCAATTTGATTGGGGCAATAGACAACTGCACCAAGCGCACGTTGCGGGCCAAGATGATTCCACAAGGCCCCATCAGGATCGAGCAAGGGAAGGGCTGCATTGCGCGGCAATCCATAAGTCCACCACCATGGGATCCCATTGAGCAGAAAAACGGCCACACCGCGCGGCGCCATCAAACGGGCGATTGATTTGGCAGCAAGCGGCGCAGAATGGGCTTTCAGCGTCACGAAGATGAGATCTTGAGGAGGCAATTGCGCGGGATCCTGCGTTGCCGCGATGGGCTGGCCCCAAATGCGTTCGCCATTGGCTATCAAGGTCACGCCATTGCGCTGGATGGCTTCCAAATGCTGACCGCGCGCAACAATGCTGACAAGTCCGCTGCCCGCCTGAATGAAGCGTGCTGCCAGATGCCCGCCAATTGCGCCTGCGCCATAAATGCAGATCCGCATCATCTTCTCCTCTTCGACAGGGAAGCCGATTTGCTGCGTGCTGGCAATGCTTGCCTTAAGGCTTGAAAGAAGATCATATCAAGCCAGAGCTATAGAAGCCGCAAGGGGAGGCAGCGTTTGAAGAACTATCGTGACGGGGGCGAGGCGATTGTAGAGGCCTTTCGCAATCTGGGCGTTGATTACATCCTCTCCTCGCCCGGTTCTGAATGGAGCCCCGTATGGGAGGCCATGGCGCGACAAAAAGTCGAAAATGCACCCGGCCCCACTTTCATTGACTGCTGGCATGAGACGCTCGCTGTGGACATGGCCATGGGTTACACCGCGATCACCGGGCGTCCACAGGCTGTTCTCATTCATGCAGGTGTTGGCTTGATGCATGGATCCATGGCTGTGCTCAGTGCCACGCAGGCAGAGCTTCCACTGATCGTCATGTCTGGTGAATCGACAACCTTTGGTGATGATCCTGAGCAGCAGATGGAGCCGCAATGGTATGGTGGCGTGAGCGTCGGCGGCGCGCATCGCCTGATTGAGCCTTTGGTGAAATGGGCCGGTCAGGTCACGCATGCTGCAAATATCTATCAAAGCGTGGTGCGTGCAGGCGAGATGGCCCAGCGTCTGCCGCAAGGGCCCGTCTATCTGAATATGTCGCTTGAAGCGATGATGCAGCCCTGGAGCAAACCGGACAATTTGCGCGCCATTCCACCAGCGCCCCGCACCATGGCTGTTCCACAGGACATTGAGGAGGTCGCCAAGCTGGCGACCACAGCCAGACGTCCGGTGATTGTGACGGAAAGCGCGGGCAGAGATCCGCAGGCTTTCGCCGCGATGGTGGCGCTGGCCGAGAAGATCGGCGCGCCCGTCATTGGCGGTCGTGCGAGCACCTACACGAATTTCCCGCAATCGCATCCGCTATGGCTCGGCTTGCAGAGCTTTGAACATCTTGAGGACAGCGATCTCATTCTGCTCGTGGATGGCAAGGCGCCTTGGTATCCGGCGCGCAAACGTCCGGGCAAAGGCCAGATCGTGTCGATAGGTGCCTATCCGATCAAGCAACATCTCGCCTACCAGAATCTCCACGCAGACATCTATCTCGAAGGCGATACGGCCAGCACATTGGAAGCGCTGGTAAAGGCCGTTTCTGTAGATGCAGCGCGCGTGAGCGAGCGATGCGCTCACTGGAGCAAGGCCCGCCAGGCTTATGAGGTGATGCTTGCGGCTCAACGTCAGGCATCATTGGCTGCCGACAAGCTTGATGCAGTGGCCTTGGCTTGCATCGCTGCCGAGACTTTGCCTTGCGACACAATCTATATCGACGAGACGATCACTCACATGCCGGTCATGCGTCCTCATCTGCCGCTGAATGAGGCGCAAAGCTTCTTTCGCGTGACGGGTGGCGCCTTGGGCCAGGGCATTGGTGCAGCATTGGGCGCCAAGCTTGCCAAGCGCGACAAACCGGTGGTGCTCTTCGTTGGGGATGGCTCTTTCCTCTACAATCCGATCATTCAGGCGCTCGGTGCATCAAAAGCCTATGATCTGCCGATCATGATCGTGGTGTGCAATAACAAACGATATGAGGCGATGCGCAAAGGGCATGTTCTCTATTATCCGGAAGGTGCAGCTGAGACATCCAAAATCCATTATGGCGTGAATATCGAAGCGCCTGATTTTGAAAATCTTGGAACGCATTTTGATTTCTTTGGCGCGAAAGCCTCTGATCAGGAGGAGTTGCGCAAGGCTTTCGCAGACGGTCTGGCTGCTTTGCAACAGGGCCGTACGGCGATCTTGAATGTGTCTCTGGTGCGGTGATCACGTCTCTTCGGAGAGTGGAATCGCAAAGCGGCATGTAGTGCCTGTGCCGGGTGCTGAGTCGGTTGAAAAGACGCCATCGAGTTGTTGGGTCAGAGCGCGCACAAGCCTCTGACCCACGCCGGTGCCACGCGGCGCGCTGGAATCAATGCCAACGCCATTATCGCTCACGCTCAGCTCAATCATCGACCCGTTACAGCCAAGCCGGACAGTGATCGTACCGGCGCGATCATCCGGAAAGGCATATTTCAAGGCATTGGTGACAAGTTCATTGAGGATCAGGCCCACAGAGGCCGCTCGGCGCGCATCAACGATCACAGGTGTTAGATAGGTGCGCAGGCCAATGGGGCGCATCTCGAAATGTGCCTTGCGAATATCATCACAAATGTCTTCCAGAAAGCGGGCGAGATCAATGACGGGCGCACGATTGCGACGCCGCAACCTGTCATGCATTCGTGCGACCACATTGGTTCGATCAGCCGCCGCCATCAGGGCTGATTTGGCATTGCCCTCTTCAACGCTGCGTGCCTGCAATCGCAGGAGTGAATTGAGCGTTTGCAAATCATTCTTGGTGCGATGGGCGAGTTCTTCCAGCATGAGATCTTTCTCCTGCTCGGATGCCACCAGTCGCGCATTCATGGCAAGCGCCTCTTCATGTGCAGCGCTCAGCCGGACGATCAACGCATGCATGACTTCGATGAAAGCTGATAGCAGGATTCCGACGGCGACAAAGGTTGCCAGCGCAAATCTGTTTTCGAGACGCTGGGCTGACGTCTCCGGGTCTTGCATGAAGAACCACCAGACGAGAAAGGCGGATAACATCGTGGCGGTGATCCCGCTGCCGCGATTGAACAGCACGGCTGACAAGGCGACTGCCGGCAGAAACAACAGAAACGGGTAATTTGGGGCATGGCCCAGTTTCAGGCGTAACAGAAGAAACAAAAAAGTCAGCCCGGCTGCGCTGGCGTGGCGCAGGAGCAGCGGCATTCCGCGCGTCATCACCGCGAGCTTCAGTAAGGCTCTGGCTGCGCTGGTATTGTGTTCTTGCTGCTTCATGGCCCACTGCGGCTTGTCTCTTTGCAGATAGGCCGCAGGGGGAATGTGTCGAGTCTTCTCAGTCAGAAAGACCGGGCACTGACACGCCTGCTGCCAGCAACAGGAGCAGGATATTCAGCGCGCCCACCACAAGCGCAGCTGCAACGGCCGCACAGGTTGTTGCGCGTGAATTAACGAAGGGTCCCATGACATCGCGTTTTGATGTCAGCACAAGAAGCGCCACCATGGGCAGCGGCAAGACAAGGCTCAAGACGACCTGACTCATCACCAGCGCTTCCGTTGGCGTGACGCCGATGGCAACCACCACAAATGCAGGCGCCATCGTGATCAGGCGACGGAACCACAGGGGAATGCGGAACTGGATGAAGTCCTGCATGATCGATTGGCCAGCCATCGTGCCGACAACGGAGCTGGAGAAGCCGGAAGCAAGCAGCGAGCAGATGAAGACCAGCGCAGCAGCGCCGCCCAGAAGCGGAATGAGTGTCTGATAGGCCGTCTCGATTTCAGCCACATCGCCACGACCATTCAGGTAGAAGACGGTTGCTGCCATGGACACCATTGCCATGTTGACGAGGCCGGCAAAGCCGAGTGCGATAACCACTTCCCAATTCGAGTAGCGAAGTACGTGGCGTGTTTCTTCCGGCGAGTTGCAGGGCATACGGCCTTGTGTGAGGGTGGAATGCAGATAAATCGCATGTGGCATGACCGTCGCGCCGATGATGCCAACGGCCAATGTCACCGCACGCTCATCAGGTAGTGAGGGCGTGGTGAGGCCAGCAATCACACCGCTCCATTGCGGCGGAGCAATGATCATCTCGGCGAGATAGCAAAGACCGATAACGAGAACGAAGACGCCAATGATGGCTTCCATCGGGCGAAAGCCCCAGCTCTGCACGAGCAAAAGCAGATAGGTGATGATGCCGGTGATGAAGAGGCACGTCATCAGGGGCAAGCCGGTCAGGAGATATAGACCGAGCGCTGCGCCGAGAAATTCCGCGAGGTCGGTTGCCATGGCAGCGATCTCGCTCATCACCCACATGACATAGACTGCAGGCTTTGGCAGGCGCTCACCGCAATGTTGCGCGAGGCTCTTGCCTGTCACGATGCCAAGTTTCGCAGAGAGTGACTGAAACAGCATCGCCGTCAGATTGGCGAGCAACACGACCCACAAAAGCTGATAACCGAATTTCGCACCCGCCTCGATATTCGTCGCGAAATTGCCAGGGTCCATATAGGCGATGGAGGCAATCACAGCTGGGCCAGCAAAGGGGAGGAAAGCCGCCATGCCCTTGCGGCGCCCCTCTATGGCCTCTCGTCCTGCAAGGACGGTGCGTTCAGACCAATTGCCCTTTTGCTGCGCCCAGTCGGTCATCGGGTGCCTTTCGTGTCGCTTCCGCCTGAAAGTGTAGCCTTGGTTACATATTGGCGTATCGGCTCCGCCTGTCAATGGGCTTGGCGAGATCCGCCTCGCTCACTCGCTCAGGGGGAACAGGGTTTGCTTTTGGGGGTTGCCTCTGGGCTGGCTCGACCGCATGTGGCGGCCCGCCGAAGCGTGACTGGACGAGGAGGGGTTCCCATGTCTTCATGGTCGCAGGATTGGATGCCGAGGCTGGGGCCGACCATGAGCAGCGCCTTTCTGTCAGACCTCATTTCCAGCATTACCGAGCGCGGGCGGGCGCTTCTCCAGCGCGAGCCAAGCCGCCCGGAGCCCCGTCAGGGCGCGCTGGTGGAGACATGCCACACCCTTCTGTCCGGGCGTGGAGAGGCCTCCGGCGTGGCTCTGGCGCGGCATGGGCTAGACCTCTATGCGCAGCTTGACCCCCAAGGCCGCCTCGCCTTTTTCGAGGCCCTCTCGCAGGAATTTGGCCCCGACCAAAAGCGTCTGGCCAAGGCCATGGAGGGTTGGGCCAGCACAGGCGATGCCGCGGCCGCCAGTGAGCTCCATTTCGCCGCTGAACCGCGTCGGCAGGAATTGTTGCGCCGTCTCAACCGTGCACCGGGCGGGACGGCGGCGCTCGTTCACATGCGGCAGGACTTGCTCGATTTTCTGCCCGGCCGACCTGATCTGCAGATTGTCGATCGCGACTTTGCCCACCTGATGTATGCTTGGTTCAACCGCGGCTTTCTGGTGCTGCGACGGATTGATTGGGCGACCCCCGCCTTGATCCTTGAAAAGATCATCCGTTACGAAGCCGTGCATGAAATTCGCGACTGGAATGATCTGCGCCGGCGCATTGATCCGGCGGATCGGCGTTGTTATGGTTTCTTTCACCCCGCCATGGCGGATGATCCGCTGATCTTTGTCGAAGTGGCGCTGACCCGCGACATTCCCGGTGCAGTCGCTCCGCTTCTGGCTGAGAGCCGCGAGATCTGTCAGCCGGAACAGGCTCGCACGGCTGTTTTCTATTCGATTTCGAGCTGCCAGCGTGGACTGGATGGCATTTCCTTTGGCAATTTCCTGATCAAGCAAGTGGTGGAAGAACTGCGCCGCGAACTGCCGCGACTGGACAATTTTGTCACCCTGTCGCCGGTGCCGACTTTCATGAAATGGCTGAACGAATCGAAGGCCGAGATGGGATCTGCCGAACAGGACTTGGCCCAGACGCTTGCCGACCCCGGCTGGGCCAGGGACGGCGCCCGCGCTGAAGCCATCCGCAAGGGCGTCGAGGCGCTGGCGGCGGAATATTTCCTTGCCGCCAAGGCCGCCAATGGCCGCCCGCGCGATCCGGTTGCCCGTTTCCATCTGGGCAATGGGGCGAGATTGGAGCGCATCAATTTCATGGGCGATCTCTCGCCCAAGGCGCTGCGCGACGGCGCCGGCCTGATGGTCAATTACCTCTATGACCTCGACGAGATCGAGGCCAATCACGAGGCCTATGCCAATGAGAAACAGGTCATGGCCTCAGGCGCGGTGAAGCGGCTGTGGAAGGGCAGCCCGCGAAGCCGCTTGCAAGTTGGAGCCGCCTCGTCCAACTAAGGCGCAACTGATGCCTCGGGGACGAGCCTTTCCATGCCTGCTTATCTCTACGACCTCTTCCGTCGCGCCATGCCCGATGCTGGCAAGGCCTTTATTGAAAATCACGATGGCCGTGTCATCACCTTCGGCGGTGTGGAGGCGGGCTCCGCGCAGCTTGCCAATGTGCTGGTGTCGCTCGGCGTCCTGCCGGGGGATCGTGTTGCGGTGCAGGTCGAGAAGTCGCCCGAAGCGATTTTGCTCTATCTCGCTTGCTTGCGCGCTGGTGCAGTCTTTCTGCCGCTGAACACGGCCTATACGCCGGCTGAAATTTCTTACTTCCTTGGTGACTCTGAGCCGCGCGTTTTCGTCTGCGACCCCGCTACCAAGGATAAGCTCGCTGCCGTCGCGAAGGAGGCAGGCGTTGCTGCTATCGAGACGCTAGGCGTCAAATGCGATGGTACTTTGGCAGAGCGCATGAAGGCTGCTTCATCTGCCTTCACGGATGTTGAGCGCAGTGTCGATGATCTCGCAGCCATTCTCTATACATCTGGCACAACAGGCCGCTCCAAAGGCGCGATGTTGAGCCATGGCAATCTCGCATCAAACGCGACGACGCTGGTGTCTTACTGGCGCTTCACCTCGAAAGATGTGCTGATCCATGCGCTACCCATCTATCACACGCATGGTCTCTTCGTGGCGACCAATGTGTTGCTGATGGCAGGCGGCACGATGCTCTTCCTGCCGAAGCTTGATCCTGATGCGATCATGAAGCTGATGCCGCGCGCGACCTCGATGATGGGCGTGCCGACATTCTATACGCGCTTGCTCACGCGTCCTGACCTAACGCCAGAAGCCACAAAGCATATGCGCTTCTTCATCTCGGGCTCTGCGCCCTTGCTTGCCGAGACGCATCGCGAATGGCGCGCGAAAACAGGTCATGCGATTCTCGAACGCTATGGCATGACCGAAACCAATATGAACATCTCCAATCCTTATGATGGAGATCGCATTGCAGGCACCGTTGGTCATCCGCTGCCGGGCGTTGAAGCGCGCGTGACTGATCCTGAAACGGGCGTGCCGATTGCGGATGGTGAAACCGGCATGATCGAAATTCGCGGCCCCAATGTGTTCAAGGGCTATTGGCGCATGCCGGAAAAGACGGCCGCCGAATTCCGCGCTGATGGCTTCTTCATCACGGGCGATCTCGGCAAAAAAGACGAGCGCGGCTATTTCCACATTGTCGGTCGCGGCAAGGATCTCGTCATCACCGGCGGCTTCAATGTCTATCCCAAGGAAGTGGAAGACGAGATTGACGCCATGCCCGGCGTGATCGAAAGCGCCGTCATTGGTGTTGCCCATGCCGACTTTGGCGAAGGCGTGACAGCGGTGGTGGTGAAGGACAAGGCCTCACCGCTTGATGAAAAGACGGTGCTTGCCAATCTGAGCGAGCGCCTCGCCAAGTTCAAACAACCCAAGCGCGTCCTCTTCGTTGATGACCTGCCACGTAACACAATGGGCAAAGTGCAGAAGAATGTTCTGCGCGATATGTATAAGGATCTTTATAA
>CAZLBA010000111.1:0-10738 GCA_964557555.1 uncultured Beijerinckia sp.
CAGATGATGCTCTTTGAGGAGCTTCACGGTCTGGCCGACGACATAGCCGCCGCAACCGGTGCCAGCCGGCGGGCCACCAGCTTCCACGCACATCACGCCATTATAGCCTTCGAAGACGAAGTCTTCGGTGCGCAGCTCTTCTGAATGGAAGTTCACCGATTCCAGCACGTCAATGACAGTTGGCATCAGCTTCTTTGTAAGGGTGAAGGTCGAGTCATGTTTCGGATCGCAGCCGATCTGCAAGACGCGCTTGCCGAGCTTCGAGAAAGCCACTGACAGATTGGACGAGGTCGTGCTCTTGCCAATTCCGCCCTTGCCATAGACGGCAAAGACCTTGGCATTGCCGATCCGCATATCGGGATCGAGATGCACCTGCACACTGCCTTCACCATCGGCGGGGCGCTTGGGGGGTGGTGTCATCAGCGTCATCTGTTCCTCCAATACCTCAGGCAGCCATTTCCACGGAGACGCCTTCGAGACGATCTTCGATCTCTTCGCTTGCGCGTTGCAGCGCTTCGCGTGTCTCGTCATCCGGTGACCAATAGTTGCGTTCGGTTGCTTCCATGAGGCGGTTTGCCATTTTTGCCGCCGATGTGGGATTGAGCGCAGCCAGGCGCGCGCGCATTTCAGGATCGAGCACGAAAGTCTGCGCGATTTTTTCATAAACCCATGGGTCAACGGCACCGGTCGTAGCCGACCAGCCAACCGCATTGGTGAGATGGGCTTCAATCTGCCGCACGCCTTCATAACCGTGCTTCAGCAGGCCTTCATACCATTTCGGATTGAGCATCCGCGTCCGCGTCTCAAGCGCAACTTGCTCATTGAGCGTACGCACCGACCCCTCGCCGCGGGTTTGATCCCCAATATAGATCGAAGGAACCTTGCCGCTGGCTCGTTCTGCCAAACGTGACAAGCCGCCGAGATTGTCGAAATATTGATCAAGCGTGGTGACGCCAAGTTCGACTGACTCGAGATTTTGATAAGCGACATCTACACGCGCCATCATGGCGTCGAGCAGATCCGCCTGTTTGGCGACCTTGCCCTTGCGGTCATAGGCAAAGCACTTGCGTCGCGCATAAAGCTCCGCCAACTCGTCTTCATCCTGCCAGACACCATTCTCGACGGCCATGTTCACATTGGCGCCGTATGCGCTGTCGGCATTCGAGAAGACACGCAGGGCGGCCGTCTCAAGATCACAACCCTGCGCCTGCATATGGGCAAGCGTGTTGGCGCGAACGAAATTCTGGCCAGCTGGCTCCTCAGCAGTTGCAGCGAGGAAAGAGGCTTCCGCCAGCAAGCGTGTTTGCAACGGCATCAAATCACGGAAGATGCCGGAGAGCGAGAAGACGACATCAATTCGCGGCCGGCCAAGCTCCTCAAGCGGCACAAGCTCAGCACCTGCAAGACGCCCATAGCTGTCAAAGCGTGGACGCGCCCCAATCAAGGCGAGTGCCTGTCCAATCGGCACACCTTGCGTCTTGAGATTATCCGTCCCCCACAGAACAAAGGCGATGCTGCGCGGATAGTCACCCGTCTCAGCGCGATGGCGTTCCAGCAACAATTCCGCGCCTTGCTGACCTGAACGCATTGCAAAAGCGCTGGGGATGCGGAATGGATCAAATCCGTGGAGATTTCGTCCTGTCGGCAAGATTTCCGGTGTGCGCAGCAAATCCCCACCGGGTGCTGGGCGAATATAGCGGCCATCGAGCGCCCGCATGAGGCCCTTCACTTCGTGATCATCGCGCATCAATTCGTGGCTCGCGGCCAGGGCTTTCAGCGCTTCCACATGTTCAGCCGTCGTCTTTGCCTCATTGGGCTCCTTGCCATCCACCAGCGCTTCAATGACCTCGCGTGAGGGCTGCATGGAGTGAACGCTATCTGCCATAGCGATCAGCGTATCCACACGCTCTTCGCGCGACATGGTTTCACCTACAACATGTAAACCATGCGGGATCAGTGTATATTCAAGCTCAAGGACACGGTTGAGCAGCAGTGGCACCTCGGCTTGCGCATCTTCCCAAGCAGGCTCAGCCACACATAGATCGAGGCTCGCCGCTTGCGCCTGAATGACGCCCGCAAGGCGGGAAAAATCATCCTGGGCTTCAGGCGGCAAAGCGCGCCAAGTTTCGAGGGATGACTTGAGATCAAGCAAACCACGATAGAGCCCCGCTTGGGCGACGGGCGGTGTCAGATAGGACACAAGCGTTGCCCCTGCCCTGCGCTTGGCAATCGCACCCTCGGACGGATTGTTCGCAGCGTAGAGATAGAGATTCGGCAAATCGCCAATCAGGCGGTCAGGCCAGCATTGATCAGACAGGCCGCATTGCTTGCCGGGCATGAATTCCAGCGCGCCATGCGTGCCGAAATGCAGCACGGCATCGGCCGCGAAAGACTTGCGCAGATAGCGATAGAAAGCTGAGAAGGCATGGGTCGGTGCAAAGCCTTGCTCGAACAGCAGGCGCATCGGATCGCCTTCATAGCCGAAAGCTGGCTGAATACCGACAAGCACATTGCCGAACTGATGACCCAACACGAAGATCGACGAGCCATCACTTTGCTGGCGCCCAGGTGCCGGACCCCATTGCGCTTCGATCTGCTCAAGATAAGGGTCGTCACGCACCTGATCAGAGGCTGACACGAGCGCATGAACATTGGCCTGCGCGCCATATTGCATGGCATTGCCCTTCAGCAGGGCATCACGCAATGCATCAACGCTGTCGGGCAGTTCGACACTGTAACCATCGGCCTTCAGGCCCTTCAAGGTATGAAAGAGCGACTCAAAGACTGAGAGGAAAGCGGCCGTGCCAACCGTGCCTGCATTAGGCGGAAAGTTGAACAAGATGACCGCGAGCTTGCGCTCAGCCTTTGCGCGCTGACGCAAGGCCACGAGCTTCTCCACACGCGCAGCCAGCATGGCAGCACGCGATTCATCAACGCACATATCCCGATGGTCCTCGGGGCCCCGGGAGGAAGAACGGCCGCCGAAGACCATCGGGCTCGTCGCCCCATCCAATTCAGGGATCGCCACCATAATCGTTGCCTCGACTGGCATGAGGCCGCGCTCTGAGGCGCTCCACTGCTCGAGCGTTTGGAACTCAAGCGGATGAGCGGCGAGATAGGGGACGTCGAGCGCTGCCAGCACTTCCTCAGCAGCACGCGCGTCATTATAGGCTGGACCACCAACTAGCGAGAAACCGGTGAGAGAGACGAGAGCATCAATACAAGGCTTGCCGTCGCGCATCAGAAAGCGCTCAATCGCCGGGCGTGCGTCAAGGCCGCTGGCAAAGACCGGCAACACATTGAGGCCACGCGCTTCAATCGCGGCAATCACGCCGTCATAATGCGCGCTGTTGCCTGCCAAGATATAAGAACGCATGACGATCAGGCCGATCGTTGCGCGCCCCTTTTGCATGGGCAGGGCGTCAACACGATCCGTCAGACGCGTCTTCACGCGCGGATGATAGAGACCGACATCGGGATATTCGACAGGCTCCCCGACCTTCAGCTTGCCACGCAGTTCCTTACGAGAACCATCGGCATAACGGTTGATGAGATTAGCCACGAGATTGGCGACATTCTCATCCGACCCTGCAAGCCAATATTGCAGGGTGAGAAGATAGGCGCGGATATCTTGAGCTGCGCCAGGGATAAATTTCAGCAAGCGCGGAATGCGGCGCAGCATCTTCATCTGCTGTGCACCAGCCACGCCTGACTTTTCCGTCTTGCCACGAAGTTTCTTGAGGAAGCTCCGCAAGCCGCCTTCAGCATGGGTCGTAAATCGGCCCATGCGGGTGAGCTTGGCCACATCCCCAGACGACATGCAAACAACCATGGCATCGCAACTGTCGCGACGTGCCTGCAAGGCAGGAAGTACTGCCTTGATGTGATCTTCCATGAACATCATCGTGGCGATGACAATATCCGCTTGCGCAATGTCTGCATGGCAGCGTGCCAGTGCTTCTTCGTCCTCGCCCCATTGCGCAGCAGAATGAAGTGTGAGCGAAAGACCGGGAATCGAACGGCGAAGGATCGTCTGCGCACGGGCCACCGTCCCCGCGAGATGATCATCGAGGGTGACGATCGTGACGCGCACGGGCGTCGGCTCAGCGGCCGAAATGCGCTTTTGCGTCATAAAGTGTCTCCACATCGATGCGGGCAAGCCCGCGTTCTGTTGCAAAGCGCTCCGTATTGCGCCTTGCTTTGGACCGCACGAAGAAGGGGATCTTTCGCAGCTCCTTTTCTGCATCAAGCGACCAGGCAACGACCGCAGATTGTGTTTGGACTTGAGGCTCGATCGGATCGGCAGGTGCCTCACCAGCTCCCAGATGAGAAGGTGCAACCCCGTCTCGGAATTCGAAGTCGCCGCGGAACATGCCAAGCAGATGTTCCTCAAGGCCCATCATCAGCGGGTGAACCAGCGTGTCGAAGAGCACATTGGCCCCTTCGAAACCCATTTGGGGCGAATAGCGAGCCGGGAAATCCTGCACATGGACCGGCGCTGAAATCACCGCACAGGGAACGCGCAGGCGCTTGGCAATGTGGCGCTCCATCTGTGAGCCGAGCACGAGTTCTGCACCAGCTTCTGCGATCGCTGCCTCGACTTCGAGATAGTCATCACTGATCAAAGGTGTGACGCCATGCCGTTCAGCCGCGGCGCGAACCTCACGCGCAAATTCGCGCGAATAGGTTCCAAGCCCGACAAGCTTGAAGCCAAGCTCCTTCACCGCGACGTCAGCAAGTGCGACCGCGTGAGTCGCATCTCCAAAGACAAAAACGCGCTTGCCCGTAAGATAGGTCGAGTCAACCGAGCGCGAATACCACGGCAAACGGCTCTTGGCCGTTTTGAGCACATGGCTCACATCAAGCCCTGCGAGCGCGCCTACTTCTTCAATGAAGGCACGCGTAGCGCCAACGCCTATAGGGACTGTTCGCGTAGCCTTCTGACCAAAAGTGCGTTGCAGCCATGAGGCCGCCTGCCCCGCCACTTCCGGATAGAGCACGACATTGAAGTCGGCCTCGCCCAAACGCGCCATATCTGCCGGTGTCGCATTGAGCGGAGCGATGACATTCACGTCAACTCCGATCTCGCGCAACAGGCTCAAGACTTCGTTCAGATCATCGCGGTGACGGAAGCCCAGAGTTGTCGGACCGAGAACATTGCACAGCGGACGCGGATGAGCGCTTTTTTCAACCGGCTTCGCCAGTGCGCGCGTGATGCGATAGAAAGTTTCGGACGCGCCCCAGTTTTCCTTGCGCTGATAGGCAGGCAGTTCAAGTGGGATGACGGGGATATCGAGGCCGAGCGCTTGCGCAAGACCGCCCGGATCATCCTGAATGAGTTCAGCGGTGCAGGACGCCCCAACAATCAGGGCATCGGGCTTGAAACGATCATAGGCTTCGCGTGCGGCATTTTTGAAGAGTTCTGCCGTATCGCCACCAAGATCGCGCGCTTGAAACGTCGTGTAGGTAACAGGCGGACGCGTATCGCGCCGCTCGATCATGGTGAAGAGCAGGTCTGCATAAGTGTCGCCCTGTGGAGCGTGCAACACATAATGCACCTTCTTCATCGCAGCGCAGACACGCATCGCGCCGATATGCGGAGGGCCTTCATAGGTCCAGAGCGTGAGATGCATGGTCAGACCTCCAGCAATTCGCGCCGACGCAAGGGTCGCGCAAAGAGTTCAGCGAGGTCGCCCGCCTGCTCATAGCCCTGGACGGGGGTGAAGACGAGTTCGATGGACCATTTGGTAGCAAGCCCCTCCGCCTCAAGCGGATTGGCTAGACCCAAACCGCAAACGGACAGATCAGGCTTTTCGGCGCGGCAGCGATCAAGCTGCGCTTCCACATCCTGCCCCTCAACAATTGTGGCGTGCTGGGGCAGAAGCGCAATCTCGTCGGCAAGGTGGCGGCGATGCAGATAAGGCGTGCCGATTTCAGACAATTCCATGCCAAGTTCACGCGAGAGAAAACGCGCCAATGGCACTTCCAGCTGCGAATCGGGGAAGAAGAAGATCCGCTTGTTGGCGAGCTTTTCACGCAATGGGGCGAGACTTTGCTTGGCGCGGTCGCGCGCTGTTTGTGTGACGCTCTCAAAAGTGGCACGCGATATGCCGAAGGCTTGCGCTGCCGCCCAAAGCCAAGCGCTCGTACCTTCTTCACCAAGGGGGAAAAGCGCTTGTAAATGCTGTGCACCGCGCTGCTCAAGCGCTCGCGCGGTATCGGTAAGGAAGGGTTGTGCCAGCAAGAATCTGGTTTGCGGGCCAATCGCAGGCATATCCGCTGCGTGACGCGCTGGAAGGAAATCAACCTGCGTAATGCCCATCGCGGCAAAGAGGCGGCGGAATTGATCTTCAACCGCATCGGCCAAAGCGCCCACCACGAGGAGCGATGGCTTTTGAGTGGCCAGCTGCAAGGGTGATTGGGGAACGAGAGCGGCAAGACAGGCATCTTCGCCTTGCGTAAAGGTCGTCTCGATGCCGCTACCGGAATAAGACAGCACGCGCACCGATGGCATCATGCGCTGCGACAAACGCTGGGCAGCACGTGAGAGATCAAGCTTGATGACTTCTGACGGGCAGGAGCCGACCAGAAAGAGCAGCTTGATATCAGGGCGGCGCTCGATCAGGCGCGTGACAACGCGGTCCAGCTCGTCATCCAGATCCGCAAGCCCCGCCAGATCGCGCTCATCAATGATTGCCGTTGCAAAGCGCGGCTCTGCAAAGATCATGACGCCTGCAGCCGACTGGATCAGATGAGCGCAGGTCCGCGAACCAACAACAAGGAAGAAAGCGTCCTGAATTTTGCGATGCAGCCACACGATTCCCGTGAGCCCGCAAAAGACTTCGCGCTGACCGCGCTCTTGCTTGATGTCGAGTGTTGGGCAGCTTGTTTGTGCAAGGCTCATGTGGACGCCTCCCCCATGAGCGGATCATCTCTGCCTTGCAGGCGTGCCTGACGCAGCTTGATCAGAAATTGCAGCGCATTCACGACATAGGTGGCATAGGCTGCAAGCGCGAGCAGCATTTGTTCACGCGCGGTGAGCTGGTCGGTGAAGAAGGCCCAAAGATAGGCGGTGTGCAAAGCGATCACCGCCATGCTCACAACATCTTCCCAGAAAAATGCAGGAGCAAAGAGATAGCAGCCGAAAACTTCGCGTTCCCAGATCGCGCCTGTCACCATGATTGTGTAGAGCGCTGCGGTCTTGATGATGATGGAGATGCTGGCAGCAAGAAACCCCTCGCCTGTCGCGAGGAAGCGCAACACAAGGCCCAAGCTGACGAGGAAGATCAGGAACTGAACTGGTGCTAGCACGCCTTGGACAAGCGTCCAGCGTGACCGGTCACGACGTTCCCGTTCTTCGCGTGTGTAAAGCTGGCTTCGGGCTACCTGTGCTGGATCGGCCATGATCCCCCCTGCCCATCGAACAGCCTCAGGCTAGGGCAGAGCCATGGAAGTGTCAATCTTAATTGACGTCTAGTTTAGTTGACATCCGGCTATTGCACAGTTGAATAGTAACGCCTAAGATAGGTGTCTTGATTGTTCGGAGTGGCGGGGTTCTTCCTGCGGTGCTCCGGCCGACCGATCAGCCTACCGCTATGGGGCGGCAGGCAGGGAGCCTTAGCCAATGGCTGGCCTCAGCAAGGGTGGCGGACGTCTGCCCCGTTCCTTGGACGGGGATCGGGCTTTTGCGCCCTCAAGCCAGCGACCTTTGGCCATGGGCAGCAGCGACCCTGCCATGGAGCGGCTGATCGCTTCAGAAATCATCCCTCGCTTGTCGGAAGCCTCCCGCAACGGTGCGGGCACCCATCTTGTGCCCCTGACGGACCTTGGCCGGGAAGAGGTTGAGACTTTCGCTGAAATGGCGGGTTTTGGCCGCGCCGAGGATATCGACTACTTCGTTGCAAATCTCCTCCAGCGTGAAGGGCGCGACGAGGCGGTCCTCGACTTGCTGGCGGCAACAGCCCAGCGGCTCGGACAGCTTTGGGTCGAGGATGAGGTCGATTTTGCCACCGTGACCATTGGCGTCTGCCGCCTCCAAACGGTCCTGCATCGGCTTAGCGACGCCCATGCGCAACTCAACCCCCCGCAGGCGGGTCTGGGTTCTGTGCTGCTGGCCTCCTGCCCCGGCGACCAGCATGATTTCGGCGTGCTGCTCGTTGCAGAATTTCTGCGCCGCGCCGGCATTGAAGTCACGCTGAAGCCCGCGGCTTCACAAAGCGATATCCTGCGGGCAGTTGCGCAGGATTCCTACCAAATGGCTGGACTTTCGATCAGCCGTGAGGCAATGATCCCACAGTTGGAATCGTTGATAGTTTCAATTCGCCAGAAGTCCCTCAATCAGGGGATCAAGATCATGGTTGGCGGTCGCGTTTTCCTGGATCAACCGGAACTCGCAGAGGCCGTCGGTGCTGATCTGAGAGCGGTGGATGGACGTGATGCGGTCTTCCAAACGCAAAAGATCATGCCGCAGCTGACACGCATCGAGACCATCAGATGAACAGATTCATCACAAAGGCTCATAGTGGCATGATGGAAAGCGCAACAGCACTGCGCAGAAAGCAGGTGCTTGCGTGAATCAGCACACGACTTTCGAACATCTCATCGGGGACATTGATGCTTCGCGCGCCGCAAGGCTTGCGATGGCTGGCAGCGATGTCGCGCTGATTTTGGATGACAAGGGCGTCATCCGCGAAGTGGGCGTTGATGGTACCAAATCGGCACTGTCCCAGCATTGGCCCGGCCGCAAATGGGTGGACACTGTCACGGTAGAAAGCCGCGGCAAGGTAGAAGAACTGTTGCGCGAAGTGCGCGAAAACGGCTCTGCCAAATTTCGCGAGATCAATCATCGCATGAGCGATGGCACGGATCTGCCCATTCGCTATTCCGGGGTGCAGATTGCCAATGACCGCATCGTTGCGATTGGGCGCGATCTGAGCCTCATCAGCTCCATTCAACAGCGCCTCGTTGAAGCCCAGCGCAATGCAGAGCAGGAATTCCTGCGCCTTCGCAGTGCCGAAACGCGCTATCGCATTCTCTTCCAGATGGCGGAAGAGGCGATCCTTGTCCTCGACGCCAACACGCTCAAGACAATTGACGCAAACCCTTCTGCCGCAGCGCTTTTGGAGGCTACTCCGGGCAAGCTCGTCGGTCATGCATTCGGGGATTTCTTCGAGACCGACTCCTGGCGTGAGCTGTCGCGCCAGTTTGAAGGCCTGCGCGCTGTCGGCCGCTTTGAAGCGCAGCGTGCGACGCTGGCGGCAGCTGGCCCCTGCTGGGTGTCAGCCTCACTCTTCCGGCAGGATGTCGGCGCACAGATTCTGGTTCGCCTGACGCCGACTGTCGATCGTGCCAGCCATGCGTTGCCGGCTGCAAAAGAACAGGCGCTCAACATCATCGACAAGCTGCCACATGCCTTCCTCGTGCTCGACACGGATGGCCGTATTCTTGATGCCAATGCCTCTTTCCTCGACATGGCGGGGCTGCCCTCGACTGCGCAGGCGCGCGGCCAAATGATCAATCGCTGGCTTGGACGCGCCAGCGTGGATGCCAATGTGCTGTTCTCCAATCTGCGCGAACATGGCAGCGTGCGCGACTTTGCAACTGTCATGCAGGGCGAATATGGCACGGCGGAAGATGTCGAAATTTCCGGCGCTGCTGTGGGGAGCGGAGAGACACTCTGCTACGGATTGATCATCCACTCACTTGCCCGAAGGCGCAGCGCCAGACCCGCTCTGGGCGACCCGGCAAGAACCGCTGATCAGCTGGCTGAACTTGTGGGACGTATGCCCCTCAAGGACCTTGTGCGGGAGACGACCGAAATCACGGAACGTCTGTGCATCGCCACCTCGCTCAAGCTCACCGGCGACAATCGCGCAGCTGCAGCGCAGATGCTCGGCCTGAGTCGCCAGAGCCTTTACGACAAGCTTCGCCGCTATGACATGGGCGACCTTGGCCGAAATGGTGATGCCGAAGACTAGAGCCTGACACTTTTTGTTGTCAAGCCAGATGGACAGCTGGGGCGTGACCGTCTAGTCTGCCTTGCATGTCTTATCCTGCGCCCAAAGTGATCCTGGAACTGTTGAAGCCGATCACATGGTTTGCGCCCATGTGGGCCTTTCTGTGCGGCCTCGTCTCCATCAATGCATCGCTGCTGGAGCGCTGGCCGCTCGTCATTGGTGGCACTTTGCTCGCTGGGCCTCTCGTATGCGGCACAAGTCAGGCTGTGAATGACTGGTTCGATCGCCATGTTGATGCGATCAATGAACCGAACCGCCCTATTCCCTCAGGCCGAATGCCCGGACGGTGGGGGCTTTATATCGCCTGCATCTTCACTCTGCTGTCGCTCATCGTTGCATGGGCACTTGGCCTTGCTGTTTTCGTGGCAGCCATCTTCGGTCTTGCATTGGCCTGGGCCTATAGCGCCCCGCCCTTCCGTCTGAAGACAAATGGATGGTGGGGCAATTCAGCGGTTGGCCTTTGCTATGAAGGCTTGCCATGGTTCACCGGCGCCGCCGTCATGAGTGCGGCCTTTCCAGACCAGCGCGTTGTGATGATTGCCCTGCTCTATAGCATCGGCGCGCATGGCATCATGACCTTGAATGATTTCAAATCCGTCGAAGGCGATATCAAGCTCGGCGTTGCCTCTTTGCCCGTGCAACTTGGTGTTGATTATGCAGCGCGACTTGCTTGTGCAGTCATGGCTGCGCCCCAAGTCGTCGTCATTCTATTGCTCATGAGC
>CAZLBA010000112.1:0-2041 GCA_964557555.1 uncultured Beijerinckia sp.
GCCAGCAACAATGGACGATAGGCCTTCATGTAAAGATCAAGCAGGTCGATCGTTGCCAGCGGCAGCGGATATTCGAGATCGACTTTGTTTTTGACCTCATGGTCCGGGAAGACGAGGTAGCAATTTGCCTCACTCACACGATGTATGTGCTTCGTGACGTCGATTGATGCCAAGTTCTTCGCGCGAACCGGAGCTGCCAGCAAAATTGAGACAGCAAGTGCGGACTGAACGACGATCGCTTCGCCAAGCGTCGGCTTCTCGGGACGCAGGTCCTCCGTCACATTGGCAGGCAACATCACAAGACGGCGAATATTGTTCTCGTCTGCGAACTGGCGGATCTTTGCTTTGTTGCGCTCAGTCAGGCCGTCCGTCGTTTCGCGGAAGGAGGCCTCTGCTTCCTTGAGGAGGTTCAGGGTCTCTTCATCGCAGTTCGCCCAGTCCTTGGCGATCGCCTTCAGCAGGCGCACGCGGTTGTAGTGATGAGCGCAATTTTCGCCAGCACCCTCATCCCACATGGTGTCGAGGATGATGTCGAGCGCGGTGCGGTCGAGGACAAGGTCTTGGAGGCCATTGAGCTTGCTCAGGTCCCAGCCTTTGGCTGCCAGCATCGTCACCAGCTGAAAGATCTTGCGGCGGGTATCGATCTTGGTGGCCTCGGCGCGCGGGCCCTTGCGCAGGGGTTTAAAGCGACCGCCGTTGGACGAGCGATGCAGGAAGGCCTCCACATTGGCGATGAATGGCTCGGGCAGGCCTTCAGGCACAACGGAGGGGTTGGTGCGGCGGCTCACGACCTCAAGCTGGGTCTTGGGCCAGCTAGGCAGCGTGGCCGACAAGCGGTTCCAAGTCTTGCGTGTGTCACGGATTAGCTGGGTGGGGCGTTTTGAGCCTTTGTCACGGATGCTTGCCTCATAGGCGACTATGGCCGCCTCATCCACCTGATGGGGCTCGACGCCAATACTTGAGGAATAAGAGCCAAGCTGACGCATAAAGCTCAGTTCGTGTTTGTTCGCGATCAGTTCGCACAGGGCGACCCAAGCAGGGGTGAGGGGGTTGAAGCTGGGAACGAACGGACGAGCCATAGACTACTCCTTACAGGACTTTTATCCTTAAATCAACTTCAGTTATTAGTGCCGAAGTTGCAAGTTGATTTCATTACTGACAATACAATCAGATATTTGTACCTACAAAAGCGGCCAAAATGCCCCGGTCCAGTATAGGAAAAGAGTCATATGCAAGAGCGCCTGATCAGTCACCGCGACCCTCCTCGCGGGAGGTCGCGCGTGCCAGCTGGCGACCCAAAAGGCGTGCGAGTGCATTCAGGGGAGCGGGGTTCTGAATGGAGCTCGCGGGAAGATCGGAAGCTTTATCGGTGTCGTTAAGCTGGCTGGTAGAAACGGGGGTCTTCGGCTCTGCCGAGCTGGCGTGCGTCGCCGTCTTCCCCGTCAGTTTAGACGGGGGCTCCTGGGGCGCCGAAGCGCGGGAGATGGGGCGCGAATCGCTCATGCCCCATCCAATTAGCCCACGCTCAGAAGGGCCGTTGGCGAAAATCCCCTGACAGGGTTGCTGAAGCGATCAGGTTGGAACGCGAGGCGCGTCCGTTGGCTACACCGCGTGGAACCACAGGGGGAAGGGAATGATATCGGGAGCAGAGCGAGCTTTGCGTGCCTTCAGTTCGGCCCAATAGACGCGAAGGGCATTTTCCGCGTTCTTGATTTCAGCCCAACGGAACACGCTGGTGATGAATTCGACCATAGGGCTGTCGTCGCTTCGTCCGCCAGTCGCAAATGTTCCGGTGACGCGATACCAGTCATCTGCCAGATGCATGATCAGTTCGACTTCTGCATCGATAGATGAGCGTCCCGCGTTTGAGCTTTTGGGCGCGGGCCAGAAATTGAAATTGGTGACGAACATAGGACCCAGTGGCCCCCTTGGGCCGTCGGCACCATCCGCTGAGCCAAAAATGATAGGTTCAAAATTGCTTTTGCTCCGTTTGCCGTCAGGCCGTTTGCGCCCTTTGATAAGTTGGCGTCCCTCTGCGCAG
>CAZLBA010000112.1:2051-5331 GCA_964557555.1 uncultured Beijerinckia sp.
GACAACGCGCGGTGTCTTGCCGGTTGAAATGAGATAGGGCATCTGCGCAGCATCGGATCAAAACTGTTTTGATATCCTCTTCCGCGGCCCGGGCTGCCCAAGTCAGTAGGTCGCTCTGGAACATTGGTCCCAGTTTAAGCGAAGGCCATAGCCTCTCGGCGCGTGTTTCCAAGTATTCAATGGTTCCCGGAGCGGAGCTTGATAGGAGAGCCAATAGGATCTTTTTGTCTTCTCCCTTTTCAGCAGCCTTCCAAAGCTTCAGGAGCGATTTTCGAACTTCCCCGTGCTGGAAGCGGGCAGCCTTTTGAGAGACGTACAGACTTACCGATACCTCGGTTTCTCGTAGCAACCGTTCCGCTTTGCTCTTGCGGTCTTTGACTTCAGTGCGCTTGAGCATCCCTTCGAGAAGATCGAGTAGATCGGCGTCATCGTGGTTGAACAAAATGACTGACATGGGAGCGTCCTTCGGGTTTGAGTGATCAACCCAGGCAAAGTTCGTCAGTGAGACCCCCTTAGCTGACGAATGAATATTAGCAGATTTGCAAAATTCTTTGAACGGCTGGACGACTTCGTAAGAGGTTTTCCCCAAGACCGGGCAGTGTTAATGAAGAGGTTTACATTTCCGACTATATTGAAAACGTTGCGTCGAAACGAGGGTGACAAAGAGTAGAAGTATGGCGCAGGAGGCGAAGCTTATTGATGCGAGCCTTGAGTGTGTTAGACGATCGCTGCATCTCTATGCGTCTGAATTTGTAATCCAGTTGAAGAAGATTATTGTCAGCAAATTGTCTCGGAGGACCTCCCAGGAGTCCCTAAGCGTGATTTAGATCTGCGACAACGCTGGTCGGTTGATGGCAAAATCCGGTACATCTCCTCTAAGGGCTTGCAGGATACTCTTCGCCGCCGACAGCTCTATTTCTCGTCGAACCGATTCAACTGCCGAGCCGAGATGCGGCGTCAAAACAGTTCTCTGTGTGTCCGCACGCAGCAACGGGTGGATCTCCATAGGGCGATCATCACGGGCCCAATCCTCAAACTCAAATACATCGGCTGCATAACCCGCAAGTTGCCCGCGTGCGATTGCGCCTGCGACTGAAGCTTCATCAACGAGAGAGCCTCGCGCTGGATTGATGAGGAAAGAACCGCGCGGCATCAGCGAAATCAGCTTTTCATCGAAGATGCCTAGAGTTGATGGAAGGAGCGGGAGGGCGAGTATGACGTAAGCGGAACGCGTTACGACCTCTGACAGATCTGTCATGCGAAGGCTCGATATTTCTGAAGGCGGGCTGGCCTCTGGATTGGTGTCATAAGCAAGAATTTCGCAAGAAAACCCCGAAAGCCGTTGTGCAATTGCCTGTCCAACACAGCCGAAGCCGACAACGCCAACAGTTTCACCCGCGAGACCGCGACCATAATGCGTCGGTCGCCATCCTTTGAAACCGTCTGAGCGAATTTGCGCATCAGCCTGAGGAATTTTGCGGCTGACGGCTAGGAGGAGGCCAATAGCCAATTCGGCTGTTGGTGCGGTCAAAAGGTCTGGGACTATCGTCACCCATATACCTGCACCTGTGGCTGTTTCCACGTCGATATTATCAAAGCCTTTTAGTGCGGCTCCGATGACACGTAAATTTGGACACGCGGCGATAAAGTCTGCATCGATCTTGTCGGTCATGAACGCCATGACAGCATCTGCGTCCGCGCAACGTCCCAGAACCTCGTCATAAGGCCAAGGCTCAATATTGTGATTGATTGTCACATCTGCATGCGGACTTAGGAGCGCAAGGGTCTCGGGAAAACACTGATTAGTGATCACAATCTTCGCTTTTTGCATTTGCTTTGACCTTACTTTATCGCTTTTCGTAGCCAAGCGCCGATCGTGTCCACGACGAGGACGCAAGCCAAAATCGATAATAAAATTGCTGACACTTGATCATAAGCGAGTAGGCGTAATGCAGCCATCAGCTCAAACCCGATCCCGCCCGCACCCACGATGCCCATGACAGCCGAAGCGCGGAAATGATATTCCCACCGGTAGATGGTCACATCGACGAGTTGCGGAAGTGCTTGCGGCAAGACCGCATGAAAAATTACCTGAAGTGGCGTGGCACCTGCAGCGCGCGCTGCCTCAAGTGGCTTTGGGTCAACATGCTCAATGGATTCAGCATAGAATTTACCGACCATTCCTGTTGAGTGAAGAGCTAGGGCAAGAACGCCGGGTAATGCACCAAAGCCAACAGCAGCAACAAATAACACTCCCAAAATAATCTCGGGAACAGAGCGAAAGAAGGCGAGCAATGTGCGTGCCGCAACATAGATCACGGGATGGGGGCTCGTATTCGGTGCGGCAAGCAGCGCCAGCGGAATCGATAAGCAAACTGCAAGCGCTGTTCCTGCAATCGACATCGCCAATGTATCGAGAAGCGGGCGTAGCCAAAGGCGCCAGCGGGAAAAATCCGGCGGCAACATCTCGTTGAGGAGTTGTTTGATGGCTGGACCGCTTTCAGCAAACCTTTGCGCGTCGAAGAAGCCCGTCACTGCGAGTGATAGTGCAGCGAAACATACAACACCGATGATAAATGAGCCGCCGCGCAATGTAGCGCGACGCTCTTCATTCAGGATAGCCTGATAGGATTGGCTCGGCGTCAATGTGGGACTCACAGCTTGGCGAGGTTGAGATTGAGGACTGTGGCCATGTCGCGGAGCACGTCATAATCCTTATCAGTCGCGGCAGCAAAGCCCTCGATGCGAAACAGCTTCAAAATTTCAGGGTCTTTGAGCTGGAGAAAGGCTGAACGAATGGTTTGCTTCAACTCAGGTGCCAAGAAGCCTTGGAGTGTCATCGGATAATTAGGGATAGGGTCCGACATCGCGAGAGTTTGCAGCTTGCTACTATCAATTTTTTTGGTCGCGACGAGTGTCCGATAAATGGACTCAGACAACGCTCCCGCTGGAACCTGACCTGCGGCCACGGAACGCGCTACCGCGTCATGCTGACCCAGATGAACAACTTTGTAGTCGGTGTCGCCGATAAGCCCAGCCTTTGCAAGCAAGGCGCGGGGAGCAAGATGACTTGAAGTCGATGCTTGGTCGCCGAATGCGAAAGCATGACCCTTCACATCTTTCAATGCTTTTACGGGTCCCTCGACATTCGCAATCAAGATGGATTTGTAGTTCGGCTGGCCCTTCTCAACGCCGACTGCAAAAGCCTCGATTTCAGTCGCCTTCGACTTTGCCAGCACATAAGAGAGTGGACCGAAATAAGCAACTTCAATGCGGGCAA
>CAZLBA010000112.1:5341-9126 GCA_964557555.1 uncultured Beijerinckia sp.
GAATAGTCGGTCGTAACAATGATTTCGATTTTCTTGTTCAGTTGAGCTTCAAGATAAGCCTTGAGAGGCTGTGCGTTCTGAATCAACGTTGAAGCATTTTCATCTGGTAGAAGGGCAACCCGTAACCGATCAGGATTGCTGCGATCAGCGGCTAAAAGCGGGCTCAGCGACATTGCAAAGCTGGCGAGTGCTGAGTAGCTCAAAAGTTCGCGGCGGTTCATGATCATCTCCGTTGGATTATTCAGCGGCTTGCGCCAACTTCAGGTGTTGAGGCTCGTAAATTTTCTGTAGATCGCTTGTATCGAGCTTGTCGGGTGTGCCCTCAAAAACAATCGATCCAGCGGATATTCCGATAATATGGTCGGCAAATTGACGAGCCAGATCGACCTGATGCAAGCTCACAATCGCCGTTATCCCATCTTCGCGGCAGATGCGGTGGAGATCGCTGAGAACTCTCAGAGCTGTTGCAGGATCGAGACTGGCGACTGGTTCGTCAGCAAGGATAATCTCTGGTTCCTGCACAAGTGCGCGCGCGATGCCAACACGTTGTTGTTGGCCACCTGAAAGGCGATCTGCCCGCTGTAACGCTCGATCAAGAAGGCCTACGCGCTCCAATGCTTCAAGCCCAAGTTGTCGATCTGCTCGGGCAAGAGGGGCGAGAGAGCGTAGCGATCCATGAAAGGCAAGACGCCCCATCAGCACATTGCGCAAGGCGGACATGCGGCCAATCAGGTGATGTTGCTGGAACACCATTCCTGTTCGACGACGGTGCGCGCGAAGTGATGCATTGCTCGTAAAGATTGAACCATGTGCCTGAGTTCTGACGTCGCCTTGCGTGGGCTTTACCAAGCCATTCAAGCAGCGCAGGAGTGTTGATTTGCCGGCACCTGACGCGCCCAGTAGCACCACGAATTGACCGCGTGTAAAGCGGACATTTGTTGGGTTAAGAGCGCGATAATTATTCGAATAGGTCACGCTGAGGTCATGTGCTGACAACATTGCGGTGTCGGTCTCCGCGCGTCATGAGAGGAAAAGCTTCGATCGTTCGAAGTTGATGAGCACGGGTATAAATGCGCTGAATGACAGTTTGATGAAATTGCCTGTTGGCCTTTCTCAATTATATAGAGAAGACAATAACGCAGACATTCATAATCCGTCTGAGTATCACATCAAGAAAAAGAGCGCTTTAGGGGCATGTCATCCGACTGTCATATGACATTGCTTAGATCGAGCATGGCCAGACGCTATCCTCCTGAAGATGACTTCCCTTTTGCTTGGATCATGCAGATCGACCATGAAGGGAACGCTCGTGAACTCAAAGCGCTCCCTGACGGGCTGAACACGATCGACGGAACGCTCTGGGTCCATCTCAAGCGCGCGGATCTTCGCGCAATGCGCTGGTTGCGGGAGCAAAGCTCTGTGCCAGCATCTGTCAAAGATGTTTTGCTCAGTCAGGAAGACGAAGAGCCCTATCTCTCCGGTCGGGAGGATTATATCTGCGGTGTGCTTCGCGATTTCACGCAGGAGCTGGGTGGTGCGGGCGAAGATGTCAGTCGTATATGCTTTTACGTCACGGATAGCCTGATCATCACTGCACGACGTCAGCCTGTACGTGCATCTATTAAAGCGCGTCGTGCAATCGAACAATCGCAGGCCGTAATCCAGCGCCCGCTCGACATTTTTCAACTGCTCCTGGAGAAAATTGTAGATGGATTCGAGGTGCGTATTGAGCAACTTTGGAGCAATCTTGATCGCATCGAAGATCATGTGCTCGATGATCGTACGCATGATGATCGTCATCAATTGGGGCAGATCAGACGTTCAGCTGCAACGGTACATCGTCTGATTTCATCCAATCATCGAGCCGTCCTGAAAATGTTGAAACTGCCGCAGCTCTACATGCAGACGCGTGAAATCTTGCAACATATGGCGCATCATCTGGAAAATGTGACGCATGAGAGTTCGTCAATTCAGGATCGTGCGCGCCTGTTGCATGAAGAGCTGAATGCGCAGCTTGCTGATGAAACAAATCGGCAGCTTTATATTCTGACGATCCTGGGCACATTGATTATGCCCCCGACGCTCATATCGGGCATGTTCGGCATGAATCTTAAAGGTGTCCCCTTCGCAGATGATGAGAATGGCTTTTGGATGGCCTTTCTTACCTGCCTTCTTTCATCAGCGTTGACTTATGCCATCGTCTGGATCAGCTCCCGCAAAAATGCCTGAGCTTAGTAAACCTTTGGCACATACATTTCCGCAGGCACGGGTGTACGGAAATAATCAGGATTGTGGACACGAGCGGGCAACACCACTTCGGGTTGCGAAATGTCTTCATAAGGCAGCTGCGCGAGTAGATGAGCGATGCAGTTAAGGCGAGCCCGCTTCTTATCGACAGCTTCGACGACCCACCATGGAGCTTCCTCGATATGGGTTCGCTCCAGCATCGCTTCTTTTGCTTTTGTATAGGCTTCCCAGCGACGACGGGACTCTAGATCCATCGGGCTCAGCTTCCACTGTTTCAACGGATCATGAATGCGCATCTGGAAGCGCAGATGTTGTTCATCATCGGTGATCGAGAACCAATATTTAATCAGTGTGATACCTGAGCGTACGAGCATGCGTTCAAATTCGGGAACGCTGCGGAAAAACTCCTCAACATCGTCTTCGCTACAAAAACCCATCACGCGCTCGACGCCTGCACGGTTGTACCAGGAGCGATCAAACAGAACCAGCTCGCCGCCTGCCGGCAAATGGGAAACGTAGCGCTGAAAGTACCATTGTGTGCGCTCGCGTTCATTGGGGGCTGGAAGCGCAACTACGCGGCATATGCGGGGGTTGAGACGCTGCGTAATGCGCTTGATGACGCCTCCTTTGCCTGCTGCGTCACGACCTTCAAAGATCACGACCACCTTTTGCTTGGTATGGGCGATCCAGTTTTGCAGCTTCACCAATTCGCGTTGCAGTCGAAACAGCTCCTTGAAATAAACGCCACGGTTCAAACCGTCGGCATCAGCGTGAGCGATCTCCTCGTCAAATAATGAGGCCAGTCGCCCGTCATCCATTTCTTGCTCAAACTCTTCGTCGAGGCTGTCGAGAAGTTCGGCGCGGATGCGTTCAGAATAGGGAATATTGGACTGGCTCATAATGGATCCTTGGTGATTTCGGAGGGAACAGCATTGTGTTGCTGCTCGCCTTCGCCTCGGAAGAGGCATTCAGCATCATTGCGCGCGAAATCTATCAAGCGCTCGTAATCACGGTCCTGATCCTCCCGCTGATGGCGGCGTTGCAATGCCGCAGCAATTTCATATTGAGCTTGCGCAAGCGCGATCTTGCGATCACCAGCTGAAGCGCCTGCTTCTTCCACCGCCGCGATGATCAGTTCTGCGAGGGCATGGAACTCGATCACTCCTCGCGTGCTCACTGCTTGTTGCATGGAAGCCTCCGAATCGAGACGCTGCGTTAGAGCTTAGGGAAACGTTAATTTATGACAGTTCGATAACGTTACGACCATTCGCCACGCTTTTCCCAAAGTTGATGCCGCGCTTGGATGCATTGTTACAAAGTCGTCACAAGCTCATGCTGACGTCTTGGCGAGAAAGGTTTGAGTCGCAATGAAAACGGTCATGGTCGCGTGTTTTGCCTTCTTGCATGTGACAATGGCCGCCGCGCAGCAGCCCGTCATAGAGGTGAATGCGCTGGAGCCCGAAGGCGTCACAGCAATCCGCGCGACGCATAGAATTGATGCTCCACAGCAGGTTGTTTGGTCTGTCTTGACCGATTGT
>CAZLBA010000112.1:9226-10709 GCA_964557555.1 uncultured Beijerinckia sp.
GGCTTCAGCGTCCCACAGTTTCTTTTGGAGGCTGCAATCCGACGAGACTTCATGGCCATGCTGCTGGCCTTGGATGAAGTAAGTCAGAATGATGTACGCCGCTAATTCCTTTAAGCTGCGCGATGCTCGCTGAGCACAGTTTCATAGATCGCTGTTAATCGCAGAGCCATTGCGCGAGAGGACCAGAGCTTGGCATCATCTGGCGCGTGAGTAGCCAGCTCCTGGCGCAGATCTGCATCGTTAAGTACACGCGCGCAGTCTTGCGCAAAAGTCTCGACCTCTTCCGATGATTTGATAGCGCCTTTGACATCCCGCAATACGTCAGCTGTTCCCATGACGGCTGTCGAGACAACGGGTATTCCTTGTGCCAGTGCTTCTAGCAAGACGAGACCTTGCGTTTCCGTGCGTGAGGCAAATGTAAAGATATCTGCTGCGCTATAGCAATCACGCAGGGTTGTCCCGCGATCCATATAGCCAACAAACAGAACATTCGGTCGTAGACCGAGTTTGGCGGTCAATGCCCTTACATGCCCCTCTGCGGGGCCTTCACCAGCAATGATGAGGAGTATATTCGGTACGAGCTCGCGTAATCGCACACACATGTGCAGCAGGAAGTCTATGTTCTTTTCATGCGCAACGCGTCCCACAAAGAGTGCGACAGGGCGATCCAAAGGAATACCTCGCTCTTGGCGGAACCGAATGCCATTGCCACGGATGAAGGCGCTTTCTGGTAGGCCCGTTGGCAGAACTGCAATCGGCGTTTGCACGCCATAAGCGCGCAACGCTTCCGCCATTTGCGGAGAAGGCGAGATGATGGATTGCACCTGATGGCATTGCGATACGGTCAGCTTGCGTGCAAAAGCCTTCGTCATGCGCGTCGGTAAAAAGGGCGCGTAATGGTGCAAATAGTGCTCGAAATATGTGTGGTAGGTCTCGACAATCGGCAGATTGAGTCGCCGTGCAATGCGTAAGCCGCCATAATGCGCAGTGAAGGGCGTATGGATGTGGATGAGATCAAAATCGCCGGGCTTGAGACGATTGCCCCAATCCATGAAGTGACCCCATTTCAAAAGCCTATCTTCAGGGTCGAGTGGTACCTGCCGCGACGGAATCCGCACGAGATGGCTCTGATCAGGCGTTTCGGCCGGCATCGGATAATGCGGCGCGACGAGGGTGCAGTGGTGCCCGAGTGATTGGATGTCTCCTACATATGTCTGGATCGACGTTGAGACGCCGTTGACGCGAGGGAAGAAGACATCTGAGAGTTTGAGAATGCGCATAAGGAGCGCTTGACCGATTCCTGTGACAGTTTCGTGTCTGTGGATGAACATGAATGTCATGCAGCTGTCATCCATCATGCGTAGCGATGCGCCGACATTCTCCGCAACCATGTGAGGCAATATGTTTCATCGTGCTCGCGCCGCCGAGGCCCTTGAAGACAAAGGCTCGAACGCTTCAAAGAATACGACGATTGGCGATATTA
>CAZLBA010000113.1:0-10639 GCA_964557555.1 uncultured Beijerinckia sp.
TGGTTAGAGCGCCGGCCTGTCACGCCGGAGGTCGCGGGTTCGAGCCCCGTCACTCTCGCCATTAGATCCCTGAAATTGCTAAGTCTTTTTCGCGGCCTGCAGCGAGGCGTTAAACTCCTTCTGGCCGGGCGTTAAACTTTTTGAGTGTCTTCATCAAAGCGATGACCTCAACAGGAACGCGATACCGTTTCGCTCAGGCGAGGATGCGGGCTCCCTCACTCCAGCAACCAGCCAAACTTCTCACGCGCTTTTGCAGCTTGTTCGGGGGGTGCCTTCACGGGCGCGGGGAAGTCCTTGCGCCAGCTAAAGGGGCGACAGGCATTGATGATCATGCGCGAGCTTGTCACCTTGCCGGCAGCGCGGTCGGTGGGTGACACGCGTGGATCGGCGGGGGAGTTCCACGCCCCTCTGATGAAGTCGATATCTTGCACGGGATCGGCGCGTGTCAGAGCTGCCCAGATCAGTTCCGGCAAATCCGTCACATCAATATCGTCATCAACGACAATCACCCAGCGTCCGCCATAGGCGCCGACGTGACATTGCGAGGCGATGTGGCCAGCTTGCACGGCGTGTCCATCGAAGCGCTGCTTGATGGCAACCCCATACAGGAGCCGCGAGCCACCGCATTCATGCGCCCAGACTGCCGTGACATCGGGTACGCCTGCAGCCATGATATTTTGCCTGAGCAAGGCCGAGCGTGTGATGGCGCGATAGCGCGAATATTCATCCGGCAAACTTTGCGGCACGAAACCAAGCAGGATCGGATCATTGCGATGATAGATCGCCGTGATTTCGCATAAGGGGCGCTTGCGGCCCTTTTCCGTATAAGTGCCGGTCCAATCGCCAAAGGGGCCTTCAGGCACAAGTGTGTCAGGATAGACCCAACCTTCCATCACAATTTCCGCATTGGCCGGGAAGGGAAGGCCGGTTTGTTTGCCGCGCACCAATTCAATCGGCTTGCCACGCATCCCGCCTGCAACATCGAACTCACATATGCCATCGGGCACTTCAGTACCACCCAGCAAGAAGGTGAGTGGATCGCCGCCCAATACGAGAACAACAGGCATCTTCTCACCACGCTCGATATATTTGTCGTGATGCAGGCGGCCATGTTTGCCCGGAGCAGCATTATAGGTCACATGCTTCTTGTCATGCAGCATGATGCGATAAGTGCCCAGATTCAGTTCGCCTGTATCCGGATCTTGCGTGACATTGTAAGAGCCAGTGCCGATGTAACGCCCGCCATCACCCGAATGCCATACAGGGGTCGGGAACATTTCAACATCAAGCTTGTCACCTGTGATGATGTTGTCGAAGATGGGGCCGCTCTCAACAAAGACAGGCGCGATGGTGCGGTCCGTATCCCATGCATTGGCGAAAGCATCACTCAACTGTACCTTGTCGAGATCTGTCCGAAATCCAAGCGTCATGTTTTTACGCGTGCCGCCAAAGATATTCGCCAGCACGCGGAAGCCCTTTTCAACGCCAGGAATATCCTCAAAGAGCACTGCGGGTGCATTGTCTGAATGGCTAACGAGTTCGGTTGCCAGCCCGATCTCTTCCTGCCAATTCGCGCCACGCACCACTTTCACTTCGTTCAATCGCTGCGCCTCTTCCAGCCATTCGCGCAAATCTTCATAAACGAGGCTCATCGCCTCATTGCTGGCTTGCGACGCATTTTTCTTGCTCGACATGAGCAGTGCTCCGTTTCAATCTTTAGAAGGTGACGCCAATTCTCTTCAAAATGGGCGTCCAGCGTTCTGTTTCAGCCTTCATGAAGTTGCGAAGGCCCTGCGGTCCGGGCTCCCCAATGCGCACGCCAAAACGTTCAAGGTCCTTCAGATAGGCCGGATCCTTTTGCGCCGCGATGACGGCGTCTTCGAGCTTCTTCAGAATGGGGGCCGGTGTCTTTGCAGGCGCCATTAAACCAAACCAGATTTCTGTTTGCACATTGGGATAGCCCGCTTCCGCCATGGTTGGCACATCGGGCAAGAGTGGCGAGCGCTGGTCTGATGTCACAGCCAGTGCCTTCACCATGCCTGAGCGGATCATTGGTTCGAGAATGGCTACATCGCCAAAGATCATATCAAGCTGGCTTGTGCTGACATCGAGCATGGAATTGGATGTGCTCTTGTAGGGCACATGGACGAGGTCAATGCCTGCTTCCTGTTTGAACAATTCACCAGCCAGATGGGTGAGCGTGCCAACACCGGCCGAGCCGAAAGTGCCTTTCTCAGGCAGGCCCTTCAGATGCGCGACAAGCTCCTTCACATTGGCAACCTTGAGAGTGGGGCGGATGACCAGAACCTCTGGCGAGCGCCAGATTATGCCAAGCGGCGCGAGATCGCGCTCAACATTGTATTTCAGCTCCTTCACCGCAGGCACCAGAACGATGGGCGCAATGCCGCCCACCAGCAGCGTATGGCCATCAGGTTTGCTATTGACCACGGCCTGCGTGCCGATGACACCGCTTGCACCCGGCATATTCTCGGTAATGATCGACTGACCAAGTTGCTTGCGCAAAGGTTCGGAAATCACCCGGGCGGCAATGTCTGTGGGGCCACCCGCGCTGAAGGGCGCGATGAACTTGATCTCCCGGTTCGGAAAATCTTGCGCGTTTGCGCCTGTGCAAGTTGCAGCCATGCATAACAGGGCAAGCGCTGTTCTTCTGTTCATGCTGTCCTCCCGACTGATGTTTTTATTACTTTACTTTATGGCCCATCATGCCGGCGATCAAATTCCGCTGAATTTGCGATGTGCCAGCAGCGATAGTTGCGGGGCGCGCGTCACGATAGTGGCGCTCCATGTCGAATTCTTTCGAATAGCCATAACCACCCATGATCTGCATCCCCTGATTGGCGACCCAGACATAGTTTTCTGCCGCTTTGTGTTTGGCCATGGTGATGTCCATGAAGGCATCTTCCCCCTGCTGCGCCTTGCCGGCAGCCTGCCACAACAAAGCGCGTGCAGCAGCGGTCTCGGTTTGCATATCAGCCAGCATATGAGCGATGGCTTGGTTGGAGCCGATGGGGCGGCCGAATTGTTTGCGCTCCTGTGCATAGGCGCTTGCCATGTCCACGACCGACTGGGCGGCGCCGCAACAGCCGGAGGCCGATACAATGCGCTCCACCTGCAGCCCTGACAA
This sequence comes from uncultured Beijerinckia sp., assembly GCA_964557555.1. Lineage (GTDB taxonomy): Bacteria > Pseudomonadota > Alphaproteobacteria > Rhizobiales > Beijerinckiaceae > Terripilifer. The sequence goes on from CAZLBA010000113.1 coordinate 3,146, forward strand.
AAGACAGTCCCAGCCCTTGTTCTCGCCACCAATGATCCTGTCTTCCGAGACGCGCACATCTTCAAAGAAGACTTCGTAAGTGCCGGTGCATCTGCGACCGAGCATATCGAGCTTGTTGCAGGTCACACCCTTCATGTCATTGTCAATCAACAGGAGCGACATGCCCTTGCGCTGGTCCACGGTTGGATCGCTGCGCACATAGACATTGAGCGTGTTGTCTTTGGCTCCTGCCGCTGTGTTCCAGATTTTCTGTCCATTGACGAGGAACTCATGACCCTGTCGTTCCCCACGCGTTCGGATATTGGCGACATCCGACCCTGCGTCTGGTTCAGAAATGGAGATCGACATGCGCCGCTCACCATTGATGATCTTGGGAATCCAGTATCGCTTCTGGTCTTCAGTTCCCTTGCGCAGAATGTTCAGGCCGCAAAAGATCGTGCCACCGAAGGCCATTTGAAAGTCGATACTGTTATAGGCAATCTGTTCAACGATGATGGCCAGATCCAGCAAACTGCCACCGCTGCCGCCATATTCCTCTGGAAAGGCGACGCCAAACAGCCCGGCATCAACCCATGCCTGATAGAGTTCGTAAGGATAAGCGACTTCTTTATCGAGACGGCGAATATATTCACGCGGTGAATAGCGCGCATTGAGTTGCTGCATGGTTTCGCGAAGCAGCTTTTGTTCTTCATTCAGGCCGAATGACATTCGGCATCCTCCCTCAATCTTGGTCCGGTCTAACAGTCATGCGCGATAGGCTTGGGTGGAGATGTGCAGTCGTTGCAATTGGCCGCGCTTGCGCTGGGGCAAGCGAACAGATGGTGAAATCGGGTCAACGGCCAATGTTGAAAACTGTCCCTCCCTGCCGAACAGCGTCTTGATCTTTTGCGCTGCTTTTCGATGGCATCATGCCGTAAAGAGTGCTTTTGGCAAATAGTCATTTCTGTTTTTTGTCAATTTCAACGGCTTAAAATGCTGCATTCTGGTTGGTGATACCGCTTTATTCGGCACTGCCGATCAAAGCAGCCTTTGTTCCCTATATTCGAACAGATCGGAAGATTTTTCAAAAAGGCGTTTGCATTCCGATTTGTTTTGCGCGACCGTAGGCATCGAAGCGCGCTCCTAAAAGCTGCGCAGGCAAAGGGGAGTTGAAGCGGCAAGGTCGCGTGGGCGCGCCGGCGTTCTCATTTCGCAACCTTGCAATTCATATCAGCGCAACGCGCATTCACGATCTTCATGCAAGAGGAAGCGACCAATGGCCTACAAGGCGTATGAGAACATCAAAATTGAAAATGAAAACGGCATCACCTGGCTCTATATCAATCGCCCGGAAAAGCGGAATGCGATGAGTCCGGGTGTGCATTTTGACATGGGCGATGCACTCACCTTCCTGGCAACCGACAAGGATACAAAAGTCCTCGTATTGACCGGCGCTGGCGAAGCCTTTTGTGCCGGGCAGGACTTGAAGGCTTACTTCCGCGAAAATGATAACAATCCTGTCGAGCGTCGTCGTGCTGGCATTGCAAGCCATCATTGGCGCTGGGAATTGCTCTCAGCCTTCCCAAAGCCCACGATTGCAATGGTGAATGGTTTTTGCTTCGGCGGCGCATTCACGCAGCTCTGTGCTTGCGATTTTGCGATTGCCGCTGAAGACGCCACCTTTGGTCTGTCGGAAGTGAATTGGGGCATCATTCCCGGCGGGATCGTGTCGTGGAATGTCGCCCAAATGCTCATGCCGCGACATGCGATGTTCTACGCAGCGACAGGTCGCACTTTCAATGGCAAGCGCGCGGAAGAGATCGGCCTCGTCAACAGCGCTGTTCCCAAGGATCGTCTGCGCGAGGAAACCATTGAGCTGGCGCAGGGCCTCATGAAGCTCAACCCCAATGTGGTTCGCTACACCAAGGAGGCGATGCGCGCTGTCAAGAACATGGATGTGAATGTGGCGCGTGATTATCTTGCGGTGAAACAGGATTCACTTGCACGCATGGATCAGGAAATTGGCGGTCGCGTTGGAATGAACAAGTTCCTTGACGATAAGTCCTATCGTCCGGGACTTGGACCTTATCAGCGCTGATCCATAAGGGTCGGGCCGCGTGTCCGACCCTCATCCTGCTGCATATTTCCACGAGTGTTTCCATGTCAGCCAAAAGCGGCGCCCTCTCTAATGTCCTGGTCCTTGAGCTTGGGACGATGATTACCGCGCCGCTTGCGGCCATGATGCTGGCCGATTTGGGGGCACAGGTCATCAAGATCGAAAACCCCAATGGCGGTGATCCTTTTCGTGCCACGCTTGGGGGCGACTATGGGCCAAACTTCATCGCCTATAATCACAACAAGCGCAGCTTGAAGCTCGATCTGACAAAGCCGCAAGGCAAGGCCGTATTGGAGAAGCTCATCAGCAAAGCTGACATCGTGCTTGAGAATTATCGCCCCGGCGTGATGGAGAAGCTGGGTTTCAGTCGGGAACGTCTGATTGAATTGAATGAAAGACTTGTCCACTGCTCCATTACAGGCTTTGGCACCAGCGGTCCTTACAGCAATCGCCCGGCCTATGACACCGTTGGCATCGCCCTGAGCGGCATTGCAAGCCTGATGCTCGACGCCAAAAGCCCTGAGCTGATGGGCCCAACCTTGGCGGACAATGTCACGGGCATGTATGCGTGTATCGGGATTCTGGCGGCACTCCATGCGCGCGATGAAACGGACGAATTCCAGCGTGTCGAAGTGAACATGATCGAGTCCGCCATCTCGCTCATTCCCGACCCCCATGCGATTTATACGCAAGTCGGTCAGGTCTATTCACCCACTTCTCGTGTGGCAGCCTCTCATTGCTATGCCTTCCGTTGTTCCGATGAGAAGGTGATCAGTATCCATTTGTCTGTGCCGGAAAAGTTCTGGCTCAATTGCGTGGCAGCCCTTGAGGCACAAGCCACGCTCGGCGCGGATGAGCGGTTCAAGACGCGCCGCCAGCGGATACAGAATTATCCCGCGCTTTATGCTGCGCTTTGCGATGTGGTGGAGAAGAAGCCGCGCGATTATTGGGAGAAGAGGTTCTCCGAATTTGATGTGCCTTTCGCGCCCGTGCTGCGTATTCATGAGGTGCATGATGATCCGCAGGTGCGGCATATGGGCACCTTCCAGAAGATCCAACATGCAAGCAAGGGCGAGATCACAGCCATTCGCTCGCCCATCTATATCAACGGCAAGAGACTGGACATCGACCCGCCGCCAGAGACGGGCGAACATTCAGCGGATATTTTATCCGAGCTGGGTTTTTCAAAAGATGAAATCGGAGAGATGAAAAACAGCTCCGTCATCTAAATCGGGAGGAAACGCATGAGGGGAATGCTTCGCGTTGCTGCCATGACGGCCGGTCTTGCTCTCGCATCAAGTGGTGCGCTGGCAGCTGAAAAGGTCAAGATCGGCATCTTGAACGGGGCCAGTGCCTTCATTCCGCTGGTAGCGGATGGCAAGGGCTTCATGAAGGAAGCCGGGATCATTCCCGAATTCATCATCTTCGATTCCGGGGCGAAGATGATCCCCTCGATCGCGACCGGCGAGCTTGACATCGGCATCGGCGCAGCCTCATCCGCGCTTTATAATGCAGTGGGCCGCGGTCTTGGCATCAAGATTGTTGCTGACGCCTTGCGCAATTCGCCGGGCGTTGGCCAGTCCGTCATGGTGCGCGCGGATCTGCTCGACTCCGGTGCGGTGAAGTCGCTCAAGGATCTCAAGGGCAAGACTTTTGCCATCACTGCTTTTGCGAGCTCGGAAGCAGCCTCACTTGACCGTGCGATGCGCAGTGTGGGCTTCACCTTTGATGATGTGGAGAAGCTTTATGCTGGCTTCCCGGATCATGTCGTGGCTTTCCAGAACAAGGCGATTGATGCTGCTTTGACGGGTGAACCCTTCGCGACCCTTGCCACTGATCGCGGTGTGGCGCGGCCTCTGATGACGGTTGGTGAATATTATCCCAACCAGGAAACTGCCGTAATGATCTTTGGCAGTAATTTCGCACAGAAGAAAAGAGAGGTGGGCGTCAAATTCCTCGAAGCCTATTTGCGCGGGGCGAAAGCCTATCTGGCGGCCCGCAAGGATGGCTATCTCACAGGGCCGGGAGCCGATGAAATCGTCGAGCTTCTGGCGGCGCGCAGCAGCGTGAAGAATGTCGCACTGCTGAAACGTATGCGTGCAAATGGCATTGACCCGAATGGTGATCTCAATGTTGAGGCACTTGAGTCAGATTTCAACTTCTTCAAGTCACGCGGCCAAATCGAAGGCAATGTGAAATTTGCCGATGCCTTGGATCTGTCTTTCATCAAGGCAGCTCAATCACGTGTGAAATAACATCGGTGGAGGATTTCATGCGCAAGACACTGTCCTTTGCCTTGATGGTTCTGGGGCTGTTGGGGTCGAAGCCTGTGCTTGCGCAAGATGCAGACTTCTTCCGCGGCAAACAGATCAAATTCGTGCTGGGTGCGGCACCCGGTCAGGAATATGATTTATGGGCGCGCCTGATGGCGCGTCACCTGCCGCGACATATTCCGGGCAACCCGACCTTTGTTGTCGAAAACATGCCGGGCGGGGGGCTCATCATTGCAACCAACTGGCTTTACAATCGCGCGGCGCGGGATGGGACCGTGTGGGGCATGGCAGGGCACAATATTGCCGATCAGGCTCTGTCAAAGATGCCCAATGTGCAATTCGATCCAAGCAAGTTTAACTGGATCGGGACGCCCGAATATACCAATCGCGGCTGTTTTGCGATGAGCACCGCGCGCGCCAAGTCTGCGAAAGATTTATTTGAGACTGAGATGATCGTGGGCGGCACCGGGGCGGGATCTCCCGTCACGCAGACACCGCGTCTGATGAAAAACTTGCTGGGCATGAAATTCAAGGTGGTCGAAGGCTATTCGAGGCCACAGGATGCCGTACTTGCTATGGAACGTGGCGAGCTGGAAGGTGTGTGCCAGACGATCCAGTCCTTCCGTCAGGCAAGGCCGGGCTGGCTGGAGAATGGGCGAGCCTTTGTTGTCTTTACGACGGAGCGCGAACGCCTCGCAGACGTCAATGCACCTTCCATTTATGAATTTGCGAAAACCGACGAGCAGCGCACCATTCTCGCTTATTACAATTCGAGCGCGGAGCTGGGTCGGCCCGTCATGTTGCCACCCGGTGTTCCAGAGGCACGCGTGAAGCTGTTGAGGCAAGCTTTCATGGCCACCATGAATGATCCAGATTTTCTCGCTGAGGCGCGCCAGCTCAACTATAAAATTACGCCGCGATCTGGCGAGGCGCTGGCGGCCATGATTGAAGCGGATATGCGCACGCCGCCTGATATCATCGAAAAAACGGCGAAGCTGACTTCGACGCCTTGAGGGCAGGGCTGCTTTATCCTTGCATCACGGGCCAAGCCCTGTAGGAGAGGGGCAAGACTGTCAGAGGACGCCCGTGGATTCGCAAGACCAAGCCACTTCGGCAAAAACCATCAGCCTGCTAGATCTTTTCACGGGCTTTCTGCTCATCGGCCTGCAAGGCTTTGGCGGCATCGCCAATTCGTCCCATTACATCATCGTCGAAAAGCGCAAATGGCTGACCCCCAAAGAGTTCGTGGAGCTGTTTGGCGTGTGCTCGATTCTGCCCGGCGGTAATTTTCTCAATGCCTCCATCATGCTTGGCGCCCGATCGCATGGCCCCATTGGCTCGGTCACGGCGATCAGCGGGCTATTGTTAATGCCTTTGGTTATTCTGATTTTGATCGCTGTAACCTATGAACAGTTTCAGCACCTCCCCGATGTGCGAGCTGCCACTGCGGGAGCGGCCTCTGCAGCCGCTGGCTTGATCATGGCAACCGCCTTCAAGCTGATGAAGGGGGTCCGCTGGACCCTCGTGCCCGTGCTGATGGCGATCGGCACCTTCATCCTGATTGGCTATTTGCGCGCCCCTCTCTGGATGGTGGTGGTGATTTTCGTGCCGCTTTCGATCGGGCTGACGGCCCTGATGCGGAGGCGCTCATGAAAGATGACGTGGTCTTCTCCCTGTTTTCCGTCTTTCTTCTGACGGCCCTTTTCTCGATTGGGGGCGGCAGCGCCCTGATTCCGGAGTTTCATCGCCAGATCGTCGATATTCATGGGTTCATGGATGGACCTGTCTTTGCCAAGACGGTGGCTTTGGCGCAGGTGGCTCCCGGTCCCAATATGATGCTGGTCAGCCTGATTGGCTGGCAGGTTGCGGGATTTCCGGGGCTTCTGGCGGCGACCGTGGCCATCGTCGTGCCGCCCAGCCTTCTTGCTTATGCAGTTTGGCGGGGCATGGAGCGGGTTCAGGGCAATCCTTGGCTGGGCATCATCAAGTCCTCACTCGCCCCTGTCGTGATCGGACTGACGCTCGCCTCTGGCATCATCACTGCAACGGCGGCGGACCACGATGCGGTTGGCTGGGCACTGACCATTGCCACCGCCATCTTCATGACGATGACAAAGAGGAACCCGCTCTGGGCCATCGCCGCTGGCGCAATCATAGGCGTTTTTGCCTATCGGGCCGGCTTCATGGTGCTGATCTGAGTGTCAGGCGCCGCTCACACATCCCTTATCCATTGGTGTGAAAAGTCTCGCTCGGCGGTTGGTCCATCTTGCGCCGCAATCGGGGCTGGGATAGTCCTGCCCGCGTCTTCCGGGCGGCCACGTTCGTGGTCAGTGCGCGCTTGCGTCGCGGCTGTTCGGGGTGGCCAAAAGCTCCTGCCGAGCTAGCGGATGTCACGATGCCAACCTATCTAGAAGAATATCTGCCGCTTGTAATCTTCATGGGCGTCTCCGGCTTCATCGCCGCCGCTCTGATGATCGCGCCCTTCGTGTTGGCCTTCAAAGCCCCGGATTCCGAAAAGCTCTCCGCATATGAATGCGGGTTCAACGCCTTCGATGATGCGCGCATGAAGTTTGATGTGCGCTTCTATCTCGTGTCGCTGCTGTTCATCATCTTCGACCTTGAAGTTGCGTTTCTTTTCCCCTGGGCGGTGGTCTTCAAGGAGGTTGGTCTCTTCGGCTTCTGGTCGATGATGGCTTTCCTTGGCGTGCTGACAATCGGCTTCATCTACGAATGGCGCAAGGGAGCGCTTGAATGGGACTGAGCCCTCTCATCTCACAGCCGCCGCGCGGCATCATCGACCCGAACACTGGCAAGCCAGTGGGCGCGGATGACCCGTTCTTTATCGGCATCAATGATCAGCTCGCGGACAAAGGTTTCATCGTCACCTCGACGGAGGATCTCATCAACTGGGCCCGCACGGGCTCGCTGATGTGGATGACCTTCGGCCTCGCTTGTTGCGCGGTTGAGATGATGCAGATGTCCATGCCGCGCTATGACGCTGAGCGATTCGGTTTCGCTCCGCGTGCCTCGCCGCGCCAGTCCGACGTGATGATCGTCGCCGGCACGCTGACCAACAAGATGGCGCCGGCCCTGCGCAAGGTCTACGACCAGATGCCCGAGCCGCGC
>CAZLBA010000114.1:0-10548 GCA_964557555.1 uncultured Beijerinckia sp.
CATCCACAGCACGATGGAAAACACCATGCCAAGGGTCTGCGCCCAATCAGGCAGCGCGGTGTAATGGAGATGGTGCGGACCTGCCCAGATATAGAGGAAGATCAGGGCCCAGAAGTGCACGATGGAGAGGCGGTAGGAATAAACTGGACGTTCCGCGCGCTTGGGGATGAAGTAATACATGATCGCGAGGAAGCCCGCAGTCAGGAAGAAACCCACCGCGTTATGACCATACCACCACTGCACCATAGCATCCTGCACACCCGACCACACGATGTAGGACTTCGATGAATAGATCGAGATCGGGATCGTGGCATTGTTGCCCAGATGCAAGACAGCAATCGTTACGATGAAAGCGAGATAGAACCAGTTCGCCACATAGATGTGGGGTTCCTTGCGCTTCCAGATCGTCGCCAGATAGACCAGCAGATAGACGACCCAAACGACCGTCAGCCACAGGTCAGCATACCATTCCGGCTCTGCATATTCCTTGCTCTGCGTAATGCCGAGCAGATAGCCTGTGCCTGCAATGACGATGAAGAAGTTATAGCCGAGCACCACAAACCACGGCGAAAGATCGCCGGCCAAACGCGCGCGGCAGGTGCGCTGCACGACATAGAAGGATGTCGCAAGAAGCACATTGCCACCAAAAGCAAAAATCACCGCCGAAGTATGCAGTGGCCGCATGCGGCCAAAACTTGTCCAGGGCAGATCGAAATTCAGCATGGGATAGGCGAGTTGCAGCGCCACGATCAAACCGACCGCAAAGCCTGCAATGCCCCAGAAGACGGCAGCCACCGTCGCAAATTTGATGGGGCCGAAATTGTAATTCGGTTTGCCGTCAATTTCCTGCGGCTCAGCATCGGCTGAGCGCTTTTCATAGCGCGCGAAAATGGCGAAGGCTGCCGCAAGGCTGCCCGCCACAAACAGCGCGGCATGGAAAGCATAGGCAGGCTCCCAAGCGCGCGCAGCGATGAGCGTGCACAAGGCTGCCAAAAGCAGAAAAACAACGCTGAGGCTCAGCTCAGACGGCGTCATCCGTTTGGGGGTAAGGGTGGCGTCTTGCATGATCGACCTTTCATCGTCCGGCGACGGACAAGGTTGACCTATCCACCTCAGGCCAGTTGGCAGCCTTGATTTGAATCAAGCGCTGCAAGAAAGGCCGTTCAATCCTGATATTCCTGTGCATTGACCGCGCCGCGCGCGCCTTGAACTTTCGTTGATGTCAGGCTTGGTGGACGATGTGACAGGCGGTGTGAAACTGCGTTTTGGCCGGGCTTGCCGGGACATTTGCAAGGCTCTAGTGAAAAAGGCGCAGCTTGGCCGCAGGGAGGATGTAAATGAGCGATGATCTTCTGGTGAAACAATCTGGCGATGTGGTGGAGATCACCCTTAACCAGCCTGACCGCGGCAATGCCATGTCAGACGCAATGATTCGCGAGCTTGGCGACCTGATCGAGGCGCATGAAGCCTCAGCCCGTCTTTTTGTCCTGCGCGGCGCCGGAGGTGACTTTTGCGCCGGGCGCTTTGGGACAGGCGGTGCCCGCGCCGCGCCGCCTGAGGCTTTGGAGGTGCGTGACTTCAGTGACCACGTATTCCGCTGTTATGGCTTGTTGCGACGGTCCAACGCGCCCGTAATCGCAGTTGTTCAAGGCCGTGCGCTTGGTTTTGGCTTTGCCTTGGCGGCTGCAGCCGACATCACCATTGCGGCAGACACGGCCCAGTTCCAGATCCCGGAATTCAGCCACAACATCATGCCCACCATGGTGATGTCTTCCATGATTGATCGCGTGCCGATGAAGGCGCTGATGTATCATGTGTGGACCAGCCAGATGATCAATGCGCAAAAGGCCATGGCGATTGGCGCCGTGAGCGATGTTGTGCCTGCCGCCGATCTCGATGCGCATGTGAGCGCGCTTGTAGAGCGACTGGTTGCGGCCCCTAGGGCGGCTGTGCTGGCAGTGAAGGAATATGGGGTTCAGGCGCAACCCATCGACATGAACAAGGCGGTTCATTTCGCACGCGCCATTCACGCCATGGTGAATTCGTCGAGCACATTGAGGCGCAAGTAAGCCCCGAATCATAGGGCTTAATGAAGCGGCGCGAGATTCGCTTGCACAACCGATTCGTCGCGCCGCAAGCCTTTTCTAATCCATCAATGGTATCAAAAAGCCTTGAAAATAGCCCCTCTTCGCAGGTTCCTCTGTGTTTAACCCCTTATTTTAAGGCTTTTGGGGCTTTAATTTTTTTTGCAACGCGCGCTATGGTCGCTTCAGGTTCACTGATTCTCTGGAGGACTAACCTATGGCCAAAGCCGCCGCTAAGAAGACCGCAGCTGCGAAAGCTCCTGCAAAAGCCAAGACCGAAACGATCACGCTGCGTCAGCTCGCTGCCTCGCTCTCGGAAACACATGAACTGTCGAAGAAGCAGGCTAATGCCATGCTCGACGACATGGTTGTGCTGATCACCAAGCACCTCAAGAAGGGCGCCCGCATCCGCATCGGCGGCCTCGGCATCCTGCAGGTTCGCAAGCGCGCTGCCCGCATGGGCCGCAACCCCGCCACGGGCGAAGCAATCAAGATCAAGGCCAGCAAGAAGGTTGCCTTCCGCGCGGCCAAGGAACTCAAGGAAGCCGTCTGATCTCGGTCAGACCTTCTGGTCAGTTCGGGGCGCATCTTCGGATGCGCCCTTTTTCTTTTGAGCGGAGGAGAACCGACAGAGCAGGCAACTTCACTCCAGCGGCCTCGTTGTATCTCCAGCCCTTGCACGGGCTGAAGCCCATGGAGATTTCAAATGCCAACTCTTCGTTATCCGCTTGCGCTTGCCGCGCTTACCGTGGCCTTGCCTGCACTGGCGCAGCAACCGTCACCGCCACAGAGCCCCAGCACCACACCGCCAGCCTCACAATCACAAAGCGTCTCCCCGACAGCCGGCGCACCCTCAACCGGCAGCTTCATGACCGAGATGCGCGCCGGACTGTGGCGCGTCTCCAAGCTCAGCGGCATCGACGTCTATAACGCCCAGAATGAAAAGATCGGGGACATCAACGAGGTTCTGATGGACCAGCAGGGCAAGGCCCAAGCTGTCGTCATTGGTGTCGGCGGTTTCCTGGGGATGGGCGAGCATGACGTTGCGATCCCGTTTGATCAGATCAAATTTGTCGATGAGCCAATGCGCACGGCTGGCTCGACAAGCGGATCTGGCACGAGCGGCGCTACGTCTGGCACCACAACATCAGGCGGCAGCACCACAGCGGGCGGAACGGCACCGGGCAACACAGCCAATCAGGCCAATGCGCCGCGCAATGTGGATCGCACCGATGTGACAGGCACAACCCGTTCGGCAAGCGACTCCCGCCGCGGATATCCTGATCATGCCATTCTCAACATGACGAAAGATCAGCTGAAAGCGGCACCCCAGTTCCGTTATTCAACCACAGGCAATCGCTAACAATACAAGAGAGGGGCCGTCATCACGGCCCCTCCCTCAGCTGCACCCTTAGAGGATGATGCTGGGGTTGCGCAGTGAGCGATCACATTCGAGCAGGTTGATTTGCTTTGCTGCAATCAGCCAGGCGCCGTCCTGCCTGACGAAGTGATGGCCGGTCCAACCGGCAAGCAAGCGCATCTCTCCATCCCAAAATTCATTGATCTGGAAATTGGACCGCACCATGCGCGCATCCATGTCACCGCAGGTGAAGGTCTCGACATTGGTGATCAGCCGAACCGTGCGCGATTGCGGTGCCTGTGACCAGGCATAGCCTGTACGCAAACGATAGATCCGATCTTCGAGGCGACGGCGATCATCAAACATGACCGCGATTTCACGCCGTGGATCACCCCTGTTAGGCGTCGAAGGTGCCCAATAGATACATTCGGGTACGTAGAGTTTAAGCCAGCTTTCATAATCCATCTGATCGAGAATACGCGCTTCACGCTCGACCAGCCGGCGGAAGAGATCCCGCTCCGTCGCATCAGCGACTGCCAACTCCTCGCGCTGCCAATCACTGAACTGCGCGACAAGCCTGGTATAAAATTCATCGCTGACATAATAGGAGCTACGAGAGGGATCGCGTGAGAGGGCACTCATGATCAAACCTCCCGCTTCACGCTGAGGTGGGGATCAGCTTCCATCAATCGCCGCCACTCGCGAATATATTCGCGCATGAAGACTTCGTCGGTCGCTGGCCCTGTGATGGAGCCATCCGGATGATGTTTGATCCGACCGGGAATGCCGAGACCACGATGCATGTAGATCCATTCATCTTCAAGGCAATCAAGCCCTCGCTGGATTTGTTCGAAATTAGCGAGATCATCCACCTCGCCAAAATTCGGAAACTGCTCCTGCGTGCGCATGCGCAGCGCATTGATCTCATGCACTGCCTCGCCCAAATCTCCATTCACATCCTCGATCATCGTCCCGTACCAGACAGCATTGGTCTCATTCACGCTCACAGGCTCAAAGACCTGAATGTGGTTGCCCAGCAGGGAGAGGTTTGGAAAGACATTCACGTTGACCGGCTCGGAGCCTGCCAGATCAAGCATGTCATTGGCGCGCTCACCATAAAGTTTGCGGAATTTTTCTTCTACATGTTCCATGCCCGGATGCACGCTTTCAATCGCCCAAAGACCACCCGGACGCTTTTCAATATTCGGGCGCTTGTCTTTGAAGTGATGTCCATTGCCCGTGTATTTCACATACATATCGAGGCTATCGGGCGAGTTTTTGTAATAGGACATGCCTTTCGGGCCATCCTGAAAACGTGCCTCTGTTTCAATCAGGGAGCGATGCGAATAGATGACATGATAGCCATCCGATGAATTGTCATAAGCGAGTTTCCAATTGCCCTTGAACTTGAATCGGTTTGCCTCGCACACATGCACCTTGCCACCAGGATTGCGATCCAGCCATTCGTCAATCGGCTTGGTGATTCCGCCCAGCCACTCTTTTAAGGGCGGCATTTTTTCGTTGAGTGTGACGAAGATGAAACCGCGATAACTTTCCACACGCGGCGCTTGCGCAACATTATATTTATTGTCGCGGAAATCGCAGGCATAGCCATCCGCCCAAGGCACTCCACGCAACTGCCCCGTATTGAGGAAATTCCAGCCATGATAAGGGCAGGAAAAACTGCGCGCATTGCCCTTCTCAGCACGCGTCAATGTCGTGCCGCGATGTGTGCAGCGATTGAACAAGGCGCGCAGGCGCCCTTCCCCATCGCGCAAAACGATCATTGGGCGCAATCCCAGCCGCCGCGTCACAAAATCATTCGGCTTGGGGATCTCGCTCTCATGCGCGATATAGACCCAGATTCCGCCGAAAATATTGCTCATCTCGGCTTCGAAAATCTTCGGATCCGCGTAGATCAGGCGATGAACACGGTCTTCCTGAACCAGATCATCCCAATCATATCCAAGCGCCTTGCCGGTGAGGGGCTTCGTGCTGCGCGCTGTCATTCAACCCTTCTCCACCGCTCAATAGAAATCGAAATATTCGTTCTGCTCCCACTCGCTTGTCTCAGGCGTTGGTGTGCCGCCCGCCGGAATGGTTGCAAGATAACGATTGGCTTCATTGCGCTTCAGCTTCACCAGATAGTCGATAAAGACATTGCCCATCTCTTCACGGAACAGTGGCGCCTTTTCCAACTCATTCAGCGCTTCCATCAGCGTGGCCGGCAAGGCGGTACGCGCAGCTGCATAAGGCTCATCATCTGAGGGGCCGGGATCAAGCTTGCCATTGATGCCAGCCCGTCCTGCAATGATTTGCGAAGCGATGTAGAGATAAGGATTGGCAGAAGGTTCGCCACAACGATTTTCGATCCGTGAAGCGGGGTCATGCATACCGCCCAGCACGCGCAACATCGCCCCACGATGGTCATAGGCCCAGGTCGCCCGATCAGGCGCGAGAGAATTGGGCTTGTAACGGCGGTACCCGTTCACAGTAGGGCAAGCAAAGGCTGTTGCTGGCACCGCATGGGTCAGGAGACCGGCAAGATAGGCTTTGCCGAGTGCTGACAAATGCTGGCCCTCTTGATCCGGCATGAAGAGATTTACGCCCGTTTTGAGATCGACCAGCGATTGATGCAAATGCCAGCCGCTTGAGTAATAGCCCTTCAGGCCTGGCCTGCACATGAAAGTCGCGAAATAGCCCATGCGACGGCAAATCTGGCGTGTGGCAGTGCGGAACAGGAGCGCATTGTCTGCAGCAGCCAGCGCGCGCGATGGGGCAAAGGTACATTCCACCTGCCCCGGCCCCCATTCGTTTTCCAGCGAGCGCAAAGGCAAGCCAATCGCTTCATAAGCCTCGGCCAAGGCACTCAACACGGGCTGCATGATGTCGAGATTGGATTCGGAATGATAGCTATAACCGGGCTCGACCGCGCAAGTCGCAATCGGCTTTCCACGCATACCCGGCAGACCGATATTTTCATCTGTCAGCTGATCCTGCACCGCCTTCAAGAGATACCATTCGATTTCAAGCCCGACCATCATACGACGGCCCTCAGCTTCAAGCTTGGCAATCTGTCGCTTCAATTGCTGGCGCGGCGAGAAATGAAAAGGCACCCCGTTGTTGAAATACTCGTCGCAAATGATCCAGGCCACACCTGGCGCCCAAGGCAGCACGCGGAAGCTCATCGGATCTGGGACAATGGTGAGGTTGGGCGAACCCGTCATCTCCTCCAGACCCATCCCGCCGCCGCGTGTGAATGAGGAAAAAGTACGCGCATTCGCAGAGTCCAGCGTGCTGGTGGCAACATTGATATTATAGCCATTGACCAGCGCACTGATCAGCACATGCGACGTGACCATTTTAGCGCGTGAATAGCCATGCGGATCGGCCCAGGCGAGGCGCACGAGCTTGATATCGCCTTTTTGCAGCAGCTGTTTGATTTCGCCAGCTCGCTTCTTCTGGTCATCGTTCCACAGACCATGTTTCTCAATGAAGCTCATCACACACGTCCCAAAGCAACGGCCACATAATATTCCCACGCGCGGATGGGCTCATGCACTCGATCATCACCATGCCGACGCTCTGCACCTTCGCGCGAATAAAAACGCGGCGCGAAGCCGGCAGCATGGGCTTTCAGTTGCAGCTCTGCTGTCTCTTCCAGAAACAAGGCCTGTACGCAGGCATGAGCCACGGATTGACCGACCGCCAACATCCCGTTCGACTGCAAGATGACCGCTTCCGATGCACCCAGCGCATCAGCCACGCCCTCACCCATTTGCTTCGTATTCACGAGAAAGGGTTGCTCAAATACATTCACCTGCTCAGTCAGATTGGCACCAAAACCATGTGCCACGCGCAAAGGCTCAGCTGAGCAGGCATAGGCGGCCACATGACGCGGATGACCGCGCGCAATCGACATCACATCGCTGCGCCGCGCATAGACAGCCATATGCATGGGCCATTCGAGCGGCGGCGCACCTTTGCCTGCCACTTGCTTGCCATCCATATCAAGCTCAACAAGCTCATCTTCCGTAACAAGCCCCAGCGCCTTGCGCGGTGTGATCATCATGCGATCTTTCAGGCGCACACTAATATGGCCGAAACCTTCCACGATGCGGAAATGATGCAGCACCTTGCATGCTGTAACCACTTCTGATCGCAATTCAGGGCTTGATTGAAAGCTCATCCTGACGTCCTCCCAAGACTCTTGCGGCCTCACCCTGCATCATTTGACCCCGACCCGCGACTGTCAACCTCAGCACTTGACCTTGCCTCTGGTGAAAGTCAGGCTGAGCCCCGGAAAAGGTGAGGAAGGCAATGCGCGACAAAACTTTTGTTCTGGTGCATGGGGCTTGGCATGGGGGCTGGTGCTGGCGTTTTCTGCGCGACCAGCTGACTGCGCAAGGCGCCAAGGTCTTTACGCCAACTCTGACCGGTCTTGGCGAACGTTCGCATTTAATGAGCCGCGATATCACACTCGATACGCATGTGCTCGATATCGTCAATCTGGTGCGCTTTGAGGATTTGCACGATCTCTGTCTCGTCGGCCATTCCTATGGTGGCTGGCCCGTGTCTGGGGCTCTCGAACTAATCAGCGAGCGGGTCAGTAGCGTCGTTTTTCTTGATGCTTTCGTGCCGAAAGACGGACAAAAGGGCATTGATACGCAATCGCCCGAAAGTGCCGCTTCAGTCCATGCCGCGCTGGCGCGTGGCGATGTCGCACGCAAAGGGCCATCCGCCGCAGCTTTCGGCGTTTTGCCGCAGCATCAGGAGTGGGTCGATGCGATGATGACGCCGCAACCGCTCGGCGTTTCCTTTACGCCGATCAGACTGACAGGTGCATGTGAACGCGTGCCACGCAAGACCTATATTCGCGCCACGCGCTATCCACAGCCAAGCTTTGATCAGCATCTCGCAGACTGCAGGGCTGCAGGCTGGCATGTTTACGAGCTTGATGTCGGCCATGACGTGATGGTCGATGCGCCGGAAGCACTCGCAAAAATCCTGCTGGACTGCGCCTAGATCTTCAACGCGCCAGCGCTGCGTGGCTGGCCTTTCAGCGCCTCATTGGCGAGATCAGGCCATGCAATCGGGCTCGCCGATTTCGCCAGCGCCTCTTGCCATGGCTTTGATGCATCCCACTGGCGCGCAACGATACGCTGACCGCTGATCCCATTCGATTGGTCTGATGCAAGCCAGACAACTGGTGCCACCATGACGCTAGGCTCAACCAGACGGCTGCGATCATAGGGCGAGTCTTGCGGGATCATGGCCGTGTCCGCTGCCCCGCCTGGTATGAGCACATTGACGCTGACACCGCTGCCCTCCAACTCCTGCGCCCATGCATGAGATGCCGCTTCGAGCGCTGCTTTGGTTGCACCATATGGCATGTTGGCTGCGCGGATCATGGTTGAGAAACTTGTTGTCACATTGATGATACGACCCCAGCCCTGCTGCAGCAGATGTGGCGCGGCACTGCGCGACATCATGAAAGCACCATTGATATTGACCTCGATCAAATCTCGCCATTTCTGTGGCTCGATCTCCCAGAAGCGGACGGGATTGCTCAGATAGTCATGCCGCACATGAGGCATGCCCAATCCGGCGCAATTCACCAAAACATGAATCGCACCAAAATGGGTGATGGCTTGCTCGATCGCGCTGGCGCAGTCCTGCTCACTGCGAATGTCACAAACCCGTGTAAGGCATTTGCTTGGAGGTGCTTCGGCTGTGAGCTGATGGAGCCGCTCGGCACTGATGTCGAGAGCTGCGACACGCGCGCCAGCATGCAGGAGCCCCCTGGCCATCGCCAGACCAAGGCCGCTCCCCGCGCCAGTGACAACGCAAATACGATTTTGCATGTGCATGAGCCCCCCTTTTGGGGTCAAGCTTACACAATGGGCCGTAATTGCTATAGTGCCTCCATGTGGAAGCCTTGCCTCCTGATCATGTCCCTTATGCTTGCAGAGCGTGCTGCAGCCGCACCAGATGGCTGCGAAGCCTATGCCCGTGACTATGCCGCCGTAGTCGCCCCGCGCAGCGGAGCCTCAACCTTGCGCAACAGCACCCATGGTTATCCCAATCCGCCGGGAATAGCTGCGCCGCGGCAGCAGCCCGGACCTTCAGCGGAATGGGGGGGCATGAAACCCAATGAAAATGCTTATCGCCATGCCTATGCCGAATGTATGGCGCGCCGGACACGCTGAAGCATATATATTGTAGATGCGACTGGCTACAACTTGCCCAATCAGAGAGGCGCCCTTGCGACTGTTACTCACGCTCCTAGTGCTCGGCTCAAGCTTGGTCTTCAGCGAAGCACATGCCAAAAAGCTTTTGCTGACCTGCACTGATGGCAAACAGAAATACGATGTCACGTTCGACACTGTGACAAAGAAGATCACGACCACCCATCGCCAGTTTACGCGCCCTGTTGCAACAGAGCGCTTTCAGGAACACGATGATGGACATCTTCTCGTCTGGGGGATGATGGATCTAGGAACCACCAAGCGAAATTTCTTAGCCCATTTCGGCCGCGAAAAATGGGTGAAGCATTTCACCGGATACAATGACGTGACAACGCATGACTGTATCTAGACAGCAGGTAATAATCCGCGTGATTAATGCAACGGCCTTTTGCACGTCAAAAGTAGTCACCTACTAACATCATAGTTGAGCCTAGCTTTTACGTCTGGTAATCATTCGGTCACATCGAACAGCGATGAGGGCTTTGAATGCATGTCTCCAGACGACAGCTTGTTGCGGGAGGTATTGCCACAATCATTTCAGCAAACTCTCAAGCACAGACTCCGGCGCAAACAGCGACCCTCTTGATTGATGCTGAATTCAGTCAACCCAGCAGTACATCGGCGCAAGCTATCAAATTGGGGGCTGACATTGCGCTGGAGGAAATAAGCTCGACTGGCTATCTCGGCAACCTCAATCTGCAATTGCGCAGCAGCGACAATCGTGGCGTGCCCGCAATTTCTGTCGACAATGTAATGGATGCCGCGAAGGACCCATCACTCATCGCAGTGATGGGTGGCAAATTCAGCCCGGTTCAGATTGAACTCGTCCCGCATATCTCAAAGCTTGGCATCATGC
>CAZLBA010000115.1:0-10525 GCA_964557555.1 uncultured Beijerinckia sp.
AGAGACATGCTGATCCACTCCCACTCATTCGGTGAGAGTGATTTGACGCGGCGTTACGGGCCTCAGTTTGACAGCGTTGCGGCAAGAATCTGTCAAATGGTCAAGCTTGAAGGCGCTTCGACACCATTTCGCGCAAGGTCTGCAAATCCTTTGCGAAGAGACGAATGCCTTCTGCCAACTTTTCGGTCGCCATCGCATCTTCATTCATCATGAAGCGGAAGGCCTTTTCATCAAGCGCCATACGCGCAGGCGTGTCAGGGTTTCGTGCCGCAGGGTCAAGCTTGCGCTGCAAGCTTGCATCGCTCTTGGCGAGTTCATCAAGCAGCTGCGGTGAAATGGTGAGGCGGTCGCAACCGGCAAGCGCTTCAATCTCGCCAATGTTGCGGAAGCTCGCGCCCATCACAACCGTCTTGATGCCATGTGTTTTGTAATAAGCATAGATGGCGCGCACTGACAAAACACCAGGATCCGTTTCTGCCGTATAGGTCTGGCCCGTGCTCTTCACATACCAATCAAGAATGCGCCCGACGAAAGGCGAGATCAGAAAGGCATTCGCATCAGCACAAGCGGCCGCCTGCGCGATGCTGAAGATCAGCGTCATATTGCAATCAATGCCTTCCTTCTGAAGGATCTCGGCAGCGCGAATGCCCTCCCATGTAGAGGCAAGCTTGATGAGGATACGCTCACGCGAAATGCCGCGCGTTTCATAATCAGCAATCAGCGCGCGCGCTTTCTGGACGGAGCCTTGCGTGTCGAAAGAGAGATCCGCATCAACCTCTGTCGAAACGCGACCGGGCACGATGCGGGTCAGTTCTGCGCCGAAATTGACAGCAAGACGATCTGTCACTTGGCTCGTGACAGCGCGATGGCTCTTGCCCCATTCAATCGCCTCATCGACGAGATGCTTATAGGCCTCCATCTGTGCGGCCTTGAGAATGAGGGTTGGGTTGGTCGTGCAATCGGTCGGCTTGAAGGCGCGGATCGCCTCCATGTCGCCCGTGTCAGCGACCACAGTGGTCATGGCCCGCAACTGCTCAAGTTTCGACGTCATGGGAAGCTCCTTTGATTGCGCAGAAGTATAGGGCTGCCGCATCAAGCCGCAATCGTAACAGCCTCAATCGGTCATGGCATAGGTGGACAATCCACGGCGATTTTCGTCGATTTCCAGCCTTTGCGAGAGTGAGGGGAGGGCCCGGTCTGAGCAATCAACGCGAGGACAGGTGCGGCATGTGACGCCAATGGGCGTGATGATCTGCGGATCATCAAGCGAGAGGCCATCGGCATAGACAAGCTCCTTGGCGAAAGGCAGCGCGCAGCCAAGGCCAATCGCAAGCTGCCCTACGCGGCTTGGCAGACCACCCCGTGCATTGACGCGAGCCGGCGCTTCAATCGTCCGCGCAATGCAGAAATAGCTTGTGCCATCCACCATGCGCGACAGCTGCACACGCAACATGCCGGGCGTCGTGAAAGCGTCATAAACATTCCAGCGCGGACAGGCTGCGCCAAAGCGCGCAATGTGAATGCCTGACGCTGAAAAGCGCTTGGAGATATTGCCCGCAATGTCAACGCGGATGAGATGGAAGGGCACCCCTTCACTTCCCGGTCGGCGCAATGTCGTCAAACGATGACAGACTTGCTCGAAAGACACGCCGAAGCGATGTTGCAGGATGTTAATATCGTAGCGTGTCTGTTTCACCGCTGCGAAGAAGCGATCATAAGGCATCAAAACCGCAGCTGCGAAATAATTGGCAAGGGCCGAACGCGCGAGGGCATCGGCTTCGGGAGATGTAAATTTGCCGCTTGAAACACCTGCTTCAATCTCCCGCCGAAAGCCTAAAAAAGCAATCTGATGGGCGAGCTGGAAGGCGCGGCTGGAGAAGGGCAGCATCTCTGACAGAGAGAGTCTGCGCGTGAGCGGATTATAATGGCGCAATAAGCCGGGCATTGCCGCAGCTGGTGCAATCTCCACATCAACCGCAAAGCGTTCGGCCAAAACCTTCACAAGGTCTTGCTGCAAGGTGTGCAGCCCAAGCGCATGATCATGCCAAAGCGCGCTCGCTGCTTCTTCAAGTTCGGGAAAATAATTCAAACGCTGTTGCAGGAAGGCGGTTACTTCCTCTGATGGCAAGCCAACCTGCACTTCGCCACCATCAAGCGCATCACCCAATGGCATTTGCGCACCGCGCCGATAGGCTTGATAGGCTGCAAGCAAGGCTCGCCCCATGGCAGGTAATGTGCTCACCAGTTCTTTCACGTCGGAAGCTTTCACACCCTCATTGTCAAAGAGCGGATCCGACAGAGCCTCCATCAGCTCCGCACTGAGCCGTGCATCATCATCGCCACCCAGCGAAGCGAGATCGACCTGAAAGCGTTCAGCCAAACGCAACAGCACATTGACAGTCACGGGACGCTGATTGGATTCAAGCAAATTGAGATAGCTCGGCGAGATGCCGAGTTCGGCGGCCATCTGAGCCTGATTCAGGCGCTTGTCTTGCCGCAGGCGCCGCAGACGCCCGCCAATTTTCACCGCACGCATGGTCGGCTCCGTCTGTAAAATCGTTTACAAGTTACAAGGTGCAGCCTGTAAATTTGACGCGGATTTTCCACGCTGCTGCATCGCAACGGAAATCATATTGCCGGATTTCAGGGGCAAATGCATTCTCTTTTTAACGCGGATGATCACCATCCACGATTTACAAGAGAGGTAAAGATCATGGCTTACTATCGTCCGCAACTGCATCGTGATTATTCGCAGGCCGAAGTGGAGCGCCTGTCCGGCTCGGTCCGCATCGAGCACACGCTCGCAAAACTGGGTGCTGCACGTCTGCGCCAGCTGCTTGCTGAACGCCCCTTCGTGCGCTCGCTGGGCGCGCTGACCGGCAATCAGGCTATGCAGCAGGTCAAGGCAGGGCTTGATGCGATCTATCTCTCCGGCTGGCAGGTTGCAGCTGACGCTAATAATGCGGGCCAGATGTATCCCGATCAGTCGCTCTATCCCGCCTCCTCGGTGCCCGATGTCGTGCGTCGCATCAACAATGCGCTGACCCGCGCTGATCAGATCGCCAAGATGGAGGGGGATGACTCGACCTATTGGTTCGCGCCCATCGTGGCGGATGCGGAGGCTGGCTTTGGCGGCCCGCTCAACGCTTTCGAGCTGATGAAGAGCATGATCGAAGCCGGCGCGGCTGGTGTGCATTTTGAAGATCAGCTCGCCGCTGAAAAGAAGTGCGGCCATCTGGGTGGCAAGGTGCTCGTGCCCACTCAAACCTTCATTCGCACGCTCAACGCAGCGCGCTTTGCGGCTGATGTGTGTGGCACAGATACGCTCGTCATTGCGCGCACCGATGCGCATTCGGCCACGCTCATCACGTCCGATATTGATGATTACGATCACCCCTTCATTGATCGTTCGAGCCGCACGAGTGAAGGTTTCTATCGCCTGAAGCAGGGCAATCATCATTCGGTTGAACATGCGATTTCGCGTGGACTTGCTTATGCGCCTTATTCAGATCTCGTGTGGTGGGAGACCTCAGAGCCTGATCTGGGAGAAGCGCGCGAATTCGCAACCGAGTTCAAGCGCCAACATCCGGACAAGCTGATGGCCTATAATTGCTCGCCCTCCTTCAACTGGCTTGCCAAGATGAGCGTCGCGGAAGCGGCGAAGTTCCAGGAGACGATTGCCGATATGGGCTATCGCTTCCAATTCGTCACGCTGGCTGGTTTCCACTCGCTCAACCTGTCCATGTTCGAATTGGCCAAGGGCTATGCGCAACGTGGCATGGGGGCCTATTCCGAAATGCAGCAGCGCGAATTTGCAGCACAAGCACAGGGCTTCACGGCGGTACGTCACCAGCGCGAAGTTGGCACCAGCTATTTCGACGCCGTCGGCATGGCGATTTCGGCGGGCAAGTCATCAACCACTGCCATGCAAGGTTCAACTGAGGCCGCGCAATTCCAAACCGCGGCTGAATGAGAGGAGGCGCAGATGAACACGCAGCAATATTGGGTGGTCGGCGGTCGTTACAGCGATATGACCTTCTCGCAGGTCGTCGCAGGAACGCAGCAGATCGAAGGGCCGTTTAATAGCTATATGCAAGCAGAACAGGCCTGGAAAGCACATACCAATGAAACCCGCAGCGATGCCTGTATGCGCTACACGATCGTGGCCTGCGCGCCTAATCCGCGCCGGCAGGCAGCTTAAAAACAAAGGCCCGGTTCATCGCCGGGCCTTTTCATTCAGGAAAGCCCGCCTTTCGTTTCAATGAAGCGGATGATCTCATCCACACCTTGCCCGCTTTTCATATTGGTGAATACAAAAGGTCGGTCCTTGCGCATCAATTTCGCGTCACGCTCCATAACTTCGAGCGATGCACCGACATAAGGCGCGAGATCAATCTTGTTGATGACCAGAAGATCAGAACGCGTAATGCCCGGTCCGCCCTTGCGCGGGATCTTCTCCCCACCTGAGACGTCGATCACATAAATCGTCAGATCTGCCAGCTCAGGCGAGAAGGTTGCCGCGAGATTATCGCCGCCTGACTCCACGAGGATCAGATCAAGCGAGGGAAAGCGTTTGTTCATGTCGGCAATAGCCGCAAGATTGATCGAAGCATCTTCGCGGATGGCGGTATGCGGACAGCCCCCGGTCTCCACACCCATGATGCGTTCAGCTTCAAGCACACCCGTCTCGGTCAGTATGCGCGCATCTTCTTTCGTGTAGATGTCATTGGTGATGGCTGCGAGATCATGCTTCGCGCGCATCTTGCGGCAAAGCTGTTCCATCAGCGCTGTCTTGCCAGAGCCGACTGGGCCACCAACACCCACACGCAAAGGACCGTGAGAAGATTTCGTCATTTTGCACCTGTGAGCGGCCCCTGCCGCGATTCGATCGCATCATGGCTGATCTTGCCGCGAAACTCTAGAAACTAAAATCTAAAAACTCATGCGTCCCGCAACGCCCAGATGCAGTCGCGATTTAATCTCCTCGCCACGTTGACCATGTGCAAAGAGATCAATCTTTGTCTCTTTGTTGAGAGCATAGCTTAGCCGCGCCCCATATTCTGCCCAACGGAAAGCCTGCAACGTTGGCGGTGAGGCATCAAAGCCAACAATATTGAGCCGCACGGTGCTGGTACGGTCAAAAGCTGCAGCCTTGGCACCCCACAGGGTAGCTTCAATTTCGTCGCTCATAGCCGTCGTGAACTGCGCGCGTAGCTTCGCCACCGATTGTGTATCGCGTCCCCCTGAGCTGGTTGCGTTGAAGGGATTGCCCATAAGCGCTTCGGCATAGGCGTAAGAGCGCATAACCTGCCGCCCAAGCTCCGCCCAAAGCGCAAACTCCCTCTGCGCAGTCAGATCATAGCCTGCCCCCAATCGCGCATAGGCATAAGCAAGCGTGCCCGTGCCGTGACCAGCGACATTCACACTGCGCGCGCCATTGGCATAGCTGCGATGAATGGTGAGCTGCGTATCTGGCGCAAATTGGCCGCCAAATTCGATGAAGGGTCGCAAGCCATCCATCTCGACAAAATATTGCGCTGCGCCTGACGCAATGAGTGCGCGCGTGACATCAATCGCGCTGCCATCGGCGCGCGCCGCTGCAAGACCCAAACGTAGAATGAGATTCTCGCCGTTGTAATAACGCCCGCCCACGCCGCCAACCAAGGAGCCTGACATCAGGAAGGCACGCATCTGGTTACTGGGTCGCAAGCGCTGATCTTCGAGCAGCAGCACATTGGAGAGGGCTTGCATATCAATCATCGCGCTCGCGCGCTCATTCGCCGCTTCACGCCCCGAACTGGCAAGTGCATCAGGCGTGGTGATGCCGGCTGTGACATTGTCTATGTAAGAAACAAGGTAAGCGCGCTCAAAACTATTCACGAGAATCAGTCGTCCGTCACGCGAAATGGCGGAAGCTTCCGAGAGCGAAATGCCAGTCATGTCGACACCGGCGCGCACCAAAAGCGTGTTGAGATCTTGCATACCTGTTGCGCGCGTCCAGCGAAAAGCAACGCGGCCCAGCGGCCCACCCCAGCTGGAGCCCACAATCACGTCTCCATCACCGCTCACGGCATAGGCAGCAGAATCTGTATAGCCGTTAAGCGTGCCGAGATTTTCCATCTGGCGCGTGGCAGCATCCCATCGGAAGGCGCGCTCAAAGGCGCTGTCGATATAGGAACGGCCGACAACAACAGATCCATCCCAATTACTTCCGAGCGCAGTTGACCCATAGGTCGTCGTAAAGCCGCCAAGATTTTCGATTGTGCTATCGCTCATCCAGCGCACTGCGATGTTGCGCACACCTTGAAACCCAGCGCGCCCGACAATCACTCGCCCATCGCCGCTAATGCCGAAGGCGGAGGATTCCTTGCCAGTATCCAGCTCTGTTAATCTGGTGATGAGGACGCGGCCATTGGTGACGCTCCAACTCACGGCCTTGCGCAAGCTATTCTCATCCGCAGCCTCGCCGATGATAAGCCGACCATCATGACTAATGCCGCGTGCAAGCGAATTGATATTTTGCTGACTGAGGCTACCAAGCACAATTCCGATGCCGTTCTCCCACAGCATCGCTTCGGTCAAGCTGGGATCGCTTGCAAAACTACGACTGCCGACAATCCGCGTGCCATCGCCGGAAATGCCGAATGCTTCGCGGCCATTGAGCCCATAAGGACGGCCATCGCTCCAGACATAAGTGTGTTTGAGTCCTTCGATGAGATAACTACCGACAATACGCGTACCATTCTGCGCCATCCCTAGCGCTTTAACATTGGTGCCATCTCTCGGCGGGGGAGACTCAGTCAAAATAGCACATCCCAACTCAGCTGTCGTGCAATTGGCCAAGGCTGTTGTGCTACATGTCAGCAAAAGAAATGCAGCAAGCGAGGCTTGACGCAATGAAAACGCAAACCCCCACCTTTGTGAGGCAAATGATACAATGCACATGACGCAAACACTTTCAGAACATCTTTGACCAAAACGGCCTCAACATCTGAATTGGAGGTGCTGACGCTGTGAAAATCAAGCGGGATTCGTTCAAGTGGTTGATAGCTTTGCAGGAAAGCTGACCAATGCTTTGAAGTTAAAAATTTATTAAATGAAGCTTATGAACGAAACAGGCGTGAATATTGTGTCTCATGCTGCATGGATGCGATGTCAGACCGCAAAGCGACGCTCCCCAGAGCGTCAAGCCCCTCGCCGATTGCGCTTGCGGCGCAAAGTTGCAAAGCGGGCAACAAAGAAGCCGTCACGCGTTGCCCATCTGTTTGGCCAACCGGTCCAAGACGCACAGCAGCCGAGATCAGATTGCCGAGAAATGCGACGAGATAAGCTTGCACAAGCGCATCCTGTTGCACGCCATGTCCAGCTGCAGCCGTAGCGACGGCAATGGGATAGGCAATCGGCTCATCCCATGCGGCGAGTTCTTCAACAAGTACGCAGCTCCACGCGGCCTTAATTGCAGTGACAAAGGCATTGCCTTGTGCGCTTGTTTCTAGATAGCGCTCGCGTGAGGGTGAGAGTGCGAGCGCCAGATCATTCATCTCACGCAAGCGCGCAATGTCACGCTGCGTAGCAGCTTGCCAGCCTTGCGCAACAAGCGCAGCATCGGTCTTGAGCGAACCATGCGTGATGAGATCTTGCAGCCATGTCTGCAAAGTCGTCGCGTCATGAATATCGCCAGCGTCAACGGCGGCCTCAAGCCCGTGGCTATAGGCAAAGGCGCCGACCGGAAAAGCAGGCGACAGCCAGATCAGAAGCGGAAGAGAAGATGCTGCCTCAGTCATGCTTGTGGTGATGATGCCCGTGGTCGTGACCATGGTGATCGTGGTCATGATGTTTGTGGTCATGATCATGGTGGTCATGCCCGCAGCCACAATCATCGCCATGATGGTGATGATGGTCATGATCATGATGGTGATGATCATGATGTGCGTGGTCATGTGCGGGCTCTTCCGCATAGGCGCCGCCTTCGGGCTCGAACGGCCCTTCGATGAGCGCGACCTTGCCACCGAGCTTGCGGGCCATCTCTTCAATCACCTCATCGCGGCGAATGCGGATGCGATTGGCAAGAATTTGCACTGGCAAATGGCGATTGCCCAAATGCCAGGCCATGCGCGCAAGATCACGCGGCTCAGCCACGCGGATTTCTGCCAGCGGTTCGGGCGCAGCGACAACTTCAATCAAGCGACCATCTTCCAGCACCAAGGCGTCGCCATGGCGCAGCACCACGGCTTCCGGCAGGTCGAGCAGAAATTCGAGACCCTTTACGCCTTTCATTGTCACGCGGCGACGATGGCGCTCATCGAAATCCAGCACAACCGTGTCAGCCGGTGTTGCCTGCCACGCGCCACGCGCGCTGATGAAATTGGCTCGCATCATGGTTCGACCTCTTCAGCTCAGCATTTCGACACGCGCTGGCGTGATGGCTTCAATGCGCGGCATCTCAGCCGCACATTGCGCCATGACACGCAGCAGCTCTTGCGCATGGGCGCTTTGTAAATGAGCACGGCTGTCATCATGCGATTTCCAGCGCTCCATCACGACAAAGAAATTCGGCTCGTTCAAGCTCTCGGAAATGTCATAGCCCATATTACCGGGCTCTGCACGCGAGGGCGCAAGGGCCGCTTGCGCAGCCGCCAGAAAATCATCGCGCGTCTCAGGCCGGATGCGCAGCCGGGATATGACAAGGATCATGGGGCCTCCCTTGGGAGCCCCTTTTAGAACAGGACGGCTCTTCCCGCTATTGGGCGATCGCTAATGGTGCTCGATGCACTTGATTAATGCTTCAGAATTGTATCTGTTACGCTAAAGTTTATTTCATTATGGGACTTTGATAAATGCCGGTCAATCAGGAAAACGATTTCGATGCAGCGGACGAGGTAGAGGTTTCGATCGAAGCCGAAGAAGGTGACGATGGAACTATCGATATCGGGAACTTTACGCCTGTTAATTTTTCAAATTCGAATAGGCGCGTTATCGACCTATATAGAGCCTATAAGGAAGACAAGGATATTGATCCTCGTCCGCCGTTTCAACGTGGCTATGTTTGGGACTCGCGGAAGGCTAGCACTCTGGTCGAGTCGATTCTGCTAAACGTACCACTGCCGCTCGTGTACACAGCAGAGGAAGATAGTGGAAAGGAAGTTGTCATTGACGGTCAACAGCGGCTGACAACGTGTTTTGCCTTCATCGATGGTTACTTTCCGCTGTCGAAGAAAGACGAAGAGCGAGAAAGTCGCAGCGAACAAGTGCGGCGCAGGCCGTTTCGGCTAAAGAAACTCAAAATATTGAGAAAACTTGAAGGAATGTGCCATTCGGATCTTGATGAAGAAACGAAGAACAGGTTTCACAAGTTCACCATTCCCACTATAAAAAAGTTCCAAGGATTCGCATCCAGACGTAAAATTCGAAATCTTTGAGCGCCTCAATACCGGCTCTGTTTCTCTATCAGATCAAGAGCTCCGAAATTGCATTTTCCGGGGCAGTTATAATCAGCTAATGAACGAATTGGCTAAAGATAAAAACTTTCAAATAATTCTCGGTGTAAATAATCCAGTGGCCAGGATGCAGGATGTCGAACTAGTTTTGCGTTTTTTAGCTTTTAACGAAGCAACCCACCTGAATTATAGCGACGGAATGAGAACTTTCTTGAATAATCACATGAGGGAAAATCGAAACATTTCGCACGAACGAGAAGTGAAATACAAAGAGGCTTTCAGTAAAGCAATTGAGCTCTCCTTTACGGTGTTCGGGGAAAAGGCATTTCGACGATATTCTCCGGGATCTACCGGACGTGTGGGCGGCGCTTGGGAAAAAGCGATCAATAAAGCAGTTTACGACGTGATCATGTTTTGGTTCGCGAGAGCTGAAAAAAGAGTAGTGATCGAACGAAAGGACGCTATCCGGGAAGCGTTTATCGAGGTTTGCTCGACGAATAGGGAATTTGCAGACGCCATAACGATTGGGACGGCAGATAAGAGCCGAGTAAAAAATCGGTTCGAGATTTGGAATACTACGTTGAATTCTGTCTTAGGCCCGCAGGCGGACATTCGTCGTGCTTACACATATTCCGAAAAAAAAGCTCTCTTCGACGCCGACAGAAGTTGCGGGATCTGCGGGCAGTAAATTGAGCATATAGACGATGCCGAAGTTGACCATATCCTTCCCTATTCTAGAGGCGGCGGTACTGACGCGTCCAATGCTCGGATTACTCATAGGTTTTGTAATCGATCTCGAGGCGCGCGCTAGAACATGAAATAGCGCTGCGCCATGGGCAGGACATCTGCGGGCTGGCAGGTCAGGAGAACGCCATCAGCGGTCACGGCATAGGTCTCCGGATCGACATGCAGCTTTGGCGTCGCGCCATTATGGATCATGCTCTTCTTGGAGATCTGGCCGCGCGTATTTTCAACCGCCACCAGCTGCTTTGTGACGCGCAGTTTCGTGGCAATCCCCTTGGCCAGCGAAATACCACTCACAAAGGTGAGTGAGGTTGCTGCCACCGTGGCACCATAGGTGCCGAACA
>CAZLBA010000116.1:0-5446 GCA_964557555.1 uncultured Beijerinckia sp.
CAGCCAGTAATGGGTCACAAAGCGCCAGACGCGGCGAAACTTGCTGTCAGCCCGCATATTCACCCGGATCAATCAAGAGGTTGCTGCCGATATAGCACGGGCAGCGCCCGCTTCCACCTTTAGCGAGGCGCGTAGCTGAAATAGAGATGAAGCGGTTGACCGCCCGGCGGGCGTGGAAAAGGCGCCGCCTTGCGCACCGCAGCGACAGCAGAAGCGTCCAGCTCAGGGATCCCGCTTGGCTGCAAAAGCGCCACCTGCACGAGTTTTCCGTTGCCATCCACCGTGAACGCGATCTGGCCGCGATAGGGGTTGTTTCCCGGCGGGCGCGGGGGGATTTTCACCAGCGGGACAATCATCCCGTAAAGCGTGGCATTATAGCTGCTGGCCGCCTGGCCGGTCATCGGGGTGCGCGGCGCAGCAGCCTCGAAATCCATATCCGGCACCGGCTGGAAGGTGCCAAATTTCTCGGCAAAGCTTTTCTCAGGCCGCTGCGGCATGGGTGGCGCCTCAGGTGCCTGTTGCGGCAGTGCTTCCTTCAGATTCTCGTCCAGCGGCGGTGTCGGCTCGGCTGGCTTTTCGGGCTGGGCGACCTCTGGCTTCGGCTGAGGCTGGACTTCGGGCGCGAGGCGCTCGCGGCGTATCTCATCCGCCTGTTTCTCAGGCGCGCGAGCAGCATCGGTGGCTGGCTCTTCGCTGAGCTGTTGTTGAGGCTGCGGCTCTGGCTCTTTTTCCTCTTCTTCCTTCTGCTCTTCCGGTTTTTGTTCTTCGGGCTTGGGCTCGTCCTGCGGCTGATCCGGTTCTTGCACGATCTCGATCGGGATCACCTCAGGCTCCACGATTGTGAGGCGATCCTGCATCAGGACCAGAAAAGCCAGAATGGCAACATGAACCACAAGGCAAGCGAGCAGGAACAGCGCGAAGCGACGACGGTTCAATCGCCACTGCGATCTCAGATAGATCCGGTCTTCAGCGCTGATCGACAGAGCCATGCGCAGCCCTAGCCGTTAACTCGTTCGACTTTGGAAACGACGCTCTTGGTCTTGAGAAGCGCGATGATGCTGTTGAGATGTTTCAAGTCATGGACTTGCAAATCAATCACAATGTCGCGGAAATCAGATGAGCGGTTGACGAATTCGACATGATCAATATTGGCACCTTCCTCACCAATCACGGTGGCAATGGTTCCAAGCGCACCCGGTTCGTTGATCGCATTGACGAGAATTTGGGCGGAAAAAAATTCGGCCCGATCTTCATCGAGATCCCAGCGCACATCGAGCCAGCGTTCTGGCTGATCATCAAAGGCCGTCAATGCGGGCGACTGAATGGGATAGATCGTAATCCCTTCCCCCGGTGTCAAAATGCCAATGATGCGGTCACCCGGCACCGCACCGCCATTGGGCGCAAAGCGCACAGGCAAATCGCCATTCAGGCCGCGGATGGGAATGGCATTGGGTGAGACCTCATCCTTGCCGGGAACCTTGAATACAAGGCTCGCCGCCTTGTTGAGGCCAAACCATCCACGCTCGCCCTTGGCCGTTTGCGTTGCCTTGCGCTCTTCGCGGAAATCAGGATGCACAGCCCGCACGACATCGCCGGAGAACATTTCTCCACGTCCGACCGCTGCCAGCACATCCTCGACATTCTGACGCGCCAATCGGTGCAGGGCCGCTTTCAGCTTTTCTTCGGAGAAGGTTTTGTTGGCACGTTCAAAGGCGCGTAGCACGATCTGACGACCCAAGCCCGCATATTGCTTGCGCACTGCATCGCGCGTGGCACGGCGAATGGCAGCGCGCGCTTTGCCGGTCACAACCAGCGACTCCCAAGCCGCAGGCGGCTGCTGCCCTTCTGCGCGCGTGATCTCGACCTCATCGCCATTTTGCAGTTCAGACAAGAGCGGCGCGATCCGGCCATTGATCTTGCAGCCAATCGCACCATTCCCAAGTTCAGTATGAACGGCATAAGCAAAGTCGATCGGTGTTGCGCCACGCGGCAGTGCAATCAGGCGGCCCTTGGGAGTGAAACAAAATACCTGATCATGGAAGAGTTCGAGTTTGGTGTGTTCTAAAAATTCTTCGGGGCTGTCGCCTTCTGCCAGCATCTCGATGGTGCGGCGAAGCCATTGATAGGCGCGGCTCTCCTGCGAGAGGACTTCCGCATCACTGCCACGGCCATCCTTGTAGAGCGCATGGGCGGCGATGCCGTATTCGGCAATTTCATGCATTGCTCGGCTGCGCACCTGCAGCTCGACGCGTTGGCGGCCCGGCCCCACCACTGTTGTATGGATGGAGCGATAATCATTTTGCTTGGGTGTAGAAATGTAATCCTTGAAGCGCCCCGGTACGGTCGGCCATTTTGTATGGACGACGCCGACGACGCGATAGCAATCCTCAACATCCTTGACGATGACGCGAAAGCCAAAAATATCCGACAGCTGTTCGAAAGCGAGCGACTTGTGTTCCATCTTTTTGAAGATGGAGTAAGGCGCCTTCTGCCGTCCCTTCACCTCAGCATCAATGCCGCGCTTGGCCAGCTCATCCGTCAACTCACGCTCAATACTGGCGATGAGCTTCGCACTATTTTCCTGCAAATCCTTCAGCCGCGCTTCGATCATGGCATTGGCTTCAGGCATCAGGGTCTTGAAGGAGAGATCCTCCAGCTCATCGCGCAGATGTTGCATACCCATACGCCCTGCAAGCGGCGCATAAATGTCCAAGGTCTCTTGCGCGATACGGGCGCGCTTTTCCGGCGGCACAAAATGTAGCGTGCGCATATTGTGCAAGCGATCAGCAAGCTTGACGAGAAGCACGCGCACATCATCCGCGATGGCGAGCAAAAGCTTGCGGAAATTTTCTGCCTGTTCGGCGCGCTTGGACACAAGATCAAGCTTCTTGAGCTTTGTCAGCCCATCGACCAGCGCACCGATTTCGGCACCAAAGAGCTGGTCGATCTCTTCCTTGGTGGTGGCCGTGTCCTCGATCGTATCATGCAAGACAGCTGCGACAATCGTGGCATCATCCAGCTTGAGATCAGTCAGGATGGCAGCGACTTCGAGGGGATGGGAGAAATAGGGGTCACCAGAGGCGCGCTTCTGCGCACCGTGAGCCTTCATCGCATAAACATAGGCCCGGTTCAGCAAGTCCTCGTCAGCGTTCGGATTATATCTCCGCACGCGATCAACGAGTTCATACTGCCGCATCATGTGACGAACAAAGCTCCCAGACCGGATCGCTCATCCGGTCTGCCACTATCACTAGGCTGATTGCAATGCACAAGGCCCGAAATCAGCGGGCCGACCGCGACTTATTCGCCGTCGTCTTCCGTCTCGGCCGGCGGCACGAGCCCTTCGAGGCCGCGCAGCAGGTCCTCTTCCGTCATACGGTCGAACTGAACATCGCCCATGGGCTGTTCGCCCAAGGCTTCGCTGACCGTGTTGAGGGCGGGAACGGCTTCGGCTTCCGGCTCGTCCACTTCGACATTCTTCTGCAGCGAGTGGATGAGGTCTTCCTTCAGATCTTCAGGCTGGAGGGTAGTTTCAGCGATCTCGCGCAGCGCAACAACCGGGTTCTTGTCATTATCGCGATCAACCGTGATCGGCTGGCCAGACGAGATCAGTCGGGCGCGATGGCTCGCCACGAGAACGAGTTCGAAACGGTTCTCGACTTTGTCGATGCAGTCTTCGACGGTGACGCGGGCCATGGGCAGCGATCCTGACTTGGAAGGAATGTCCGGGGACAGGTGCGATTACACAATGCGCGGCGCGATTGCAACAAAGAAGTGCAAAAGAGGTCACTTGACCATGGGGTAGCGCCAAAACAGCCACGTTAAAGCGCGCGGCGAAACGGTTTCGCGTGACGATAGCGCTTGACTTCCTCGCTGTTCCAAGATGAATGTAACATCAGTTTGAGGCGCTTCTTGATGTGGATGGGCTCGTTTTGCCACCCCGCCCTTGAAGTTCCGATACTGGCTCATGAATTCCATTTCAGGATTGCGTCCGCGCATCGGGTCGGCCGCAAGCGAAAGCTCTCTCCAGGGATTCATGGTTTTCACTGACCCGGCAGAGATAGAAGCATGGCAGATTCGGAACGTATCGCATTGTTCATCGATGGTGCGAACCTTTACGCTACCGCCAAGTCCCTTGGCTTTGACATCGACTACAAGCGGCTGCTGAAAGAGTTCCAGTCCCGTGGCCGCCTGGTTCGTGCTTTTTATTACACCGCCCTCGTCGAAGATCAGGAATATTCCTCCATCCGTCCTCTGATTGATTGGCTTGATTACAACGGCTACTCGGTCGTGACGAAGCCGACCAAGGAATTCGTGGACTCGCTCGGCCGCCGCAAGGTCAAGGGCAGCATGGATGTCGAACTGGCTGTCGATGCCATGGAAATGGCAGAACACCTTGATCACGTTGTGCTTTTCTCCGGCGATGGCGACTTCCGCTCGCTGGTCGAAGCTGTCCAGCGCAAAGGTGTGAAGGTCTCGGTGGTCTCCACCATCACGACCCAGCCCCCAATGGTTGCCGATGAACTGCGCCGTCAGGCTGATGAGTTCGTGGACCTCGTCCATCTTGTTGGCAAGATCGGCCGTGATCCGGTCGAGCGCACCGGTGAGCGCCCTGAGCGTCCCCGCTTCGTTGAGCGCCGCCCGGCGGCTCCCGGCGTTGCTGGCGCAGCTCCGGCGGCACCCGCCCCTGCTGGCGACCAGACGGAACGCTGATCCCCTCCGTGGTGAGATCCGCAAAGGCCAAGTTATCATTCGCGCCCGAGGCCCATGGCCCAGGGCGCGATTGTTCTTTATGCCCCCGCCTGAAAGATTTCCGGGACGAGACACGGGCCAAGGAGCCCGACTGGCACAATGCACCCGTCCCCTCCTTCGGAGGCCCACAGGCAAGGCTGCTAGTCGTGGGGCTTGCTCCGGGGCTCCGCGGAGCCAATCGCACTGGCAGGCCCTTCACTGGCGATTGGGCCGGCGACCTACTCTATGAAACCCTCATTGAATTTGGCTTTGCAATGGGCGTCTATGATGAGCGGCCGGATGACGGGCTGACACTTATTGACACCCGTATCACCAATGCGGTGCGCTGCGTCCCTCCTCAAAACAAGCCCACACCTGCCGAGATCAAGACCTGCCGGGGCTTTCTCGAAGCCACCATCGCGGATATGCCAAACTTGACGGCAGTGGTTGCGCTGGGCCGCATTGCCCATGACAGCGTGGCGCGGGCCCTGGGCCAATCCCCCGCCCGCCTTCCCTTTGCCCATGGGGCAAAGTTCAAGCTCTCCGAGATCGGCGCCGGGGTCACCTTGTTCGACAGCTACCACTGCTCCCGCTACAACACGAATACCGGCGTTCTGACACCGAAGATGTTCAAGGCCGTTTTCAAGGACGTGCGCAGGGTGTTGTCCTAAGGAACGCTCCCTCAAAAAGAGGCTCCCGCTCCTCCCATTGGGAG
>CAZLBA010000116.1:5546-10085 GCA_964557555.1 uncultured Beijerinckia sp.
ATTGGGAGAAGGGAGCGCGTTTACTTCATCCAGATTCAAATTCTCAATTCACCAAAACAAACACCTGAAATACCTATCCTTTTTCCTTCAAAAGCCTGCCCTTTTCCCGGTTCCAGTCCCGTTGCTTTTCGGTGTCGCGCTTGTCGTGGAGCTTCTTGCCGCGGGCGATAGCGACTTCGAGTTTGGCCCGACCCTTCTCATTGAAATAGAGCTTGAGCGGGATCAGCGTCATGCCTTCGCGTTCGATCGCCTGAGACATTTTCACGATTTCGCGCTGGTTCAGCAGCAATTTTCTGGGCCGTTTCGGCTCATGGTTGAAGCGATTGCCTTGCAGATATTCCGGGATGTTCGCGTTGATGAGCCAGACCTCGCCCTTGCGATCGACACTGACATAGCTCTCCGCGATGGTCGCCTTGCCGGTGCGCAGCGACTTCACCTCGGTGCCGGTCAGCATGACCCCGGCCTCGAAGACCTCACCGATCTCGTAGTTGTAACGCGCCTTACGATTGTCGGCGGCGATCTTGATAGGTCGGCTGTCCTTGGCCACGAAGCGCCTCCCCGGGCATACGCCCTCAGGCCTTCAGAATACCGGCATGGGCCATGGCGGCGCGGATGATCTGCTTGGTGGGTTCCGTCGAAGGTACGAGCGGCAGGCGCACCTCCTCCGACACCTTGCCCAGCAGCGAGAGACCATATTTGGCCCCGGTCACACCTGCTTCCGTAAAGACGCCAGCATGGAGCGGCACCAGCTTGTCCTGAACGGCCAGCGCACCCTTCGGGTCGCCAGCAAACCAGCGGTCCATGAGATCGGCGCACAGGCGCGGCGCAACATTGGACACGACCGAGATACAGCCAACCGCCCCAGCCGCGAGGCAGGACAGCGCGGTAATGTCGTCACCCGACAGCTGGATGAAGTCTTCACCCATGGCCTGACGCTGCAGCGAGATGCGCGCAACATTGCCCGTCGCATCCTTCACGCCCGCAATATTCTTAAGCTCGAACAGGCGCTTCATCGTATCGACCGACATATCGACCACTGAGCGCGGAGGGATGTTGTAGATGATGATCGGAATGCCAATGGCATCATTCACCGCCTTGAAATGGCGATACATGCCCTCCTGATTGGGCTTGTTATAATAAGGTGTGACGATCAGCACGGCATCGGCGCCTGCCTTTTCGGCATGCTTCGCCAGCTCCACAGCCTCATGGGTGTTGTTGGAGCCCGCCCCCGCAATGACGGGAGCGCGACCCTTTGATTCTGAAATGCAGATTTCGACAACCTTGCGATGCTCATCATGCGAGAGGGTCGGGCTCTCGCCCGTTGTACCCACGGGGACGAAGCCTGCGGTGCCTTCGGCGATTTGCCAGTCGATCAGGGCGCGGAAGGCCTGCTCATCCACTTTGCCGTCCTTGAACGGAGTGACGAGTGCCGTGATCGAGCCCTGCAAATTGGCCTTCTTCGCCATGTGAACCTCTCCAATTGCCTGCCACAGCCCCAAACACGCCGCATTTGGCAGGCTCTCTTGTGCATAGGATGCACACAGATAGCCGCTGCTTCGGTCGGAGGAAAGGCCCTCGATGGAATGCTCCACCGATCACAACGCCGTCACATGCGGTTGCTGCCGATGACAAGGGTAAGGAATTCGTAAACCATGAGGCCGAGAGTGGCTTCATCCCTTTGATGCCAGAGGTTTGCCGATTCGATGCGCCGCTTGCGCCAGCGTTCCCTCCTTCTGGGTCTCACCGGCCTCGGCCTTGTGGGCGCGGGGATTTTTGTCATCCCCTATGGCCTGCGTGAAGTCACAGCCCCCGCCGCCCCGCCGCGTGAGACGAACTGGAGCGAGGCGTTGCGCCAGCGAACCGCTCTGGACGCCATCACAACGGCATCCGTTCCCAAGCCCCGGCCGCTGGGCGAGGAAGAACAGCCGCTCGCTTATGCGCCCACACCCAAGCCCGCGACGCTGCGCACCGGCATTCCGCTTCTCTCGGACCCTGCCCCCGCCCCGGCTGATACCAAGGGCCTCGGTGAGGCGATTAGCGCCTATCGTGCCGGGGATTTGGCGCGAGGCGACGCCGCCGCTGCCACCACGACCAATAAGGTTGCGCGGGTCGCTGCGGAATGGGCCGCCCTTCGCCTCTTGCCGCGCGATGCAGGTTTTGATCGCATCGCAGCCTTTCTGAAGGCGCATCCCGATTGGCCGCTGGCAACCATGTTGAAGCGCCGCGCCGAAGAGCTCCTGCATATCGACAAACGCCCCACTGCCGAGGTGCTCGCATGGTTCCGCCAATATCCGCCGGAAAGCGCGCTTGGCAAACTTGTCTATGCACGCGCATTGTTGGCGCAAGGTGATCAGCGCGGCGCCCATGCACTTGTGCGCAATGTCTGGCGCGAGGCTGATCTGTCAGCCGCACAGGAAACGAATGTCCTGAAGGATTTTCCGGGCGCCTTGAGCAAGTCTGATCACAAGGCGCGTGCGGATGTGTTCTTCTACAAGGACAATCAGGCAACCGCCCAGCGCGCTGCCGCTTTGGCCGGACCTGATGTCGTCGCCCTGCAGCGTGCGCGCACTCAAGTCAGCCCTGCTGCCATTGAAGGGCTTGCCGCCGAATGGCGCAAAGATGCCTCGCTGATTTATGCGCAAGTGAAGAAGCTGCGGCGCGAAAACCAATTCACCCAAGCTGCCAATCTGCTCGCCAGCGCGCCACTCGACCTGTCACGCATTGTGAATGGGGATGAATGGTGGACCGAGCGGCGCATCATTGCGCGCAAGCTTCTGGATCTGGGCGAGCCCGCCCTTGCCTATAAGCTGTGTGCCGAACATAGCGCACAAGCCAATGACCAGCGCATTGAAGCGGAGTTCCACGCGGGCTGGATTGCGCTGCGCTTCTTGCAAGACCCGGATCTTGCGGCGCGCCATTTCGCCAGCGGCTCGATGCAGGCCAGAACACCGATCTCGATTGCGCGCATGGCCTATTGGAGCGGTCGTACCTTTGAAGCGCAGAACAAGCCTGCACAGGCCCGCGCGCAATATGAGATCGCCGCCAATCTGCCGATCACCTATTACGGCCAGCTCGCTATGGCACGGCTTGATCGGCACACACTCAGCCTGCGTATGCCCGCCAGACGCGCAACAGGTGATGACCGCGCACTCGCAATCCGCGTGATGGAAGTGTTGGGCGCGCTGGAGCAGAAAGACCTCGCAACACCCATCGCCATTGAAGGCGCACGCAGCTTCACAGACGAGGCGCAGATTGCAGCCCTTGCTGCCGCTGCATGGCGCATGGGCGATGCACGCACCACCCTCAATGTTGGCAAATTCGCCAATCAGCGCGGCTTCATGATTGATGAGGCCGCCTTCCCCACCTTTGGCGTGCCCGCTTTTGAAGCGCTGCCCAACTCCGCCTCGCCCGCACTGGTTTACGCGATTGCCCGACAGGAGAGCGCCTTTGACAGCAAGGCGCAGTCAAGCGCGGGCGCCAAAGGACTGATGCAGATGTTGGCCTCGACAGCCAAACGCACCGCGCAGCGAGCCGGCGTTGCTTTTGATGAACAGCGCTTGCTCAATGATGCAAGCTTCAATGCCAGGCTCGGCGCTGCGCATCTGGGTGAATTGATGGTGGAACATCCCGGCCCACTCATCCTCACCTTTGCCGCCTATAATGCAGGGGGACGACGCGTGCGCGAATGGATCGCCGCCTATGGCGATCCTCGCGATCCAAAAGTTGATCCGGTGGATTGGGTGGAACGCATTCCCTTCACCGAGACGCGCAACTATGTGCAGCGTGTGACAGAAAATCTGGAAGTCTATCGCCATCGTTTTGGCGAGAGCAGCCGCTTGCAGATTGAGGCAACCTTGCGGGGCATGGAGCGCTGATGGCACAGAGCCATTTCTATACGTCAACGGATGGGCTGAAGCTTCACATCCGCGAATGGGGCGAGACATCTTCCGCATTACCAATCGTCTGTCTTGCCGGCCTCACCCGCAACCATATTGACTTTGAATCTATCGCTGAACGCCTCAGCGGGACGCGCCGTGTGGTTGCGCTCGACTATCGCGGTCGCGGCCTGTCCGATCGCGACAAAGATGCCACGCATTATGATCTGCTGGTGGAGAATGCCGACATTCTCGCAGGCCTCACTCATCTCAACATCACACAAGCCATTGTCATAGGCACATCGCGCGGCGGTTTGCACAGTTTGCTCTTCACACTCACACGCCCCACCCTCATGCGAGGGCTTGTGTTGAATGATATTGGCCCGGTGATCGAAAATGAGGGGCTGAAGCGCATTCGCAATTATGTCGGCAAGGTCCCGATCCCAAAGTCATGGGATGATGCCGTTGCCATCGCAAGATCGGTGATGAGCGCGCATTTCACCTCGCTCAATGATGATGACTGGCTGGCCTATGCACGCGGCACTTTTGTAGAAACAGCAAGTGGTCAATTTGAACTCAGCTACGACCCCGCTCTGATGAAGGGATTGGAGGCGCTTGATCTCGACAAGCCCTTTCCGACCCTGTGGCCGCAATTCATGGCCTT
>CAZLBA010000116.1:10095-10522 GCA_964557555.1 uncultured Beijerinckia sp.
CGCGGGGAGAATTCCGACCTTCTCACCGAGGCGACCCTCACCGAAATGGCCGCGCGACATCCGCGATTCTCAAGCCTGACAATTGCCGGACAGGGCCATGCGCCCTTGCTGCGCGATGAGGCAAGCCTGCGCCGGATCGAGGATTTCATTAGCGAAATCGACCCCCTGCCCTGACTTTTCCGCCCCCTTGTTAACGCTCTTGCCCGCGCTTTCAGGTGCGCTATTGACCCTCCCCCCGCGCTTCTGTAGGGGTTCGATGTCGCTGGAGACGTGGCCGAGAGGCTGAAGGCGGCGGTTTGCTAAACCGTTATAGGGTTGTAAAGCCCTATCGAGGGTTCGAATCCCTCCGTCTCCGCCATTATAATCTAGCAAGTAATTGAATATTTTGTGTTTTTCAGCCTAAGGTTTAAATTGGGCCCCAAATTGA
>CAZLBA010000117.1:0-10192 GCA_964557555.1 uncultured Beijerinckia sp.
TCTGGATTCGTCTGCAGATGCAGGAATCGCCTGCCTTCCAGAAGATGAAGGAAGAAGGCACCCAGTCGAAGGCACCGCTGTCTGAAGCTTTCGGGCAGTGGAAGAATGCCAAGATGGTGATCTTCGCCCTGCTCGGCATGGTCGCTGGTCAGGCCGTGGTCTGGTACACGGGCCAGTTCTACGCCCTGTTCTTCCTCCAGAGCATTCTGAAGGTTGATCTCTTCACGGCTAACGTGCTCATCGCATGGTCGCTGATCCTCGGCACCGGCGGCTTCATCTTCTTCGGCTCGCTGTCGGACCGCGTCGGCCGCAAGCCGGTGATCCTTGCGGGCTGCCTGATCGCCGCCCTCACCTACTTCCCGCTGTTCCAGGCGCTGACAAAGGTCGCTAATCCCGGCCTCGACAGGGCGATTGAAACGGTGAAGGTCGAGGTGATTGCTGATCCTGCCAAGTGCGGTTCGGTGTTTGACCCTGTCGGCATCCGCACCTTCACAGAGCCTTGCGACGTTGCTCGCGTGGCACTGGCACGCGCCGCCATCAAATATGAGTTCAAGCCTGCTCCAGCTGGCTCGACTCCGAAGGTGGCCTTCAACGGCAAGGAAACCTCGATTGCCCCGGCTGTGGCGGCCAATATCACCGGCTTCACGGCTGCCGCTGTGGAGGCTGGCTATCCGAAGGCGGGTGATCCCTCGATCGTCAAACTGTCGGGCGTCATCCCCAACAGCGCGCAGGCATGGACCATTGTCGGCATCCTGACGATCCTGGTTCTGTATGTGACCGCGGTTTATGGCCCCATCGCTGCGGCGCTGGTCGAGTTCTTCCCGACCCGCATTCGCTACACCGCGATGTCTCTGCCCTACCACATTGGTAACGGCTGGTTCGGCGGCTTCCTGCCTCCCACCGCCTTCGCCATGGTGGCAGCAACCGGCGACATCTATTACGGCCTCTGGTACCCGATCGTGATCGCCCTTGGCACCTTCGTCATCGGCCTGATCTTCGTCCCGGAAACCAAGGACCGCGACGTCTACTCGAACTAAGTCGAGCGACCCAACACCAAGCCCCGCAGGCAACTGCGGGGCTTTTTTTGTGAAAATACGGCTCAGCTGACGTTAGGAAATTAGCAAAATCTGATGAGAGCTGCGGCAAAGCTATTGTGCAGCGCGTGAAACATCTGTATCTTCATCTTATGCATAATATTACATGCATGCATTCCTAAGGCTCTGTTGGACGGCTCCACTTT
The DNA here is from genome assembly GCA_964557555.1 of uncultured Beijerinckia sp. Taxonomy (GTDB): domain Bacteria; phylum Pseudomonadota; class Alphaproteobacteria; order Rhizobiales; family Beijerinckiaceae; genus Terripilifer. Next base: position 1,241 of record CAZLBA010000117.1, read on the forward strand.
TGGGGCCAATCGGCGGGCACACTGATCGGGCGGCGACGAATGCGCAGCTCACATACGAAACGGTTTCGGCAAAGTTTCTGCTGCAGTTCTTTTTTGTTCATTCGATCCAGAACCGGGGCGTCGGCCTCATCATGGGATGATGACAGGAAGAGTGTGGCACATGGATGCGAAGACCCTGAAAGCAGCTCCTGCTGATGCCGAACAGGCCGGCCGCGCGGCAGCCAAGCGCATTGAAACCCGCGTGCTCCTGGTCGAGGACAGCGAATCCGTTCGCCAGATGATCGGCGACTATCTGCGAAACAACGGGATGCAGGTCGATAATGCCTGGTCAATCGCTGCGGCACGTCGCTCGCTTGATCTGTTCAAACCCGACCTCGTCCTGCTGGATCTCAGCCTCGAAGATGGCGAGGCCTTCGACCTTCTCACCTCAATCGCCCGCTCGGAGATCCCCTGCATCGTCGTATCAGCGCGCGAATCCGCGATCGACCGCGTGCTGTCACTGGAGCTTGGCGCTCAGGATTACATTGTAAAGCCGGTCGAACTGCGCGAGCTTCTGCTGCGCATCCGCATCGCCTTGCGCTCCACCAGCCAGCGTGCCTCGCTTGGCACCATGCAGTCGCTTGTCTTTGGCGACCTGGAAGTGGATCAGGTCGAGCGCGAAATGATGTCTGACAAGAAGCAGCGCGTGCCCTTGACCAGCTCGGAATTTATCGTGCTGCGCTTGCTGATCGCCAATAGCAGCAAATTCGTCGAGCGCACTGAAATGGCCCGCGTTATTGGCCGCTCACGCATGACGGATCAGAGCCGCGCGCTGGACGTGCTGGTGAGCCGCCTGCGTTCGAAGATCAAGCAGACGGGCTCAACCGTTACGATCAAGAATGTTCGCGGTCTAGGATATGCGATCTATTGACGGATCAGGATCAGACGAGGTTGCGCATCTCGATGCAAGCCAGCCTCGTCTCCTCGACCAGCTCGCGCACCCGCGCCGGCCAGTCGGCAGGCAGATTGTGAGACAAGACCTGCGCCATCCGTTCCGCGTCCCGCGCACCATACTGGCCCAAAACACCTTTCAGCCAATGGGCCTGCCGTATGACCGGCGCCTCATCGCCCTTGGTAGCTGCTGCTTCCAGCACCGCAATCGCCTGCTCGCAGTCACACACAAATTGTTCGCGCAGGCCGGCGAATTGCTCCGCACCAACCAGCGAAATGATATCCTTCAAATAGACATGGTCCAGATGCGCCATGGCCGCTGCGTTTCCCCGTGGTCAGCAAGTGATAAACGCCCACCCGTTTTGGCACAAGTCCAAGGTCAAGCTGAAGGTCGCTCTTTATGACCAAGTCCGGTTTTCTCTCCCGCAGGATTGAGCCACAACGCAAGCCACGCCGGGCGGATGGACGGGTCCCCTTCTACACGATCATCATTTCCTGCATTGCCTCCCTCCTGATCAACTGGGCAGGTGTCTTTGAAGCAACTCAACGGGTTGAACAGACGATCACGCAAGACAGTTTCCGCGAATTACAACAAACCGCAACGCTCTTTGCCGATCAGGTCGGTAATGCCATCAATGCGGTGGATGTGACGCTGCGTTTCACTGCGCATCATCTGTCCAATCATGAAGAGAGCATCAAGAAGCTCGTCGAACAAGGCACAATCTCGCTAGAGCATCTTGTGCTGCTCACTTTCGTGGACAAGGACGGGAACACGGTTGAGTCCAATCTTGGACCAGACCCCAATCGCACCCCGCTCGCGGATCGCGAACATATTCGTGTCCATCTGGATGGCAGTTTTGACGGGCTGTTTATCGGCAAGCCGGTGATTGGGCGCGTCTCGAAACTCTGGTCGATCCAGCTCACGCGCAAAGTCTTTAACCCGGACGGCTCCTTGCGCGGCGTGCTCGTGGCCTCGCTCGATCCATTCTATTTCAGCCGCTTTTGGGAAGGCGTGCTGAAGAGCGATGACGAGCGCGTCCTGCAACCATCTGTCACGCTCTATGGGCTGGACGGTGTCGTGCGCACCGGCTCGCGCAATCTCGAAGCCGCCCTGCAAAGCCAGATCCCGCAGGAATCCCTTCGCAACCTTGCGCAAAGAATGCAAAGCGGCCGCATCACCGACCTCAGCAGCGAGAATGCACTGGCCAGCTATTTCATTCGAATGCCCAACCTGCCGCTGATTGCGGTTGCAAGCTATTTGCGTGGTGGAATTGAGAGCAAGGCACGCGAGCAGGAACTGGAGCTTTATGTTCTGGGCTTCGTGATCTCGGCCATCATCATCGTGACGGGCGCTATTCTGCTGTGGTCGATCAATGTCAGTCGCCGTAACGAGCTGCGCGCAGTCTCCGCTGAAACGCGCCTCGCCTCTGCACTTGACGCCATGAAAGATAGTTTTGCGATCTATGATGAAGAGGGACGGCTGGCGGCCTTCAATAAATCTTTTGCCAACTGGTTCTCCAAGGGTGGCGCAATGCAGGATCTCGCGCGGATGGAAAGCTTTCTCGCGCAACGTGCCATTGCTGTGAGGACTGGCGAGCAGACCCGCCAGAATGAAATCCAGTTTGATGACAAGAGCTGGCTGCGCATTGAAAGCAGCCAGACCCCGGTGGGCGAGACCGTTCTTTACGGCGCTGATATCACCCAGTCACGCCTGCGCGAGGAGGCATTGGTCGAGCGCACGCGTCAGGTGGAAGCACAGGCGCAACGCATGGAAGAACTGGCTGCCATTGCCGAGCGCGCGGCCAAGGTCAAATCCTCATTCCTTGCGGCGATGAGCCATGAGATGCGCACGCCGCTCAATGCCATCAATGGCTTCACGCAACTCCTGCGCAAGAACCATGTCGATGATGAAAGCAATCGGATCACGGCCCTGATCTCTGACAGCTGCCGCCATCTGCTCGACATTGTCGATGACATCCTCGATTTCACACGCCTTGAAGCTGACAAGGTCACCTTGCATCTAACGCCGATCACGGTTCGCAATCTCGTCAATGAATTGATCCAGACGGCGCAGGTCCTCACCAAGGACAAGCCAATCACGATTACCTGCGCTGTTGCAGAGGAGGTGCCTGAGCGTATCAATGCAGATCAACGACGCCTCAAACAGATTTTGCTAAACCTCATCAGCAATGCTGCAAAATTCACGCATAAGGGAAATATCGACCTGCATGTGAGCTTGAAGAGCGAGCGGATTTTGTTTGAAGTGGCAGATACGGGTGATGGCATTCCCGCATCCGTTGGTGCGCGCATTTTCGAGCCCTTTGAGCAAGCCTCCAATGAGGGGCAGCTGCGCGCAGCCGGCACCGGCCTTGGCCTTGCCATCACGCGTCGCCTCGTCAATCTGATGGGCGGGCAGATCAGCTTCCGCAATCGTGACAGTGGCGGCACTGTTTTCTGCGTTGATTTGCCTTTCTCACCCGCTGTCGAGCGCGAAGTCAAAACAATCCCGCCGCGTGAAATGGCAGGCGATTTTGGGGTGTTGTCCATCCTGATTGCAGATGACGCTCCCTCGTCGCGCATGTTGCTGCGACTGATGTTGAGCAAGCACGAACATAAAGTTGATGAGGCCGAAAACGGCCTGCAAGCCATCGAGGCCATAAAGACGAAAGACTATGACCTCATCATCCTCGACGTCCAAATGCCGGTGATGGATGGCCTGCGTGCTGCACAAAGCCTGCGCGCCATGCCTTTGCCGAAAGCGCGCTTACCCCTCATTGCGCTGACGGCGCAAGTTCTGGATGAGGAAGTGGAACGCGCCAAGCAGGCGGGCTTCGACATCGTACTCGGCAAGCCTTTCATGGAAGAGGATCTGCGCAGCGCCATCCGTGAGGCTCTTGGCGGTCAAAGGCTGGCCTAACTCGCAATCGGCAAAGACTCAGGCCCTTTCTCACCCGACGCACCTCTGCGGGCGCGTGCCAAAGTATCACGCGGCAATTCCCCAAAGGCACGGCGATAGGCTGCGCTGAAGAGGCCGGCATGATTGAAGCCGCAATCAAGCGCAATCTGCGTCACATTGATCTGCGGATCGGCCTGCAGCAATCTTTGATGGGCTTCCTCAAGTCGCATGCGGGTGACATAGCGCGTGAGCGACTGGCCGGCCTCCTGCGCAAAAATCAGCTGCACGGTGCGAGGACTGACCTTCAACACACGCGCCAGATCGCTCAGGCGAATACGCTCGAACAAATGCGCGCGGATATATTCTCTGGCTTGCGAGAAGCGCGTTGAGACTTGCTCACGCCCCAGATCCTGGTTCAACTGTGTCCGCGCGAGATCAGCCCGCACGGCCTCACAAATCAGCACCCCATAAGCCTCACCCAGCGCATCGGCAGGCGCCGCATCCCTTGCCTCCAGATAGAGACCCGCCAGATGGACCAGCAGACGACGCAGATGCTCGAAGCGGGCTTCTTGTGGAAGATCTCGCAACTCCATCGTCTCAGGCAAGGTCACGCGAACCACCAGCCCACCGGCGCCCACCAGCAACGTGCCAGAATGGGCAGGAAGCCACAGACCTGTCGCTTGTGGGCCAAGCGCAAAACTGACCTGCGACGAGGTATAAAAAGCTTCTCCTTTCAAGCAGATGAGCAGCGCCATCGCCGGCCCTTGCGGCAAGCTCCAGGACCCGGCTGATCCGCTCACGAAGTCGAGACCGACGCTTCCCAGCGTAATGGACACAAGCTGTCCATCCCGCGTGCCGCGGCTTGCGCCCAAACGCGTGGATTTGGACGAAACTGGCTGATTTCGTGTTGGTTTATGCCGAACAGCGTCGAGAATGGCTCGCAAAGGCACGGATCGGGCTCGCAAATCAACGAAATGACGATGAAAACTGTATGATCACTTTTTCGCAATACAGCATGTTGCAAGCGTAATTTTACGCGAAAATGATAAGAGCTTGCGCGTATTAGATATATTGAATGCAAATATTCAGCTATTTGTCAGTTTGGAATCGGAGTGTTGAACCATGTCAGGCAACGAGGAACAGCCAAAGCGCAAGCGCGGTCTCGCCGCGCTTTCTCCAGAGCGTCGCCGGGCAATTGCCGCGATGGGTGGGCGAGCCGTCCCACCGGAGAAGCGGGCGTTCTCGCAGGATCATCAATTCGCAGCCAAGGCCGGTCGCAAGGGCGGCAAGCTGGCCAAGCCAGAAAATCGCTTTTTCTCGCGCTTCCCAGAAAAGGCTGTCGAGGCGGGGCAGACTTCCGCCGAAGCGCGCCGGGCGCGCGCCGAACAGCGCAAGGGAGCGGACGACCGCAGCGAGTAATCGCCCCGCTTTCAAAGCGAGTTTCGATGCAGTACCACGAGGGACGGCTTTGCCGTCCCTTTTTGATTCATGCCGGCCGCAATGGAGCAGCCCTCTATGTCAAAGCGCAGGATCTTCGTCGCAGGCCATCGCGGCATGGTAGGGTCAGCCATCATGCGTCATTTGCAGGCGCTCGGCGATGAAGTCCTGACGGTCTCGCGCGATGAGGTTGATTTGCGCGACCAAAGCGCAACCCATGCATGGCTGAAAGCCAAGAAGCCGCAATCGGTGATCGTGGCCGCAGCCAAGGTCGGCGGCATTCACGCCAATTCCACGCAGCCCGCTCACTTCCTTTACGACAATCTCGCCATTGAAATGAATCTGATCCATGGCGCGCATCTGGCCGAGATTGATCGCGTGGTCTTCCTCGGCTCGTCCTGCATCTATCCAAAATTCGCCCCCCAGCCGATCGCCGAAGATTCGCTCCTGACGGGGCCGCTTGAGCCGACCAATGAATGGTATGCCATTGCGAAAATCGCCGGCATCAAGCTCTGTCAGGCCTATCGTCGGCAATATAACCGGCGCTACATCTCGGTCATGCCTTGCAACCTCTATGGGCCGAACGACAATTTCGACCTGATGAGCAGCCATGTCATTCCCGCCCTGATGCGCAAAGTGCATGAAGCCAAACTGGCTGGCGCAACCTCTGTCAGCGTATGGGGGACCGGCACGCCGCTGCGTGAATTTCTCCATGTCGATGATCTCGCCCGCGGCGTGATCTTCTGCCACGACCACTATGATGGCTATGACCACATCAATTGCGGCACTGGCAGCGAGGTTACCATTCGCGATTTGGCACAGACCATCTGCAAGGTCGTTGGCTTTGGCGGGGCGTTGGAATTCGACACGACCAAACCAGATGGCACCCCGCGCAAAGTGATGGACTCGCGCAATATTCTGGCCCTTGGCTGGTCGCCCAGCATCACACTGGAAAAAGGCCTCGCGGATACTTATCAATGGTTCCTCGCCAACCGGGCATGATGAGTCAGCCATGAGCTATATGGGCAGCCTGCGTCGCGAACAGATCTTCGGTCTGGAACCGATGATCTTTGCTGTCGCTCTCCAACTCATCCTGTGGTCGCTTGGGCCGCTTGTTCTCTTCGGCAATCTGCATTCTGACTCGCTTGAAGCAGCTTATTGGGGACGTGAATGGATGCTTGGCTATTCCAAGCATCCGCCGCTGGCGAGCTGGATCATGGATCTGGCGCTGCATGTCCCGCTGCCCCCCATTCTGTCGCTGATGCTGCTAAGCCAGATCACCGTTGCCATCACGGCCCTTTTTGTGTGGAAGACGACGAGGCTCTTTGCCTCGCATCAGACGGCGGCCCTGGCTGTTGCGCTCTATCTCGCAAGCCCGGCTGCAACGATCTACGCGATCCAGATCAATCACAATTCCATGCTGGCTCCCTTCTGGTCCGGCGCTTTCTATTTCGGTCTCCTGTTTCTGGAAGAGCGCCGCTGGCGTGATGCTATTCTGCTCGGCCTGCTGGCCGGCCTTGGCATGATCACGAAATATGAGATCGCTTTTGTGCTGGTGACACTATTGGCATTGGGGCTGGCCGTACCGCGTTTCCGTCCCGCTTTTCACCATCCGGCCAGCTATGTCTCCGGCGCTATCTTCATTGCAATCCTGCTCCCACATGTCCTGTGGTTGCAGAAAACGGGCTGGAGCAGCGTGGGGCGTGCGCTCGGTAATGAGAAGATTACGGATCTCTCCTTGCTCAATGCCAGCGGCGTCAATCTTCTCGTTGGCATCTTCACGCTGTTCATCGTGCCGGGCCTGATCTTGATGTTCACCGCACGTCGCCGTGCGCAAGATGAATTAACGACAGGGTCCTATCATCGCCTCATCGCGCTCGCCCTCGCTTTTATGCCTCTCATGATCCTGATCGTTATGTCAGTCATCACGGTGCAGGTCATCAAGCCGCTCTGGGTGCTACCTCTGGCCTCCTCAACTGCCATCGGCCTCGCGGTCCTGTTTCCAGCTGGCCATTATGGAGAAGGCCAAAACAACCTTTCTACAGCAAAGCTCAGCGCCATATTGTCGGGCGTTATATTCGGCGGGCTGACGCTCTATCTTCTGGTTGCCGTCATGATCGGCAAACCGCTTGCAGCTTATTCGCTTAATCTGAAGGAGCTGGCCCAAGAAACGCAACGCTTCTGGGCAGAGCGAAGCAAGGCCCCCCTCACCTGTGTCATCATTGCTGAACGCAAGATCGGCCCCTCAGGCGTGCTTTGGTTGCCGGGTCATGTGACCATTGCCGAAGGCTGGCGGCCGACAGGTTTGCCGGAAAGCTGCAAGGAGAGTGGCGCTGTTGCGGTCTATCCAAGCGATGCAACATCTCTGCTGCGTCAAGATCTCGGCCTATGTCCCGTGACTGAGCGCGTGACACTTCGCGCCACACCGCCGCTGCGTAAAACCAGCATCACAGCTGGCCTCGCCTATTTGCCACCACAGGGCACTGTGTGCCCATCAGATAGATAGTCGCTTCACCACAGCATCGAGCTCGCTAATGGCGCAGGTGATGTGATAAAGAGAACTTGCTGGCGCGGGTTCTTCAACAAAGCTGCCATCTTCCCGCATCTTGTCGCGCCACAATCCTGCCGGTGCAGCATTGAGATAAAGCTCCAAAGCTGCAACTGCCCTGACGGCTGACTCAAGATAGCTGGCTTGCCGATCGCCCTCGGAAGCTTCGGCTAAAACCAAAGCAGCTTTTAGCCATTCCGTTTGCCCCCACAAACGCGCAAGAGGCTGCCGTGAGCTGAAATCATCGTTCAGCTCCAGCACAGCAACCTTGCGTTGCGGACACATGCCATACTGTGCAGCGATATCAAAGAGCCTACGCGCGACACGGCTGGCTTGCGGATCGGCGCGCGAGACAGCCCAACGCTGCAACAGCCAGGCCCACTCAAAATGATGTCCGGGCTCGATCTGACGACCAAGATCTCCAGGGAATGGCTGCCACTCGGCATCAAAAAATTCGCGCAAGACACCGCTGTGTGGATCAATCAAACGACGCTGGGCCAGCGCGATCAATGCATCGCTTGCCTCTGACCAGAGCGGGTCATCACTGACCTCTTCCCAGGCGAGAAACGCTTCGAGGAGATGCATGTGCGGATTGGCACGACGCGGCCTGCTCCATGCATCCGCCTCATGAAAGCCGCCGGCGGTGTTGCGGTGATGAACTGATAACGCCGCAACAAGATCACGTGCGACGATTTCGAGCCGCTGCGCTTTGGCAGGCAACGCCCGTGCAGCCGCAGCGCAACCAAAAAGGACAAAGGCTTGATCATAAAGATCCGTTGTAGGGTCGAGACATTGACCCTTCGAATCGACGAGATGAACCCAGCATCCGTTCTCGCCAAGAAAGTATCTAAAAAACCAGCCGAGCGCATGTTCAGAAATGGATAGCGCATCGCCCGACCAACCAAGCCGCTGCCCCTCAAGCAAGGAATAAATCTGTCGATGCTGAACAAAGGCGCGATGAGGCAATTGAACTGGACGACCATTTTCAAGAGACAGTGCCTCTAAAAACGCACCGGTTTGCTGATCAACACCCTGTACCGACCAGCGCGGCAACGCATCATCAAATAACCAGCGGCGCAGGCGCTGCGCAGCGTCCTGCAATTGTGCAAAAGACTGCGCAGCAAGCTGCATTGTCAGACAT
>CAZLBA010000118.1:0-8278 GCA_964557555.1 uncultured Beijerinckia sp.
TCTTCAAGCGAAACAACGGCGGCATATTTTGCATTCATGTCGAAGAGATTTGCGGCATGGGCAAATTGCGAGCGGTCAAAACAAGCTTCATCAACGACGATGGTTTGATAGCCATTTGAGAAACCATCAACCACAGAGGCACGCACGCAACCTGACGTCGATACGCCGCAGTAAATCAGCGTATCAACGCCCTGCTTCACGAGATAGGCGTTGAGCGGCGTCTGGAAGAAGACGGAGGCCTTCGTTTTGGGCAGCACATATTCACCCTCGCGCGGTGCAATATCGGCTGGGAAGTCGTTAAAGCCCGGAGGCGTTGTTGTGCGCACACCTTTGGTGGCCTTGCCCGTGAAGGGCACAGCATCAAGATCGCTCAGCGAATAGATGATCGGCAGCTTCAGCGTGCGGAAGAGTGCGATGAGTTCGGCAATCTTTGGCATCGCGACCCAGCTTGCTGGCCCGCAGGCGGTGGAATATTCCGCGACCGCCTGATCAAGCGTCGCGCCCTTCGAGCCGCAAAAGCCCATGGTCACATCAACCACGATCAGCGCAGCGCGATGGCCGGGCTTCAGCTCACCCAAAAAGCCTGCCTTTTTATAAAAGCGAAGCTCCTCTTCGGGGATCAATTTCATCCAGTCGCGCATCATCGTCTCCCTTTGCCTTTTGCGGCCAGCATTGCGCGGGAGGGCCCGTTTAGCAAGGCGCAGAGCTTTGGGGTTTGCGGGATTTGTGCGATTCTTTGCGCATTCGTTTTTGATTCGTTCATGGGAGGTCCGCGTGACCCCGGAAGATCTTGCCAAGCGGCAACGGGAGCTGGCGCTCTGGTGCTTTCCCGTCGTGACTGATTTCCTCTACCGGCAATATGAGGAGCGCACCGGCCTTGCTCATCAAGACCTGCGTCTTGTCTCTTTCAACCATGCGCAATATTGGCGGGCCTTGATCCTTGATCGGCAGGACGAGATGCTGAAATTCCGCGCCGGGCTCGATCGCGCACTTGGTATGGGGCATGTGGATCTTGCCATTGCGCGCCAGCTCGACGAGGACCTGCTGGATGAGCTGATGCGCGTGATCAGCGAGCGCTACAAACGCTCGCCACTGCGCATCAGCGAGGATGGGCATGTGCTGTTTCAGGTCACGCGTCGCCTGATGCGGGCCGAGCAGCAAAGCGAGTCCATCTGACTTCATTGCGCCGCTGGCCTTGCTGTGCGAACAAGGGGCGGGTCGCAGGGATGATATGTCATGGCGTGGTCGCCCCAGCAGGATAAGGCGCTCAGCGAGGTCTCGGCCTGGCTCAAACGTGGCCGCCCGCAGGTCTTCCGCCTGTTTGGCTTTGCCGGCACGGGCAAGACGACTTTGGCGCGCCATCTGGCAGAGGATATTGACGGCGAAGTCTGCTTCGGCGCTTTCACTGGCAAGGCCGCCCTCGTCATGCGGTCGAAAGGCTGCAAGGATGCCCGCACCATTCACAGCCTGATCTATCGCCCGCGCGATCTTGACTCTGAAGAGCCAAGCTTTGTGTTGAATGACGAGAGCCCGGTGGTTACCGCGAGCCTCATCGTCATTGACGAATGTTCGATGGTTGATGAAGAGCTGGGGCGAGATCTTTTGTCTTTCGGCAAGCCGGTTTTGGTATTGGGCGATCCGGCTCAATTGCCACCCGTGAAAGGCGGCGGCTTTTTTACAGAGGCAGAGCCCGATGTGATGCTGACCGATGTACATCGTCAGGCGCAAGACAATCCCATCGTTCGCCTCTCAATGCGGGTGCGCGAAGGCGGTACGCTGGACTATGGCGACTTTGGCGCGGCCCGCGTCATCTCCAAGCACGATATCGATTCTGTCGCCGTGACGAAGGCCGATCAGGTGCTGGTCGGACGCAATCGCACGCGGCGCAACTATAATCGCCGCATGCGCGAATTATTCGGCTTCACGCAGCCTTTGCCAGAGGCGGGCGACAAGCTCGTCTGTCTGCGGAATGACCGCACCAAAGGTTTGTTGAATGGCAGTCTCTGGAAAGTGAAGACTACAGCGGCCATGCGCCGTAATAAGCTGCGTATGAGCCTTGTGCCGGAGGATGATCTGGGCCGGAAAGCCGTGCGCGTGGGTGTTCTTCCTGCATTCTTTGAGAGTGAGGAAGAGATCCCCTTTGCCTTGCGCAAGGACTCGGATGAGTTTGATTATGGCTATGCGCTCACCGTGCATAAGGCGCAAGGCTCGCAATGGGATGAGGTCGTGTTGTTTGATGAAAGCTATGCCTTCCGCGAACACCGTCATCGCTGGCTCTATACCGGCATCACCCGCGCGGCCGAACGATTGACGATCGTGCGGTGAGGCATGGATACATTTGTCACCACGGTTCTCGACTTTGTGCGCGAGCATCACGAATGGGCAGCGCCCATTGTTTGCCTCTTGGCTTTTGGTGAGTCGCTGGCCCTGATCTCGCTCGTGATGCCAGCAACAGTGCTTTTATGGGGCATTGGCGCCTTGATCGGCGCGAGCGGGCTGGATTTCTGGCCCATTTGGGCAGCCGCTGCTTTGGGGGCAGCGCTGGGGGACTGGCTCTCCTATTGGTTGGGCTATCACTTTCACGCGCAGATTACCTCCATGTGGCCACTCTCGCGCAAACCCGAACTTGTCCCACGCGCGCATGAGCTGTTTGAGAAATGGGGCGCGTTGGGGGTCTTTGTCGGCCGGTTTTTCGGGCCTCTGCGCGCGGTCGTCCCGCTGGCTGCCGGTGCCTCACGCATGTCCTCGCTGCCCTTCCAGCTCGCCAACTGGTCCTCCGCGCTTGTATGGGCGACTGTGACGTTGGCTCCCGGCGCTTTTGGCATGAGTTTCCTGAAGGACTGGCTCGGTTAGGCCCTTGCGCCACGCCCTCAAGCCATGGTCAAAATGGCTCCACGATTTTTGTGGGAGCAAATGCGCATGAGCGGCAAGTTTCACGGACGGCGCGAGGATCTTCGTTTGATCACGGGCCGGGGGCGTTACACGTCGGACTGGAATCTTCCCAATCAGGTCTATGGCTATTTCCTGCGCTCAGATCGCGGCCATGCCGAAGTGCTGGGCGTTGATGCCAGTGAGGCTCTTGCCATGCCGGGTGTGCTGGCCGTGCTTACAGGCAAGGACACCAAGGAGGCAGGCTTTGGTCCGGCCCCTGTGATTGTGAAATATCCCGGAAAAGGCGGGATGCAGCTGCGCAATGTGCATCGCGAAGTGATGGCTGAAACGCGTGTGCGTTATGTTGGTCAGGAAGTTGCGCTTGTCGTTGCGACAAGTGCTGCCATTGCGCAGGACGCGGCCGAGCGCATTGTTGTGGACTATCGCGATCTGCCGGTAGTGGTTGATGCAGAAGATGCGCTGAAGCCTGGCGCCCCGCTGCTCTATCCTGACATGGACAGCAATCTCGTTTTTGACTTCGAATATGGTGCGAAGGATAAGACAGACGCGGTCTTTGCTTCGGCTGCACATGTCACGAAGCTTGTGGTTGATGCGCCGCGTATCGTCGGTAATCCCATGGAGCCGAAGGCGGCGATTGGCTGCTATGATGCGCAGAAAGATGTCTATGATCTTTATTGCCCCTCGCAAGGCTTGACTATGATGCGCCACGGCCTTGCCGACGGCATGGGCCTGCCAGAAGAAAAACTGCGCGTGCATGCGCATGATGTGGGCGGCGGCTTCGGCATTCGCGGCGAAGCCTATTCGGAATATTGCTCGTTGTTGCTGGCGGCCAAGAAAGTTGGACGTCCGGTGAAATGGGTCTCCACACGCTCGGAAACGTTCCTGTCCGACCATCACGGTCGTGCGGCAAAAATGTATGGTGAGTTAGCGCTCGACAAGGAGGGCAAGTTCATTGGCCTTCGCGTCGAATGGATCGTCAATACAGGCGGCTATTTGTCCAATCCTGGCCCCTTCATCAATACGCTGCCGCCGTCCTTCCATATCGTCAATCTCTACACCATCCCGACAGTCTATGGTCTGCATCGCATCGTGCTGACGAATACAACGCCCACAACAGCCTATCGTGGTGCGGCGCGTCCCAATGTCAGCTATCTCGTCGAGCGCCTTGTCGATGAAGCAGCACGCGAGATGGGTATTGACCGTATCGACATTCGCCGCCGCAATGTCATCCCAGCTTCAGCCTTCCCCTATAAGACGCCTACGGGTTCTGAATATGACAGTGGCGACCCATTGGGCTTGCTTGAGGATGTCGTGAAACATGCTGATTGGGCAGGCTTTGAAAAGCGTCGTGCAGAGTCGAAAGCGCGTGGCAAGCTGCGCGGCATTGCGTGTAGCGTGTTCGTTGAGCCTGCTGGCGGTGGTGGTAGCCCGGTTGAAGAAGTCGCCATCAAATTCGGTGAGAGCGGCAATCCGGTCCTCTATACAGTGTCTGGTCCCTCAGGGCAGGGGCATGAGACGACCTATCCGGAGATTGTCGGCAATGTCTTCGGCATTGATCCGGAAAAACTGACGCTTCGCTTCTCTGATCCTGATGGTCCATGGCTGCGGGGTGATGGCACGATTGGTTCACGCTCGCTGATGTCACATGGCGGTGCACTTTTCCTTGCTGCGCAGGAAGTGGTGAAGAAGGGCCGCGAGCTCGCTGCCAAACATCTCGAAGTTGGTGCGCAGGACATCGAGTTCAAGGATGGCAATTTCAGCGTGCCCGGCACGGACCTGAAAGTCGGCCTGCTCGAATTGTCGAAGATCTATGCCAAGAACGGCGTCAGTGATCTCGACACGCAATATGCCGGTCCGCCCTGCCGGTCCTTCCCGACTGGCGCTCATGTCGCTGAAGTGGAGGTTGATGCCGACACCGGCCAAGTCGAGATCATGCGCTATACGGGTGTTGATGATTGCGGCAATATCATCAATCACACTCTGGCTGAAGCGCAGGTGCATGGCGGCATCATGCAAGGGCTCGGTCAGGTCATGGGCGAAGTCTGTATCTATGACCAGAATGGTCAAATGCTGACCGGAAGCTTCATGGATTACTGCATGCCACGCGCCGATGATTTGAAGGATCTCGCACTTTATGATCGCCCCATCCCCTCGCCCAATAATGTGCTCGGCGTGAAAGGTGTGGGTGAAGCTGGCACCACCGGCTCCGTGCCAACCCTTGCCAATGCGATCATCGACGCGATCCGCACAACCGGTGTGCACCATATGGATGTGCCTTTCTCGCCTACGCGTGTCTGGAACGCGATGGCGAAGGGCGGCAAGGCTGCGTGAAGGCCGAGGGCCGGGCGCGAAAAAGCGCTTGGCCCTATTCCGCTCCCCCTGCAAAATAGGCAGCAATGAAGAGGGGAGGAGCGCATGGCCGCATCATCATTTCTGCGCAACCAGTGGTATGTCAGCGCGCGCAGCCGCGAGATTTCGCGCGACCCCTTGATGCGCTGGATTTGCGGCGAGCCGATCGTCTTTTATCGCACCCAAAGCGGTGCGGTGGCGGCCTTGGAGGATCGTTGCCCGCATCGCAAATATCCGCTCTCCAAAGGTCAGCTGATGGGCGATGATATTGAATGCGGCTATCACGGTCTGCGCTTTGCGCCGAATGGCCGTTGCACGCTGATTCCGGCGCAACAAACGATCCCGAACGGGTTTGGCACGCGCGCTTATCCGGTCACCGAGCGCAATAATCTTGTCTATGTTTGGATTGGAGAAGCGGATAAGGCTGATCCTTCGCTCATTCACGACTTCTTCGAAAACAGCGATCCGGCTTGGGCGGCGGAGTGCGATTACAATCATCTTGAAGCCAATTGGCAATTGATCGTTGATAATCTGCTGGATCTCACACATCTCACCTTTGTGCACAAGACGACGCTCGCATCCAGCGGCATTCAGGAAAATCCGCTCATCGTCACGCAGGAGGGCGACATTGTGCGCGCGCGACGCGAGATGCCGAATGTCGAACCTGCACCCATCTTCCGTACCATGCGCAAGTTTGACGGCAATATCGACCGCTTTCAGAACATAGCTTATCTGCCGCCCAACCACATCCATATCCGCATCGAGGCTTGCCCGACTGGGAAGCGAGATGATCCCGATCTCGTGCATCATGTCGTCATCAATCATCTGACGCCTGAGACCGAGCGCACGACACATTATTTCTGGTCGATCTGCCGGCGCATGTGCATTGACGATCCCGCAACAGGTGATCTGCTGCGCCGATTGAACAAGACAGCCTTTGATGAAGATGCAGTCATTCTGCGCGACCAGCAAAAAATGATCGACACGGACCCCGATGGCGGCATACTCGTCAATCTGGAAGCGGATCGGGCCGTGAGCGCTGTGCGTCGCATCATCCGCCGCAAATTGCAGGAACAAGCGGAGCCATCCGCCAAGGGGTGACAGGATGAATATGCGTGCAGCCGTGTTGCGAGACCATCAACTCTCCATGCCGATTGAATGCGTGGCGATTGATGAGCCGCGTGCGGATGAGATTTTGGTGCGCATAGTCGCAACCGGCATTTGCCATACAGACATCAAGGTCGCCATGGTGCCGGGCCTTTCCCCGCGCCCCATCGTGCTCGGCCATGAAGGCGCGGGCATTGTCGAAAAGGTTGGTGCCAATGTGCGCAAGCTCGCGCCTGGCGACCATGTTGTGCTGACTTTTGATTCCTGCGGGCGCTGCCCCACCTGCGTCAGTGGCAAGCCTGCCTATTGCTATGAGGTGCGCGAAGTCTGTTTCGGCGGCAAGCGGCTTGATGGTTCAACCACCATCACCTGCAATCATGCCTCCGTGCATGGCAATTTCTTCGGCCAATCCTCTTTCGCGACACATGCGCTGGCCAATGAACGCAACGCCATCAAGGTGCGTAAGGACGCGCCCCTTGAACTGCTAGGCCCATTGGGTTGCGGCCTGCAGACAGGAGCTGGCGCCGTGCTGAATTCCTTCGGCCTGCGCCCCGGCCAAACCATCGCTGTTTTTGGGACAGGGGCGGTTGGTCTCGCAGCTATCATGGCAGCCCGCATTGCGGGCGCTTCAAAAATTTTCGCGATTGATGTCGTGGAAGAACGTCTATTGCTCGCGCGCGATCTGGGCGCGACGCATATCATCAATGGCAAATCGGAAGACGCGCTGGCTATCATCATGGCGGAGACGGGCCGCGGCGTTGATTACAGTCTCGATACAACCGCGGTTGATGCGGTCGCGACGCAGGCGATTGATTGCGTTGGGCCACTTGGTACATGCGGCCTCATCGCCAATAAAGGCCCGCAGCAAACCGTGCCCGTGAATATTCTGGCTTCCATGATGCGGGGCCGTTCCGTGCGCGGCATCGTGCAGGGCGATAGCGTGCCTGATCTCTTCATCCCGCGTCTGGTGGAGTTTTTCATGAAGGGGCTCTTCCCCTTCGACAAGCTGGTGCGCTTTTACAAATTCGATGAGATCAATCAGGCGCTCGATGATGCGGAACATGGCCGCGCCATCAAGCCGATCCTGCGCATGGAATGATTAGTCGGCGCGCAGGAACACAACCTGCGTGTCGCCATAGTCGCGTCGTTCAAGCTCGCTGAAACCATCCGGCCAAGCGAGCTTGGTATCCGCACTTTCTTCGACAAGACAAAGCGCGCCTTTCACAAGCCATCCACCATCGCGAAGGGCCATAAGGGCAGGTTCAGCGAGTCCCTTGCCATAGGGCGGATCAAGAAAAGCCAATGTGAAAGGCTCTTGCGGCGGCATCTGGCCGAGCTTGGTTGCATCGCGCCGAAAGATTTTCGTCACGCCTCCCAGGCCGAGTGTTTCAGTATTTTCGCGCACAAGCGCGCGGCCTTCGGTGCTGTCATCAACAAAAAGCGTGAAACGCGCACCGCGCGAGATGGCTTCAATGCCAAGCGCGCCAGTGCCGGCGAAAAGATCAATCACCCGCGCGCCATCGCAGGCATCATCATAGGCATGGGCCAGCACATTAAAGAGAGCTTCGCGCAAACGGTCTGAAGTAGGCCGAACAGAAGATGTGCTCGGCCCTTTCAGACTGCGCCCGCGCAACGTGCCACCGACGATGCGCATGATTGGTTAGCGATCCCGACGCGGACCGCCGGGGCGCTTGCCACCCGGTCCACCACGCGGACGATCCCCAGAGGGACGCCCGCCGCTCGGACGGCCACGCCCACCTTGCGGGCGATCACCTTGCGGACTTCTTGGACCATCACCCCGCGGTTTGAAATCGCGCTTGCCCTTGAAGCCGCCATCGCGCTTCTCGAATGTGCGCTCACCACGCGGCGCGCGATCCTCGCGCGGGCGGAAGCTGCGTTCGCCATCTTCACGCGGCTTGCGGAAGGGGCG
>CAZLBA010000118.1:8378-10045 GCA_964557555.1 uncultured Beijerinckia sp.
TTGCGGAAGGGGCGCTCGCCACCACGTTCATTGCGCTCACCGCGCGGACGGAAGCTGCGTTCGCGGCGCTCACCGTCATCACGGCGCGGGCTGCGCTCAGCAGCAAAGCGGCGTGCATTGCGCGTGCCGGTCTCTTCGCTCTTGCCTGCAGGCACGACGCGCTCAACCTTCACGGCGCGACCGCGACGGTCAGCGGTTTCCTGACGCTCAATGCGCTTGCGCGGCCCCTTGGCAGCGCCCTCGCTCTTTTGTTCACGCAAGGTGGAGACATGTTTGCGCGCACGCGGTGCGGGCTTCTCACGCGGCTTGCGCTCTTCTTCCTCTTCGTCACGCTGGGGGCGACGATCTTCAAAGCGCGGACGGCGCACAAGCGTGTCATCCTCTTCGCGCTCCAGAATAGGCGCATCGAAATCTGCACCTGCTTCGCGCGCCAGAGCATCGCCCAGCTGATCCTTCAGAATGCGCGTCTTCACTTCCTCAACAGCGCCCTCAGCCAATTCACCGAGCTGGAACGGGCCGTAAGAGAGACGGATGAGACGGTTCACATCAAGGCCGAGCGTTTCAAGGACGCGCTTGACTTCGCGGTTCTTGCCTTCACGCAAACCAAGTGTAAGCCAGCTATTGGCACCCTGCACGCGATCAAGGCTCGCTTCGATGCCTTGATAATCTATGCCATCAACCGTGATGCCCTTGCGCAGTGTATCAAGCTGCGCTTGATCCGTCTCACCATGCGCGCGCACGCGGTAGCGACGCAGCCAGCCGGTTGAAGGCAGCTCCAGCAAACGTGCCAGTCCGCCATCATTGGTCAGCAACAGCAGGCCTTCAGTATTGATGTCGAGGCGGCCAATGGTGACAACGCGCGGCAGATCGCTCGGCAGCACATCGAAAATCGTGGGGCGACCTTCAGGATCATGCGAGGTCGTCACATAACCGCGCGGCTTGTGGAAGAGCCACAGGCGCGTGCGCTCCCGCGGCCCAAGCGCCACGCCATCAACCGTGACGCGATCTTTCGGGCCGACATTGAGGGCAGGCGAGTCAATCACCTTGCCATTCACCGCAACACGGCCTTGCGCAATCCAGGCCTCTGCGTCCCGACGCGAGCAAAGACCAACACGCGCCATCACCTTGGCGATGCGCTCTTCACCCTCGGCACGTTCAACCGTGCGAATGCTGCTCAACGGCTTTGCAGGAGCTTTGCGTCGCATGGGGCGATTGCCATCACCCGCACGCGCGCCAAAGCGCGGCCCCTCTTCACGCTTGCGGAAAGGACGTTCACCACCACGATCTTCACGCGGGCGGAAGCTGCGTTCGCCGCCACGGTCCTCACGCGGCCGGAAAGAGCGCTCGCCGTCTTCGCGCTTGCGGAAGGGACGTTCGCCGGTACGATCCTCACGCGGGCGGAATGGGCGCTCAGCGCGATCCTCGCGCGGCTTAAAGCTACGCTCGCCACGCTCCTCACGGGGTTTGAAGCTGCGCTTCTCGCCCTCCTCACGCGGCTTGCGCGGTCCGGAGCGGCCGGGGCCACCCTCCTTGCGGAAGGAGCGGCCAGATTTGTCGCCACCCGGCTTGCGCGGGCGGCCCTTGTCGTTGGAGCGTTTGTCGGTCATGCGTCCTGATAGCAGAGCAGCCCCGAAAGGTGGAGCGGGAAATCCAGCCGATGTCGAGAA
>CAZLBA010000119.1:0-10013 GCA_964557555.1 uncultured Beijerinckia sp.
GAGCCCAGAACGCCAAGCTCACCTTCGACGGACACGCCGCCCATATGCGCGATATCAACGACATTCTTCGTCACGCGCACATTGTAGTCGTAATCTGCAGGCGTTGTGCCGTCAGCCTTCAGCGAGCCATCCATCATCACCGAGGTGAAGCCCGCCTGAATGGCGGTCATGCAGGTCGCTTCAACATTGCCGTGATCGAGATGCACGCAGATCGGAATATGCGGATACATTTCGGTCAGCGCATCCATCATGTGCTTGAGCATGATGTCATTGGCATAGGCGCGCGCGCCGCGTGAGGCCTGAATGATGACGGGCGCATCCAGCGCATTGCAGGCTTCGCCGATGGCCAATGCCTGTTCCATATTGTTGATGTTGAAGGCAGGCACGCCATATCCATGTTCGGCGGCGTGATCGAGCAATTGACGAAGCGTGATGCGGGCCATGAAATCCTCCGGGATGATGCCGCTAATGGTGTTCCGTTAGACTTGAAGAGCCTCGACGCCCGGCAGCTTTTTGCCTTCCAGCCATTCAAGGAAGGCGCCGCCGGCCGTTGAGATATAGGTGAAGTGCTGCGCAACGCCAGCCTGATTGACAGCAGACACTGTATCGCCGCCACCGGCTACGGTAAGCAATTTGCCGCCATCTGTGAGCGCAGCGGCGACCTTGGCCACAGCATTGGTGCCGGCATCAAAGGGCTGCATTTCAAAGGCACCGAAGGGGCCATTCCAAACAAGCGTCTTGGTGGCGCCGAGCAGTTCTTCGATCTTGGCAACGGATTTCGGGCCAATATCGAGGATCATCTCATCCGCACCGACATGATCAACGCTGACGACATGCGATGCCGCATGGGCCTTGAATTCCTTTGCCACCACTGCATCAACCGGCAGGATGATTTCGCATTTCGATGCGCGCGCTTCTTCGACAATCTTGCGGGCAGTGTCGAGCAGATCCTTTTCGCAAAGCGATTTGCCAACGGCCTTGCCTTCTGCAGCAAGGAAAGTATTGGCCATGCCGCCGCCGATGATGAGGAAATCGACTTTCTTTGTCAGATTGCCGAGCAGTTCCAGCTTGCTCGATACTTTCGCGCCACCCACAATCGCAGCGACCGGCCGCTTGGGCTGTTCGAGTGCGGCGCCGAGCGCTTCGAGTTCAGCCTGCATCCCGCGCCCTGCATAAGCGGGCAGCTTATGCGCGACGCCTTCAGTTGAGGCATGGGCGCGGTGAGCAGCCGAGAAGGCGTCATTCACATAAAGATCGCCGAGCTTGGCGAGTTCTTCCACAAAAGCGGGATCGTTCTTCTCTTCGCCTTTATGGAAGCGGGTATTTTCGAGCACGAGCACATCGCCATCACTCATCTTGGCAATGGCCGCGGCGGCTACATCACCAATGCAGTCAGCAGCGAAGGCGACGGGCTTCTTGAGATGTTGCGACAGAGCAGCTGCCACGGGCTCAAGTGAATTTTCTTTGTCGGGACCATTTTTCGGGCGACCGAAATGCGACAGCACGATCACCTTTGCGCCAAGCTTGATGAGATCATTCAGCGACGGCAAGGCGCGGTCGATGCGGGTCGCATCAGTGACGCGGCCGCTCTCCATCGGCACATTCAGGTCGAGGCGAAGGAGAACACGTTTGCCCTTGGCGGGCGCTTGATCAAGTGTACGGAAACCCATGGTCCTGTCCGGAAAAGTCCGGCCTCACATAAAAAGACGCGGCCCGAAGGCCGCGCCGAACAAAGAGGATCAGATGAGCTTGCCCATGGCGACAGCCGTGTCGGCCATGCGGTTCGAGAAGCCCCACTCATTGTCATACCAGGACAGGATGCGCACGAAATTGCCATCAATGACCTTCGTCTGATCCATGTGGAACACAGACGAATGGCTGTCATGGTTGAAGTCGATCGAGACATTGGAGAGGTTGGTGTAACCCAGCACGCCCTTCAGCTCGCCATCAGCAGCCTTCTTGATCGCGGCATTGATCTCGTCCTTCGACGTTGCCCTTTTGGCGCGGAACTTGAGATCGACCACCGAGACATTCGGCGTCGGCACGCGGATGGCCGAGCCATCGAGCTTGCCGTTGAGTTCAGGCAGAACGAGGCCGACAGCCTTGGCGGCGCCCGTCGAGGTCGGGATCATCGACAGCGCAGCAGCGCGTGCGCGATAGAGATCCTTGTGCATCGTGTCGAGGGTGGGCTGATCGCCGGTATAGGAATGGATCGTCGTCATGAAGCCATGTTCGATGCCAACGGTTTCGTTGAGCACCTTGGCGACTGGCGAGAGGCAGTTCGTCGTGCAAGACGCGTTCGAGACAACGAGGTGATCCTTGGTCAGCTTGTTGTGGTTCACGCCATAGACGACCGTGAGGTCAGCGTCATCGCAAGGGGCGGAGACGAGCACGCGCTTGGCGCCTGCATCAAGATGCGCTTTCGCCTTGTCCTTGGAGGTGAAGATGCCCGTGCATTCAAGCGCGATATCGACACCAAGCGCCTTGTGGGGCAATTCGGCGGGGTTGCGGATGGCGGTCACCTTGATGGGGCCAAAGCCCACATCAATCGTGTCACCATTGACCTTCACTTCATGGGGGAAGCGACCATGCACACTGTCAAAGCGCAACAGATGGGCATTGGTCTCGACCGGGCCGAGATCGTTGATCGCAACAACCTGAATGTCCTTGCGGCCAGACTCAACAATCGCGCGCAGCACATTGCGGCCGATGCGGCCAAAGCCATTGATCGCAACCTTCACCATGTTTCCCGTTCCTTTCATTCATGCCTTGGCCGCTTGCGCGGCGATCATCACAGGCGCTTCTGCGCAGCTTCTGCCACCGCTTCAGCGGTAATGCCGAAATGTTCATAGACCTTCTTGTAAGGGCCGCTTTCACCGAAGCTCTTCATGCCGATGAAGATGCCATTCTCCCCGATGATTTCATCCCAACCCTGCCGCACGGCTGCTTCCACCGCAATGCGCAGCGGGGCCGAGCCGATCACAGTCTTGCGATAGGCCTCGTCCTGCGCATGGAAGAGATCCATGCAGGGCACAGAGACAACGCGCGCGGCAATCCCGCGATCCGCCAGCAGAGCTTGCGCCTCAAGCGCAATCGACACTTCCGAGCCGGTGGCAAAGATGGAAACCTTTGCAGCGCCCTTGGCGGGGCTCAGCTCATAAGCGCCCTTGGCACAGAGATTGTCAGCGGTGAAGCTCTTGCGCACTTGCGGCAGGTTCTGGCGGGTGAGGGCCAGAACAGAAGGGCTCCACTTGGCTTCGACAGCGAGCTGCCAGCATTCCGCCGTCTCGGTGCGATCGGCAGGGCGGAAAACGAGCAGGTTTGGAATGGCGCGCAGCGAAGCCAGCGTTTCGACGGGCTGATGGGTCGGTCCATCTTCGCCCAGACCAATCGAGTCATGGGTGAGGACTTCGATGTGGCGCGTGCGCATCAAGGCCGCAAGACGCAGCGAGGGGCGCATATAGTCCGCAAACACAAGGAAGGTCGCGCCTGACGGAATCAAGCCGCCATGCAGGCTCATCCCGTTGATGGCTGCGGCCATGCCATGTTCGCGAATGCCCCAATGGACGAACCGGCCCGCATAATGGCCCGGCGAAATGGCGGGCGTTGCGGACACTTTCGTATTGTTGGAGCCGGTGAGATCGGCCGAGCCCGTCACGAGTTCAGGCAGGGCCGGGGCGATCGCGGCGATGACGGCTTCCGAGGCTTTGCGGGTCGCGACTTCGCTGCCATCTTCTGCAGCCTTTTTCTTGAAGTCGAGAAGGGCTTGGGTGAAGGAGGCAGGCAGCGTGCCCTTGCTACGGCGCTCGAATTCCTCACGCTTCGGATTGGCAGCGAGGCGCTTCTTCCATTCAGCATGGGTGCTCGCGCCGCGCGCTCCAGCCGCCCGCCACGCATCGAGGATCGGCTGCGGCACCACGAAGGGTTCATGTGACCAGCCAAGCTTTTGACGGGTGCCGGCGATTTCTTCCGCGCCCAGCGGTTCGCCATGCGACTTGGCCGTGCCTGCGCGCGTCGGGGCGCCATAGCCGATGATGGTCTTGCAGGCGATATAGCTTGGCTTGCTGGAAGTTTGCGCACGCTTCACCGCGGCAAGGATCGCTTCAGCGTCATGGCCGTCAATGCGCTCGGCATTCCAGCCGCAGGCTTCAAAGCGCTTCACCTGATCAACCGAATCAGCAACCGAAAGCGGCCCGTCGATCGAGATGTCATTGTCGTCATGCAGGACAATCAGGCGCGAGAGCTTCAAATGGCCGGCAATGGCGATGGCTTCCTGAGAGATGCCTTCCATCAGGTCACCGTCCGAGGCCAGCACATAAGTGTGGTGATCGACCACATCGCCGAATTCCGCGTTTAACATGCGCTCTGCGAGGGCCATGCCGACAGCCGTTGCGATGCCTTGGCCCAGCGGACCCGTGGTCGTCTCGACGCCCGGCGTGTGATGCACTTCCGGGTGGCCGGGAGTCTTGGAGCCAAGCTGACGGAAATTCTTGATCTGCTCGATGGTCATGTTCTTTTCGCCGGTCAAATAGAGCAGCGAATAGATCAGCATGGAGCCATGACCGGCGGAGAGCACGAAGCGGTCACGATCCGGCCAGAGCGGATCGGCCATGTCATATTTCAGAACTTTGGTGAACAGCACCGTGGCGATATCGGCAGCGCCAAGAGGCAGGCCGGGATGGCCGGATTTGGCCTTCTCAACCGCATCCATGGAGAGGGCTCGGATGGCATTTGCCATATCCGCATGGGTAACGCTCATGCTGTGGTCCCGTTCTGGAAAGGGCCGCCCGGATAGGGCTGGCGCGGTTGCTTGTCAGGGTTGGCGGCTTGATAACACTCGCCCCGCGTGAGTCAAAGCGCGCTCGGCCAGTGTTCCCACGACAATTTGGCCTAAATCCTTCCCCCTTGCGGCAATGACCTGTGGGACGGTGCGGGGAGTGCGTTGACGCTTCCCCTGCCTTGCGCGCAAATGGAACAAACTTGCGGAAGGCCTTGACCCTCCATGACGACTCCTGCCGCTCTCGCGACAGCCCTGAAACGGCTTTCAGCCGCACTCGACCAGCTTGACGCTGCCGCTGACCGGCGCGCCAAGGCCGATGCTGCGCGCGTTGATCTCGAAGAAGAGCTGGCCATCATGCAGGATGACCGCTCGCGGCTCGCCATCGAGCTTGAAGGGGCCATGACCCGGCTCAACCGGATGGAAAGCGCCCATCAGGAGGCTGAGCGCCGGCTGGAACGGGCAAGCGCCACGATCCGGGGCATTTTGGGTGAGGATGAACCCCCAACCGAGCCTGAGGAGGCCTGATCCATGGGGCAGGTGGCCGTCACCATTGCAGGGCGCGTCTATCGGATGGCCTGTGCCGACGGGGAGGAGGCCCATCTTGAGGGCCTCGCCGCCGATCTCGACAAGCGCATCAGCGATTTGCGCGTGGCCTTTGGCGAGATTGGCGATCAGCGTTTGACCGTCATGGCCGCCTTGGCCATTGCGGATGAAAAAATGGAAGCGGGCCGACGGATTGCTGTTCTGGACTCGCAGGTGCAGGAATTGCTCGCGGCCAGTGACAATGCCAGCAAGCTGCGCGAGGATTATTCAAGCCGTGCGGCAGAAGCCGTGAATGAAGCGGCCGAGCGCGTCGAGCGCATTGTGCAAAGGCTCAATGCGCAAGGGCGCGCGGGCTGATCAATAAAACTTCTCGGTGATGACATGCTTGACCTGTTTGGCGCGTTCCGCCGACAGGCCGCTGCCGACGAGTCTTTGCAGCAAGCTTGTCATGTCCTTGGGGTCGCCATAAAGCGCTGGCTGCTGCTTCTTTGCGAATTCAGCGAGGGCTTCCTTGTCGGTCAGGATCTCGCGCGTGATCTTGCGCAGATGCTCAACCTTGTTGTCAGGTGTCCCCGGTGGCACGATGAGCAGGCGGCCGATCTTGCGCACATCTTCACGAAAATCGATCCACCAAGTTGCTTCTGCATCCATGCGGTCGGGGGCTGCTTCGAAGATGGTGGGAACATTCGGCATGAGGTGGGAGCGCTCACGCGCCATCACGACAAGCGCCCGTAGCTGACCGCCTTCTGCATAGCGCGCTGAACTGTCTTCGACGAGGACGGTGGCATCCATCTCGCCTGTCACAACAGCATGGGCGAAGTCTTTGGAGGAGGGGTAGCCGATGGTGATCTTGCAGGCGATCTTCATCGCGTGACACATCACGGCGGATGTATCGGCGGCTGCATCCGTCTTGCCATTGGCGCCGATCTGAACCGGCTTTGGCCATTTCAGCATGTCGGAGAATTTTTCCCATGGCAGCTTGGGATTGACGATCAGCACGCGCGGTGCAGTGTTGACGCGCGCGAGAATGGGAAATTTCGTCAGGTCGAAGCGCGCACCGGGTTCGTCTGTCAGCTTGGCGAGAATGGCGCCCTCGCCAGGTGCCAGCATAATCGTCAAACCATCAGGAGGCGAATTCCAGGTGTGGTTCATGGCGATCAACATGCCTGCGCCCGGTCGGCTTTCCACCACGACTGTTGCGCCGAGTTTTTTCTCAAGCCATGGCGCGAGCATTCGGGAATAAAGGTCATAACCGCTGCCTGCCGAGCCGCCATTGACGAGGCGCACTGTCTTGCCGCGGTAAAAGTCCGCGAGGTTTTCGGCAGAGGCTACAGTGGTGGAGAACGCGAGAGCCAGCATGGCCACAGCGAGGCGATAGCCGATCGTCATGAGCATTTCCTGCCTGTGTGATTATGGTTGGGGCCAGCCTATCCGGGCCAGACAATGGCCGCAATCCTCCTGCCAAGCTGCCCCTCTCTTGCCAAAAGCTGTGTCTAAACAGGCCCCAACCCCGGGCTGGGCGGCAGGAGGGGAATGACCTATGAGCGATTCTTTCGCGCCGCCGGCTCGCGCGGCAGCCCTGGCTTGCGGCATGCCGCCCTTGAAGCTTGTGCCAGACGTGAGTGTCCAGCGTCGTCGCGCGCTGATTCATGTGCTGCTGCGCAGTGCCATAGTGCCTGTGGGCTTGGCTGTTGTGGCAGTGGGCCTCATCACAACGCGCGTGGGTGATGCTCAGGCGCCGCGCATTGAACAAGCACAGGTTGCAGCGCCGCCGCGTTTTGATTTTGATGATCGAAGTCAACAGCCCGTAGCCGAGCTGGCAACGACTGATCTCGAACGGGACTTCACCTTCGACCTTGATCGTCTTCTGGAGCGCGCATCGCATAGTGTGCAAAGCAATTTGCGCAGCGAAGCCGAACCAGCCGACCGGTTTCGTGCCGGTCTGCCGCATCTGCTTCAGTTTGGTCCGATGCGGGTGCGGCGCGATCTCGTCGAGGTCATTATTCTGGCGGCTCGCAAGACGGATATGGATCCCGCTCTCCTGATGTCGATTGCCGACAAGGAGTCGAGTTTTGCGCCAACGGTCAAGGCCAGTACATCATCTGCAACGGGCTTGTTTCAGTTCATCGACGTGACCTGGATGCGCGTTGTGCGAGATTTCGGGGCAAGGCATGGCATGGCACAGGAAGCGGCGTTGATTGCTGATGCTGAGCTGCGGGGCTCCATGGCGCCTGCAACCCGTCAGGCCATCTTGAATTTGCGGAATGATCCATATCTCTCCGCGCTTATGGCTGCTGAAATGCTGAAGGCCGATAGTGCGCGCATTGCTGCCCGCATCGGGCGGGATCTGTCCGAAGGGGAAACCTATCTTGCGCATTTCCTTGGACCCTCAGACGCGGAAAAATTCATGAGCAAGGTGGTTGCCGAGCCGCGCTATGCTGCGCCTAAACTTCTGCCCAAGCCCGCGCGTGCCAATCGTTCGATTTTCTACGAGAAGTCCCGCCGCAAGCCGCAAAGTCTGACGGTTGCTGATGTCCATCGCAAATTCGAAAACATGATGGGTCTACGTTTCGAGCGCTACCGGGATGTCGAGAAGGTTGCCGGGCTGACCGCTTATTCGGATCCGCGCGCAGATTGAGCGGTGAGGCACACTGGTATTTTGCCGGGAAAGGCCCTAAATTATCGGGGCGGAGCTGCGGGGTGCGTGTAGGACTCTTATCCCCGGGGCCTTATCGATCCTAAAGGGAGCTGTCCCTGTCTTCGTCTGTGGACTTAGGCACACGGCGCCCACCTACTCTGTAGGTTCCCGGGATCGATGTCCCACGGCCGCTGTGGCCCCGCACTTTCTCCCCCGTTTGCTCCCCCGTTTGACATCTGCCGCAATCGCTCCGATACCCGGAGCCATGTCAGGCATTCTTCCCAAGGCCACGCTTCGCAAGATCGCCCTTGCGCGCCGCGATGCGGTGGATGAGGCCACGCGCGAGGCCTTTGCCACCCGGCTAGCTTTGGAAGGCGTGAAGATTGCCCGCTCAGCCATCGTCAAGACGGTTGCGGCCTTTTGGCCGATGCGCGGTGAGCCCGATACGCGAGGGCTTCTGGCGGCGCTGAATTATCACGAGTTTCAGCCCGCACTCCCGGTTGTGGTGGGCGGTGGCCTGCCGCTCATCTTCCGCCACTGGACGCCGCGCGATCTTCTGATCGAAGGGCCTTATGGGATCATGGAGCCCTCATCCCGTCTGGCGGAAGTGTTGCCCGACATCGTCTTTGTGCCGCTGGCTGCCTTTGACAGGCGCGGTCATCGCATCGGTTTTGGAGCTGGCTATTATGACCGCACGCTGCAAGCTTTGCGTGCGGTCAAGCCCATTCTTGCCATTGGCGTTGCCTTTGGCGTGCAAGAGGTCGATAGCATTCCAGATGATCCCCATGATGAGCGTCTCGATTATGTGATCACCGAGACAGAGTTCATCGCCTGCCGGAGCCAGTGATCATGCGTCTGTTGTTCATCGGTGACATTGTCGGCCGCGCGGGACGGGAGATTTTGCTGGAGCGCCTCCCGCAGCTGCGCCGCGACTGGAATTTGGATTTCGTCGTGGTCAATGGCGAAAATGCCGCCGGTGGCTTTGGCATCACTGAAGCGATCTGCACGCAAATTCTCGATGCAGGTGCTGACTGCGTGACGCTTGGCAATCATGCCTGGGATCAGAAAGAGGCGCTTGTTTTCATCGAGCGCGAGCCACGTCTCATTCGCCCGCTGAATTATCCAGCAGGGACGCCGGGGCGCGGGGCCAATATGTTTGAAGCCAAGAATGGCGCGCGTGTTTTGGTGATGAATGCGCTCGGCCGCGTGTTCATGGATGCGATGGATGATCCTTTCGCCGGTGTTGAGCGCGAGCTTAATGCCTGTCCGCTTGGCGCGGCTTGCGATGCAGTGATTGTGGACATGCATTGCGAGACGACGAGCGAGAAATATGCCATGGGCCATTTCTGCGATGGCCGCGCCTCGCTGGTGGTGGGCACCCATACCCATGTGCCAACAGCCGACGCGCAAATCCTGCCCGGAGGCACCGCCTATCAAACGGATGCGGGCATGACGGGCGATTATGACTCAGTCATCGGCATGGATAAGACCGAGCCGCTCAACCGCTTCCTGCGCAAGATCCCCCA
Source organism: uncultured Beijerinckia sp. (assembly GCA_964557555.1). GTDB lineage: Bacteria > Pseudomonadota > Alphaproteobacteria > Rhizobiales > Beijerinckiaceae > Terripilifer. Next base: position 9,488 of record CAZLBA010000119.1, read on the forward strand.
ACAGCGCTTCGAGCCCGCCCTCGGCCCTGCGACGCTCTGTGGCGTAGCGGTCGAGACGGACGATGCCACGGGTCTGGCGCGGTTTGTCTCCCCGGTCCGGCTGGGCGGGCGGCTGGCGCAGGTGGCGCCGGAGGGGTGGAGCCTTTGAATTCCAAGCGTGGCCGACTATAAGGCCGCCATCCAAGTTTTCACGCCTGCGGGCGCTCAAGAGCGGGACGGACCATGGCAGGTCATAGCCAGTTCAAAAACATTATGCATAAGAAGGGCAAGCAGGACGCCCTGCGATCCAAGCTCTTCTCCAAGCTCGCACGCGAAATCACGGTGGCCGCCAAGCTCGGCATGCCTGATCCGGCTATGAACCCGCGACTGCGTCTGGCCGTGCAGGCCGCGCGTGCGGAAAATATGCCGAAGGACAATATCGAGCGCGCCATCAAGAAGGCGTCTGGCGGCGATAGCGAGAATTATGATGAGGTCCGCTATGAGGGCTATGCGCCCGGCGGCGTCGCGGTGATCATCGAGGGACTGA
>CAZLBA010000120.1:0-10013 GCA_964557555.1 uncultured Beijerinckia sp.
CGGAATGTGCCACCAAGCTTGTTGATCAGCCGCACAAGCCCTTTCACCAAAGACCCGGTGCCACCCATCGCGAAATGAACGCCATGCAGCCGCTCAAGATGGGAAATCAGGCAGTAATAGGCCGTCGTGGTGAAAGGATTGCCGCCAATCAACAGCGGATGGAAGCTGAAGGCGATGCGCAGCTTGTCATGGGTGAAGTAATCGCAGACCTTGCTATAAACACTGCGAAAACCACCGAGCTTGATGAGATCGGGCGCGGCAGCAATGAGCGAACCGAAAGTGTGGAAGGGCTTGTCGGCCAGCTCTTCAAAGGCGACGGCATAGATGGCTGCGCTATCTTTCAGGAAGCGTTCAAAGGCTGGAAGATCAGCGGCACAGATGCGCTCCACTTCGCTACGCATACCCTCAAGCGTCGCAGCGCAACGCAGCACATCACCATCATCAAAGCGGATGAGATAGAAGGGGTCCATCGGACGCAGATCAATCTCATCTTCCATGCGCTCGCCGGCCAGCGCCCAGAGTTCCTGCAGCAGATAAGGTGCAGTGATGATGGTTGGACCAGCATCAAAAGTGAAACCGTCCTGATGATAGACATAAGCGCGACCACCGGGCGCGTCGAGTTTTTCGACGATGCTCACGCGCCACCCTTTGGCTGCCAGACGCAAGGCCGCTGCCAAGCCGCCAAAGCCTGTGCCAATCACCACCGCATGAGGTTGATGGTCAGTCACGCGCGCCCTCCAGACCATGCTGCTGCGCAATGCGGAGAATATGATCCGCGACCAAAGCAGGCTGCTCTTCATGGGCGAGATGGCCGAGCCCTTGCAGGCTGATCACGTCGCAATGGGGTACAATCTTCTTCACATCATGCGCCCGATGCGGTGCGATGGTGCGGTCACGACTGCCAATGATGAGATGCAGCGGCGTCGCGAGTTTGCGCAGGTCTTTTTGAAGATCAGCCAAATGCCAATTGGCCATCATCCGCAAGGTTGCGCCCACATGACTCGTCGTGCCTGCAAGCAGGCGATAAAATTCAAGGCTACGTGGCGAAATGCGTGAGCCCGTTTCTGCAATCAGCCGATCGACCGTTGCACCACGTCGCGCCATGCTGGCAAAGGCCCAGGGGACGAATGGATTAATGGCAAGCAGTTTCGCCAGACCTGAATAGATGGGTGCGGCTGCAGCCTCAAAAGGCAGCAAAGCTGCATTAATGCCGATGATGGCGCGCGGTGCGCTTAACGCATCTAGGCTCATACGAACCCCCACCGCTGCACCAGCCGAATGGCCGATAATGAGTTGGGGCGCGACATTGATTTTGCGCATGAGGTCACTGACCGAGCGCGCCATGCCATGCATACTGAACGCACCAGCTGGCGGCTCTTCAGAAAAACCCTGTCCGGGGAGGTCGGGCGCAATGACGTCGAATTGCTGGGCCAGTAATGGAAAGAGATCTTCGAAACTATGTGTCGAAGCGCCCGATCCATGCAGCAGCAAGACAGGTGCACCTGTGCCGGCTCTTTGCACATGCCAGCGAAATCCTGAAGCGTGAACGAACTGGCTCGCCTCCCTATTGGGCCAGTCGCGTCCATCACGATCCCACACCAGTCTTGCGGTCATGTCGCTCCCCGCGCGGGATTGGGCGCGCAAGCGGCTGCGTCCCATAGGCTTGCAGAGCACAGCGCAGGATCCCCTCCGCATCAAGCCCTGCCTCAGCAATCATGCGGTCGGGCTTATCCTGTTCAATGAATGTGTCGGGCAAACGCAGGCTGCGCACCTTCAAACCGTGATCAAGCAGGCCCTCATCACTCAACAGCGTCAACACGGCAGAGCCGAAACCACCGCCCGACCCTTCTTCAATCGTGATCATCAGATCATGGCGGCTCGCAAGGTCAAGGATCAGCGTCTCATCAACAGGCTTGGCGAAACGGGCATCTGCGACTGTCACAGAAAAACCGAGCGTTTCGAGCTTTTCGGCAGCGCTTAATGCCTCCGCCAATCGTGAACCGAGAGAGACAATCGCAATGTCGCTGCCTTTGCGCAGCACACGCCCCTTGCCGATCGGCAAGATGCGGCCCATGGGGGGCATCACGACCCCAAGGCCCTCCCCGCGCGGGTAACGCAAGGCGATGGGACCTGCATCATAGGCCGCAGCAGTTGCCACTGCATCGACAAGCTCTGCCTCATCCGATGGCGCCATCACGACCATATTCGGCAGGCAGCAGAGATAGGTCAGATCAAAGGCGCCGGCATGGGTCGGACCATCGGCACCGACGAGACCAGCGCGATCAATGGCGAAGCGGACATTGAGATTTTGCAGCGCAACATCATGCACGATCTGATCATAGGCGCGTTGCAAGAAAGTGGAGTAAATTGCGCAGAAGGGTTTGAGCCCACGCGCAGCAAGCCCCGCAGCAAAGGTCACGGCATGTTGTTCCGCAATGCCGACATCAAAGCTGCGTTCCGGCCAAAGCTTTGCGAAATGATCAAGGCCCGTGCCTGAGGGCATGGCTGCGGTGATCGCAACAATCTTGTCATCCTCGCGTGCCTGGGCAATCAGGGCATCGGCAAAGACCTTGGTGTAGCTTGGCGCAGTTGCAGCCGCTTTCACCTGCACGCCGGTCGCCACGTCAAATTTGACGACACCATGATATTTGTCCGAGGAAGCCTCAGCGGGCGCATAGCCCTTGCCTTTTTGTGTCACGACATGGACGAGGATCGGGCCTTCTTCCGCATCGCGCACATTGCGCAAGATCGGCACAAGGGCCTTCATGTCATGGCCATCAATCGGGCCGACATAGAAGAAACCGAGCTCTTCAAACAGACTACCACCGCTGATGAGCGTGCGCGTATGGCGGATGGCACGTGTAATGGCACCATCAAGACGCGAAGGCAGATGTCCTGTGACTTTCTTGCCCGCACCACGCAGAGATTGATAGCGCTTGCCTGAGACCAATCGCGCAAAATGTTTCGACATCGCGCCCACGGGTGGCGCAATCGACATGTCATTATCGTTGAGGATGACGATGAGGCGGCTCTTCAGAGCGCCTGCATTATTCATCGCCTCCCACGCCATGCCAGCTGACATGGCACCATCGCCAATGACAGCGATGACATGCTCATCACCCCCGACGAGATCGCGGCCCGCTGCAAAACCAAGACCGGCCGAGATCGAGGTTGAAGAATGACCCGCACCGAAGGGGTCGAACTCACTCTCCGCCCGGCGGGTGAAACCAGACAAGCCACCACCCTGTCGAATGGTGCCCATGCGCTCACGACGACCGGTGAGGATCTTGTGGGGATAGGCCTGATGCCCGACATCCCAGATCAGCGTGTCTTTCGGCGTCTCGAACACATGATGAAGCGCCACCGTCAGCTCAACCACACCAAGTCCTGCGCCGAGATGGCCGCCCGTCGTGGCGACAGATTCGATCATGTCGTGACGAACGTCATCCGCGAGCTTCTCAAGCTGGGCAATGGAGAAATTGCGCAGATCCGCAGGCTCGCGAACGCGGTTAAGAACTGGGGTCTTGGAATTGGCCGGCACGCGCGCCTCCCCGCGTAAATGTCAAGCTAACTTTACATTAGACCTCGCAAATGGCAAGCTAGCTTTACAGTTATCAAAGGCGGTGGGGGAGCAGGTGACGAAATTAATGATGCAGGCCCTCTCCGGCGAGGTTACACCCCTCCGGCCGATCTGGCTCATGCGTCAGGCAGGGCGCTATCTGCCGGAATACCGGGAATTGCGGGCGACTGAGCCCTCCTTCATGGATTTCTGCTTCCATCCGGCCAAGGCAGCGGAGGCGACCCTCCAGCCGATCCGCCGCTTTGGCTTTGACGCCGCAATCATCTTCTCAGACATCCTGACCATTCCGCTGGCGCTGGGTCAGGACGTGACTTTCGGCGTTGGGGAGGGGCCAAGGCTACCCCCGCTGGAAACGCCCGCCCATATCGCCAAGCTCTCGACCAAGGCGGATTTCACGCGGCTCGCCCCCGTCTATGAAGCCCTTGACCGGGTCAAGTCAGCGCTCGACACCAGCACGACCCTGATCGGTTTTTGCGGCGCGCCCTGGACCGTTGCGACTTACATGATTGCAGGCCGCGGCACGCCCGATCAGGCCCCCGCCCGCTTGTTCGCCTATCAACATCCACAAGCATTCCAGCAGCTCATTGATCTTCTTGTTGAAACCTCGATTGAACATTTGAGCCTGCAAATCCGTGCGGGGGCGGATGTGGTGCAGATTTTCGAATCCTGGGCTGGCGTACTCCCGGAGCTTGAATTTGAGCGCTGGTGTCTCGCCCCGCTCGCCAAGATCTCCGCTGCGGTCAAAGCGCGCCATCCCGAAGTGAAAATCATCGGCTTTCCACGCACGCCTTGCACGAGCCATATTCTCAAGGCGGCAACCCTGCCCGATCTTGATGGCGTCAGCATCGACACGGCGGCGGACGCCGTTAGCGTGATGGCGCAGATGCCAAAGGGCAAGGCTCTGCAGGGCAATCTTGATCCGCTCGCGCTGCTGACAGGCGGCGATGCGCTGGAGCAAATGCTCGATCACCTTCTCTCGATTGAACGGCGCGTCCCGCATGTCTTCAACCTTGGGCATGGTATCCTGCCCACCACTCCGATTCCCCATGTTGAGAGACTGGTCCAGCGCATCCGCGCTGCTTGACACGTTTTGAGCCCTCAAGAGGTCGGCATGTCCATAGATGCAAAAGCGACCTTTCACGAACATCCCGCCCGCGCGGCTGCGCTCAGCGAATTGCATGCGCGCCCGGCGATGCGCATTCATGGCGAACAGGCACTTATTCTTCGTTATGTTTTTGCATTCGAGCAGAGCTATGCAGGCCGTGACGACGCCTTGATCGAGACGCTTTGCCGTGAGGCTGGCATTGCGCCGCCTGCATCACGCGCCCGCGCCTTGCAGTTTCAATGGCGCGGTCTGGAGGCGCGCTGGGAGCGCCACAACGAATTTGTCACCTATACATTTGTAAGCCGATCAGGTCTCGCTGAACCGAGCCTGATGGAAATCGACAACAGGTTGCGGACAAGCCAGCCCGGCCCTTTGGTCACCAAGCTGCAATTGCGTGTCACGCGCGCACAAGAGCTTCCGCAACTCGATCCGCGCTTCACCTGCGCCTCGCATGTCGGCAAGGGACGCGCCTTGCTGCAAACGAGCTTTACCGACAATGCCGATGGCGCTGTGGAACTTGAACTGGCCTGCGCGCAATTGCCGGATAGTGAAGCAGGCTCATTGGCACAAAGCGTGCTCGAACTCGAAATGTATCGTATGCTCGCCTTGCTCGCCCTTCCGATTGCGAGGCAAGTCGGTGCCATGGTGCGCGACACGGAGGTGCATCTGGGTGCTTTGACCCGACGACTCTCTGATCCGATGGGCAATGCCGAGATTGAGACATTATATCAAGAGCTGACTGCACTCTCCGGACGTGTCGAGATGGAGATTGCGGCCAGCACCTATCGCTTTTCGGCTGCACGCGCCTATGGCGCGCTGGTGGAAGAGCGACTGGCCAAAATCGTCGAGGAAGAAATCAGTGGACGCGCGCGTGTCGGCGCTTTTCTCATGACACGTTTGATCCCGGCCCTGCGCACATGCGAGAGCATGCATCTCGCCCTGCAAGATCTGGCTCGCCGTACGGCACGCGCAGCAGATCTCATTCGCACGCGAATCGACCTGCAATTGGCGCGGCAAAATGTCGAGCTGCTCGAAACACTCAATCAGCGCACCAAGCTGCAAACCCGCCTGCAGCAAACAGTCGAAGGCCTATCGGTTGCCGCTGTCAGCTACTATATGATCGGCCTCGTGAGCTATCTGGTGAAGGGCGTGCATGACTTCGCCCACATCAAGCGTGATCCAGCGGTCGTTGTCGCTGCCCTCGTGCCTGTCGTCGTTTTCGGCGTATGGCTCGCCGTCCGCAGCATCATGCGCAAGCATCAGCTGGATTAGGTGAAATTCGCAATAATTGCACACCAGCTTGATTGCTAAGATCCCGTCAGCGTGAAAGACTGCAACCGACAGCGGCAGAAATAGCCTGCCGGGAGGACAAGCGCTGCTGTCGGGACAATAAGGACAAGAACTCATGCCTGATGTGATGCTGGTTGGTAGCATTCCGCATAATTCCACCCCTGAAGCCATGGCCATGTTTGGAGAGCCTTTAGGGGCGCATCTGAAGACGATTCCCGATGGCGAAGTGGGGATGCGCCGTTTCTGGATTTCCCGCGTGCATTTTCAGGTACTCGCTTTGCACCCGGATCTCGAAATCATCCAGCGCCCCCGCAAGGATGATGGCGTGGAGCGCATCTTTCCGCATGACGCTTCTGACAACTGGAATTTCCGCGTGCGCGAGGGTGTTGATCGCGTTGTCTTCGGCCATGCGGGCTGGCGGCTTGGCTTCTATCAGGACGCGCTGAACTCCTACCACTTCTACAAATGTCTTCAGGAGAAGGGGCAGATCCCCAAGCATGTTCGCTTTCAGGTCTCGATGCCGAGCCCCGTCAGTGCGCTGCCACCGCGTGTGTTCCCCACGCCGGGCGATCTCGACAAGGTTCGGCCCGGTTACATCGAGGCAGCACGCGCGGAAGTGGCAGCCATCGCCAAACATATTCCCGCGCATGAACTCGCGATCCAATGGGACTGCTCGACCGAGTTGCAAGATGCTTATGGTTCGATTGCAGGACTTGATCCGGCAACAATGTTTGAGCGCAATATTCCGCAATTGCACGAAGTCTCAAAAGACATTCCCAAAGAGGTGGAACTTGGTTTCCATCTCTGCTTCGGCACGCTGGGCGGCTGGCCACGTTTTGCGCCTGACAGCACCAACAAAGGCGCTGAGATGGCACAAGCCATCATTGCCAATATTGGGCGGCAGGTCGATTGGGTGCATATCCCTGTGCTTGATCGCACGGATCAGGCCTATTACGAGCCGCTGCGCGTTTTACGTGATACGAAGAGCCGCATTTATCTCGGCATGATCCATAGCATGGAGACATTTGCCGAGCGTTACAAAGCGGCCAAAGCCGTTTTGCCGAATGTTGGCGTGGCCGCCTATTGCGGCTTTGGACGCCGCAGCCCGGATGAGCTGAAGCAGATTTTGAATGACCATATAACCGCGCTCGACATCATGAAGCGTGGCTGACATCGGGGAGGACTGCATGAAAAGACTGACGCTCTGCGCTCTGGCGCTGATGGGGCTGATGAGTGCCCCTGCACAAGCGCAAAACTGGCCTGAACGCCCCATCAAGCTCATCGTGCCAACGGGCGCTGGCAGCGCAACGGATGTCATGGCGCGCTTGCTGGCAAATGATGTGTCCCGCAGCATCAATGGCTCAATCTATGTGGAAAATGTTGCAGGCAATTCAGGAATGCCCGCACATCAGGCGGCTGCGCGTGCCGCGCCTGATGGCTATACATTTCTCTTCACCAACACATCAGGTCTGGCGCTGAATGCCGTTGCCTTCAAGCAGCTGCCCTATGATCCGGCGAAAGACTTCACAGCGGTTGCCCTCATCAGCGATCTGTCGCCCCAAATGTTGAGCGTGCATAAAGATGTGAAGGTGAATACCCTGCCGGAATTCATCAACTGGGTGAAGGCCAATCCGGGCAAAGTGAGCTATGGCTTTGACATTACCGCTGGTGCGTCAGGCTTTCAGGCGAAACTCCTGAACCGCCGTGCGGGGCTTGATATGGCCGAAGTGCCTTATCGTGTAGCGGCGCAACTGGTGCAAGATGCGGGGGCTGGTCGCTTTCCGGTTCTCGTGAGTTCGATCACCGTTGCAAAAACCTTCATCGACTCCGGTGATCTGCGCCCCGTTGCCATGTTCTCCGGTCGCCGCTTCCCCACCATGCCTGATGTTGCAACAGTGGGTGAGACGATCCCTGGCGCTTCCGTAGATGGCTGGTTCGTTGTGGTTGCGCCTGCAGGCACACCACCTGCCATGATCGAAAAGCTCAACGGCGCGATTGCGGGCTTCCTCAAACTGCCAACAACCCAAGAGCGGATGCATGGGGTTGGCCTTGCCAGCTCTGGACCCAAGAGCGTTGCCGAAACAGCCGCCTTCATCAGCCGCGAGCAACAGCGCTGGCGTGACATTGCCAAAGAGATTGGCATCGAAGCGCAATGATCAGGAGCGCGAATGCGCTTGTGCGATCTTGATAAAGGCCTTCACCACGGGTGAAGGATCGTTGGAGCGCACGGCCAGAGCATAGGCCGTGCGCGTCATCTCGTCAGCGACTGGACGATAGACCACATCTGCGTGGTGGATGGCGCGCAGCGCCTCTGGCAACAAAGCAATGCCAAGCCCCGCCGCGACAAGGCCAACCAGCGTCGAAAAGGGCTGCGCCTCGCAAGCGATTTCCGGCGTGAAGCCGGCGCGCTGACACAAAGCCATCAACTCGTCATAATAGCCGACAGCATCGCTGCGCGAGGAAATCAACAGAGGCTCTTTCGCGAGATCACGAATGGCGATGGTGGATTGCATGGCAAGCGGATGGTCACCCCGCAGGGCAACCATAAGGCCCTCAGCTTCCAGCGGATACACATCAATCCCATCGCTGCGCACGGGCAAACGCAAGAGGCCGATATCAATTTCACGACGGTTCAGCGCATCAAGTTGCTGCGTGATGGTAAGGCCGCGAAACCGGAAAGCAATCCGCGGATGGGCGTCGCGAAAGGGTTTGAGGATTTTGGGCAGCACGTCATAAGCCGCCGACCCAATGACCCCGATGGAAAGTCGCCCGATCTCCCCGCGCGATACGCCCACCGCCTCGCGGCAGGAACGCTCCAGCGCCTCCAGACTTTCCCGCCCCCGCTCATAAAGAATGGCCCCGGCTGGCGTCAGCGCCACACGTCGCTTGGTCCGCTCAAAGAGGAGAATACCCAGCTCCGCCTCCAGTTGCGCGATCTGGCGGCTCAGCGGGGGCTGGGAAATGTTGAGCCTCTTGGCGGCCCGACCGAAATGAAGCTCTTCGGCCAGAACCACGAAACTCCGCAGCAGACGCAGTTCCATTGATACCTTCAGGGTATGAGTTTGCATCCAATAATATATTGGCCAGCAGCATTTTCCACCTCCATGATGCGGCCAGATAAAAGGGGAGGATAGCCGTGTCGCTCAGTCAGGAGCCTTTTGCCGCGCGTGGATGTTCCTTGTCAGTCCTGCGGGGCGGCAAGGGTCCGCGACTGCTTTATCTGCATGGGCTTGAGCCCGGTGGACATGCACATCCCTTTCTGGAAAAGCTTTCCGGGCAGTTTGACGTTTTTGCACCAGAGCATCCGGGCTTTGGCGGATCCGCTGATGCCGACTGGCTCGATACGATCCACGATCTTGCCTATTTCTATCTTGATCTGCTGGAAGCAACCGGCCCCTGCCATGTCGCGGGCGCCTCGATCGGCGGCTGGATTGCACTTGAAATGGCGGTGAGAAATCCGGCCCTGATCAAGAGCCTCTCACTTTCTGCGCCAGCGGGCATCTATTCTGACGGGTTAACGCGCGGGGATATCTTCCTGTGGCCGACCGAAGAGCGGATTCATAATTTTTACTTCGATCAACAATTCGCAGAACAACAACTGGCGGATCTCGATCCCATTCGCGATTTCGACAAAACCTATAAAAGCGCGCTCACACTTGCGCGCATTGCATGGGAGCCGCGCCTCTTCGATCCGGCCCTGAAGAAGTGGCTGCATCGCGTCACCTGTCCGACGCAAATCATTTGGGGCGAAAATGACAAGGTTCTGCCCGCCGGTTATGCGAGCGAATTTGCCAAATACATTCCCAATGCGCGCGTCGAAATGATCGCGCAATGCGGTCATCTCTTGCCGATCGAAAAGGCTGATGAATTCGCAAGCCTCGTGGCCCATTTTGCTAAGGAACATGCACAATGAACATCATGATGTTTCACCTGATGCCTTATGCGGCATTGGATGCAAAAGAAGCCGCTCATTACCCACAAAGCTGGGTAACGATGTCAAACAAGCTTTATGACCCCAAAAAGGGTGCCGAGCTTTAC
>CAZLBA010000121.1:0-9946 GCA_964557555.1 uncultured Beijerinckia sp.
CCGCGAGGCCGCCTGATGAATGTCTCCCTCACCAAGAAGCCTTTCGCGGCCGACGCCGCCGAGCTGCTGAATGCGCTGCCCCATGCCATCCTGACCATCGGCCCCGAGGGCGCGGTGCTTGATGCCAATAACGCGGCCGAGACCTTTTTCGAGATGAGCCGGGTGGCTCTTAAGCGGCATCAGTTCCGCGATCTGCTGCCATTCGGCTCGCCCCTTCTGGGGCTGGTCGAGCATGTCCGCCAGCGTGGCGCGGCGGTAAATGAGTACCGCGTTGATATCGGCACGCCCCGCATCGGCACCGAGCGGGTGGTCGATGTTCATGCAGCGCCCATGCCCGGATCTGCTGAAATAGTAATCATTATGCTTCAAGAACGTACAATTGCTGACAAAATGGACAGGCAATTGACGCATCGTGGGGCAGCGCGGTCCGTCTCAGCCCTTGCCTCAATGCTGGCCCATGAAATCAAGAATCCACTCTCAGGCATTCGGGGGGCGGCGCAATTGCTGGAAACGGCTGTTCCCGACGAGGATCGGTCCCTCACAAGGCTGATTTGCGATGAAACCGACCGGATCGTGAAGCTGGTAGACCGTATGGAGGCTTTTTCCGACGAACGCCCCATCGAACGCGAGAGCGTCAATATCCATGCGGTGCTCGACCATGTGAAGCGCGTTGCGCTGGCCGGCTTTGCCCGTCATGTGCGCTTTACCGAGGTCTATGATCCCTCCCTGCCGCCGGTCTATGCCAATCGCGATCAGCTCATTCAAGTTTTCCTCAACCTTGTAAAGAACGCCGCCGAAGCCATTGGCGAAGACGCGATTGACGGGGAAATAGAGCTTTCCACTGCCTATCGTCCGGGCGTGCGCCTCAAAACGGCAGCCTCCGCGACGCCGGTGAGCCTTCCGCTCGAATTTTGCGTCCGAGATAATGGACCGGGGGTACCGCCCGATATTGCAGAACATCTCTTCGATCCGTTTGTAACGAACAAGTCGAGCGGAACTGGCCTCGGTCTTGCACTTGTTGCCAAGGTGATCGGTGATCATGGCGGGATCGTTGAATGTGAGTCTCATCCGCGTCGGACAACCTTCCGGGTTCTGATGCCGATGTTCGCGCATAAAGACGGCCGCTCGATCGAGAAATGAGGCTTCGGCTGTGCTGAAGCAGAGGTTGAATGCAGGAGATAGGCGCAATGGCGACCGGTAGTATCCTTGTTGCCGATGATGACGCCGCCATCCGTACGGTGATTTCGCAAGCACTCGCGCGGGCTGGCTACGAAGTTCGCGTAACGGGTACGGCTGCAACTTTGTGGCGCTGGGTGCAGGCAGGCGAGGGTGATCTTGTCATCACCGATGTCGTGATGCCCGACGAGAATGCGTTTGAACTCCTGCCGCGCATCAAGAAAGTTCGGCCTGATCTGCCGATCATCGTGATGAGCGCGCAAAATACATTCATGACAGCGATCAAGGCCTCGGAGCGGGGCGCTTATGACTATCTGCCCAAGCCCTTCGATTTGAAGGAGCTGATGGCGATTGTGACACGCGCCTTGTCAGAGCCGCGCACGCGCGTCAGCCGCGAGAAGGTCGAAGAGATGGAGGGGATGCCGCTGGTCGGCCGTTCGCCCGCCATGCAGGAAATCTATCGCACGCTTGCGCGTTTGATGCAGACGGACCTCACTGTGATGATCACCGGCGAGTCCGGCACCGGCAAGGAGCTCGTTGCGCGCGCGCTGCATGACTATGGCAAGCGTGCCAAGGGGCCTTTCGTTGCCATCAACATGGCCGCCATTCCGCGCGATCTGATCGAGAGCGAACTTTTCGGTCACGAGAAGGGTGCCTTTACCGGAGCCAATGCGCGCTCAGCCGGTCGCTTTGAACAGGCTGAAGGCGGCACGCTGTTCCTCGACGAAATCGGTGACATGCCGATGGAGGCGCAAACACGTCTGCTGCGCGTCTTGCAGCAAGGGGAATATACGACTGTTGGTGGCCGAACACCGATCAAGACCAATGTGCGTATCGTCGCCGCAACGAATAAGGATCTGCGCATCCTCATTCAGCAGGGCCTTTTCCGCGAAGATCTTTTCTTCCGCCTCAACGTGGTGCCGCTGCGCCTGCCACCGCTGCGCGAACGCTCCGAAGACATCCCGGATCTGGTGCGCCATTTCTTCAAGCTCGCGGCGGCTGAAGGTTTGCCGCTAAAGCAGATGGAAGCCTCAGCCCTTGATCGCATGAAACGCTATCGCTGGCCGGGCAATATCCGCGAATTGGAGAATCTGATCCGGCGTCTGGCCGCGCTCTATCCGCAAGAGATCATCACGGATGTTCTGGTGGAAGCAGAATTGGGAGCTGATACCCCAGCCTTGCCTATGCCCCCGCATCCTGCCCAGGCGGGGGCTATGCCACCCTCCGCCAGCCGTCCAACCAGCCCCCAGAATGACGACACGAGCCTGTCGCTCTCGGTCGAGCATCATCTGGCCGCTCTCTTCAAAGAGCATGGGGACGATCTGCCCCCGCCCGGCCTTTATCACCGGATCCTGCGCGAGGTTGAATATCCCCTGATTTCCGCGGCGCTTGCCGCGACGCGGGGCAACCAGATCAAGGCCGCCGAGCTTCTTGGCCTCAACCGCAACACGCTGCGCAAGAAGGTGCGTGACCTGGATGTGCGGCTGATGCGCTCGCCGCGATGAAGGAAAAAGGCCTCGCTCCAGTTTTTTGGCGCGGGGCCTTCCCAAAAATGTCGCAATCTGGCAACACCGTTGTATATTAGCCACGGTTCACCAGCTGCCTCGTCCCCCGGACGGGCAAGTCCCAGCCTTCGGGGTTCATGAGCGACACGCCTGCCAATCTGCAAATGCCTGCCAATGTCGGGGGAGAGCGCCGTCTCCTGTCCCGCATCGGGCCCATTGCGGTCAGCTTCGCCTTTCTGTTGTCGCTGGGCACCCTCGCGGTCTTTGCGGATTTCACCCCCATTACGCCCACCAGCCGGGTGGTGTTGAGCCTGTTCCTCGCCAATGCAGTGATCATTCTGATCCTGATCGGCTTGATGGTGGCGGAGGTTTGGCGCCTTCTTTCGGCTCGCCGCAAGCAGGCAGCCGGCGCGCGGTTGCATATTCGCATTGTCGGTCTCTTTTCAATGATCGCAGTCACGCCAGCCATTCTGATTGCGCTCGTTGGTTCGATCACGCTGGATCGCAGCCTCAATCCCGGCTTCATGCAGGATGTGCGCGGCTTCGTTTACAACACGGCAGAAGCAGCGCGGCTGTTTCGCGAGTCCCAATGTCGCTCGCTATTGCAAGAAACTCGGCTTGCCGCTTTCGATGTCTCGCGCGTGATGCGGCTCTACGACATCAATCGTTCGATGTTCGATGATTTCTTCAATTCGCGCGCACGCTATCTGAATTTCGCCATTGCAGCTCTGGTTCGAGAAGATGGAACGGTGATCGGCCGTTTTGATCAGGCTCTTGATGGCAAGCGCGGCGGCGAGGCTCCTGCGATTGCCATCCCGGATTCAAGCGACTTCAGCGACGCGCGCGCCAATGAGCCGCTCTGCCTTATCCTTGCTGAAGGGCGAACCTTCGTTGCATTGAGACAGGTACCCGACACGGCTGATCTCTATCTTTATGCCGCCCGGCCCATTGATCCTTTCGCTGTCGAATTTCCTGCTCAGGCAGCAGGATTGATCAATCTCTACGAAGCCTATCAATCTCATCGCGGCAACATTCAGATCGCATTCGCTACCATGTATGTGCTGATTGCGCTGATCATGGTCTTGTCCGCGACATGGATCGGGCTTTCCTTCGCGACCCGCCTTGTGACACCGATCCGGCGCTTGATTGCAGCAACGGACCAGGTGGCGACCGGTAATCTTTATGTGCAGGTGCCGGTGCAAAATCCCAATTCGGATCTCGATCATCTGGGCGAGACCTTCAACAAGATGACGTCAGAACTGCGCCTGCAGCAGAACCGCCTGATTGCAGCCAGCACACTGATTGATGAACGGCGCGTGTTTACCGAAGCTGTTTTGTCCGGTGTTCCGGCTGCCATCATCGGTATTGACTCGCAGGGGCGGATCAGTGTGCTCAATCCCTCTGCGGTCAAACTTCTCGATAGTGGCGTTGACGCGATCCCGGATGCGCGTATCGGGACGATGCTGGTTGACGTGATCCCGGAGCTTGCGCCTGCCTTGGCACAGGCAACCGAAGGTCGCACTCGCATGGTGCAGGCGCAGATCAGCATGACCCGCAATGGTCGTGAACGAATGTATAATGTGCGTGTCACGACAGAGGCATCGACATCGGACAAGCGCAATTTTGTCATCACACTCGATGACATTACCGAGCTTGTAAGCGCGCAGCGTACCTCAGCCTGGGCCGATGTCGCACGTCGCATTGCACATGAGATCAAAAATCCGCTGACGCCGATCCAGCTGTCAGCCGAGCGCCTCAAACGCAAATATGCGAAGGTCATCACGGAAGACCGGGATGTGTTCGATCAATGTACGGACACGATTGTTCGTCAGGTCGATGACATCAAACGCATGGTGGATGAATTCTCATCTTTCGCGCGTATGCCCAAGGCAAAGCTTGAACAGGATGATCTCACCGCATGCCTGCGCCAGGTACTCTTTCTGATGCGCGTTGGCCATCCCGAAATTATGATGGAAGAAGATCTACCTGTGGATCCGGTCAGCGCTTGTTTTGACCGTCGCCTCTTATCCCAAGCGCTCACCAACATCATCAAGAATGCGACGGAAGGTATTGCCGCTGCACATGAACGTGGTGAAACGCCTCGCATCCGCGTTGCGATGGTGCTGGACGATCATGGTACCGTTTCCATTGATGTTATTGACAATGGCAAGGGCTTCCCGAAAGAAAACCGTCACCAATTGCTCGAACCTTATGTGACGACGCGCGCAGAAGGTACTGGCCTTGGATTGCCGATTGTCGCAAAGATTTTGGAAGATCATGGTGGCGGCATCGAGTTGCTTGATGCGCCGCAAGGGCAGGGGGCGCGTGTCCATCTATGGTTCCCCGTGCAGCGTCAGACTGAGGATAACCAAGCCTCAACAGCAACCATTGAGAAGAGGGTGTGAGTTTCATGGCGAGTGATATCCTCATCGTCGATGACGAAGCTGATATTCGCGAAGGCGTTTCGGGTATTTTGTCCGATGAAGGGCATCAGACACGCACGGCCAAGAATAGCGACGAGGCGCTGGCCGCAATCGAGCAACGCCGTCCGCATCTGATTTTTCTCGACATCTGGATGCAGGGCTCCCGGCTTGATGGATTGCAGCTTCTTGAGGTCATCAAGGAGCAGCATCCCAATCTGCCAGTCGTCATGATTTCTGGTCATGGCAATATCGAAACCGCGGTTTCGGCTATTCGCCTTGGCGCCTATGACTTTATCGAAAAGCCTTTCAAGGCTGACCGGCTTGTGCTTGTCGCAGAACGCGCGCTAGAGACCTCAAGGCTGAAGCGCGAAGTGAGTGAGTTGCGCAACCGCACTGGCGCGACCAACAGGATCGTTGGGCAATCAAGCGCCATGAACCAGTTGCGTCAGGTGGTGGAGCGCGTCTCGCCAGCGAATTCCCGCATCCTCATCACCGGTCAATCGGGTGCTGGCAAAGAATTGGTGGCGCGTGTCATTCATGAAAGCTCGGCACGTTCCGCCGGCCCCTTCGTTGTCATCAATGCTGCGACCATGACGCCAGAGACGATGGAAGAGGCGTTGTTTGGTACCGAGGCGGCCGATGGTCGCGCCCGCAAGGTGGGTGCACTTGAGGAGGCTCATGGCGGCACACTCTATCTCGACGAAGTTGCAGACATGCCCAAAGAGACTCAGGGCAAAATCCTGCGCGTGCTTGTCGATCAGAATTTCCAGCGGGTCGGCGGCGCTACTCGTGTACATGTCGATGTGCGGATCATCTCGTCGTCGAGTCGCGATCTGCCATTGGCCATCGAGGAGGGGAGCTTTCGCGAGGATCTGTTTCATCGCCTCTCGGTCGTCCCCATTCGTGTGCCCTCGCTTGCGGAGCATCGAGACGACATCCCCTTGTTGGTCGATTATTTCATGGATCAGATTGCCTTCACGACCGGTCTGCCACGCCGGCGCATCGGCGATGATGCCATGGCGGTTTTGCAGTCGCATGACTGGCCGGGCAATGTCCGTCAACTTCGAAACAATATCGAGCGCTTGCTGATTTTGGCCGCTGGCGATCCCGAAGCTGTGATTGATGCCTCGATGCTGCCATCCGAAATCGGCACTTTGGTGCCTGGTACGCCCAACGGGACGGGTGGCGAGAAGCTGATGAGCCTGCCTTTGCGCGAGGCTCGCGAGGTGTTCGAGCGTGAATATCTTGTAGCTCAGATCAACCGTTTTGGCGGCAACATCTCCCGTACGGCGGAGTTTATCGGCATGGAGCGCTCCGCACTTCACCGGAAACTTAAGTCGCTGGGTATTGATTGAGGCTGGTCGGATCCCCATCAAAGCGGTAGACTGAGCCGTCAGCCTTTCGGGGTCGTTCCGCGTTTGTTTGTGGGAACGGTCCTTGGCTGGCGGTTTTGCACCACGGATCGCAGAAGCCGTGGGTATGAGCCTGAGGGGTCAAAGCCTCAGGCAAACTCTCGCCGCCCGGTTGGGCGGTCAATAAAAGGAATGAAAGAATGGCGCAAGAACGCACACAGAACCTGCAGGACACGTTCCTCAACTACGTCCGCAAGCAAAAGATTCCGCTCACGATCTTTCTGGTGAACGGTGTGAAGCTGCAAGGCGTTGTCACCTGGTTCGACAACTTCTGCGTGTTGCTGCGCCGCGACGGTCATTCTCAGCTTGTCTACAAGCATGCGATCTCGACCATCATGCCGGGTGCTCCGATCCAGATGTTTGAGACCGAAGAAGGTGGCGAAAAGGCCTAAGGGCTGATCGGGGTCGAATGAGCATTCCGGGTCTGGACCAACCGGGTTTCGATCTTGAGCGTCGCCGCGCTGAACATACCCATGTTCTCGTGATTGGTCCCTATTTGACCGAACGCGCCCAAGCGCGTTCGGCGGATGCACCTTCCTTGCGCTCCCCCGAAGCGCGACTGGATGAGGCTGCTGGCCTGACGCGGGCAATTGATCTCAACGTCAAAGATGTTGTCCATGCGCCGCTCACGCAAATCCGGCCTGCAACCTTTCTTGGTACAGGCAAGATCGAAGAGATCACATCTCGCATCAAGGAAGACGAGATTGACCTCGTGATGATGGATTGTTCGTTGTCGCCGGTGCAGCAGCGCAATCTGGAAAAAGCATTCGGCTGCAAAGTCATAGATCGGACAGGGCTGATCTTGGAGATCTTCGGCAGACGGGCGCGCACGCGCGAAGGCTCATTGCAAGTTGAACTTGCGCATCTTGCCTATCAGAAATCGCGCCTCGTGCGGTCATGGACCCATCTGGAGCGTCAACGCGGCGGCTTCGGCTTTTTGGGCGGTCCCGGCGAAACACAGATCGAGACAGACAGGCGCCTGATTCAAGAGCGCATCACACGCATTGAACGCGAACTCGAAGGCGTGAAGAAAACGCCTGGCCTGCATCGGCAGAGCAGGCGGGATGTGCCTTTCCCGGTTGTTGCATTGGTTGGTTACACCAATGCGGGCAAGTCAACACTCTTCAACCGTCTGACGCGTGCCGAAGTACTCGCGCAGGACATGCTCTTTGCAACGCTTGACCCGACACTGCGGGCCGTGCGTCTGCCACATGGCGCGAAGATCATGCTCTCGGATACGGTCGGCTTTATCTCCGATCTGCCAACCATGCTGGTGAGTGCGTTTCGTGCGACGCTGGAAGAAGTCATTGAAGCCGATGTCATTCTTCACGTGCGCGACATTTCGCATGAAGATACGCAGGCGCAAAGCGCAGATGTCGCAGCTATCTTGCGCGATCTCGGCGTCGAACCGACCGATGATCGCCGCCTCATCGAAGTCTGGAACAAAGCCGATTTGCTCGATGCAGAAGCGCGCAACTATCTGCTGGAAACAGCGCAGCGCCGTGAATTGGCAGGACGCCCGCAAGTTGTGTCTGCCATAACAGGCGAGGGGATTGATGCACTACTCGCAGCCATTGAGGAGCGTTTGGCGCAAGGGCGCCAGAGCTTCCGCGTTATGCTCGCCCCCAGTGATGGTGAAGGGCTCGCCTGGTTATATGAAAATGTTGAAGTGCTGGAACGCGAGAGCCTTGATGATGGCGCTCAGGCCTTGACCATCCGCGTCAGCCCGGAGCGTGTGGAGCGTTTGCAGAGGCGCTTTCCCGATGCAGCTCAGCTCAGTGCAACGGACGAAAAGCGTTTGCGCGCCTGATCATTTGGGGTCGGTTTTTTTCGCCTCGTTCCAAAGTGCATCCATCTCTTCAAGCGTAGCTTCTTCAAGGCTGCGGCCATGCGCGGCAAGTTCGGATTCGATATAAGAGAAACGACGTTCGAATTTAGCGTTGGTCTGGCGTAAGGCCGTCTCAGGATCAGCCTCAAGATGACGCGCAAGATTGGCCACAGCAAAAAGCAGGTCGCCAACTTCGGCAACGATGTCTTGTTGTGGCGCCTTTTCATTGAGGGCTGCCTCGATCTCGTTGGCCTCCTCCCGGATCTTCGCGAGCACGAGACGAGCATCATTCCAGTCAAAGCCAACCGTCGATGCCTTGGCTTGCAGCTTCACGGCGCGGGTGAGACCGGGCAGGGCAGTGGGAACCCCTGCCAGCAATCCCGTTGCTGCCGGCTCTGGGGGCAGACCTTCGGCAGCGCGGCGCTCAGCCCGCTGGCGTTTTTCTTCGGCCTTGATTGACGCCCACAGACCTTTCACATCCTGCGCCGAAAGTCCGCGCGCATTCCCAAAGACGTGCGGATGGCGGCGGATCAGTTTCGAGGTGATCGCCTCAACCACATCACCAAACGAAAAGCGGCGGTCTTCCTCAGCCATGCGGGCATGAAAAACGACTTGTAGAAGAAGGTCCCCCAGCTCGTCCTTCAGATCTGCCAAATCCCCACGCTCGATTGCATCGGCAACCTCATAGGCCTCTTCGATCGTATAAGGGGCAATGGTGGCGTAGGTCTGCTCGATATCCCATGGGCAGCCGGTATCGCGCTGACGCAATGCGGCCATGATGTCGAGGAGACGCTGGATATCGCGCGATGGTGTCATGGGTCTGTCTGCCAAAAGAAAAAGGCGGCGGAAAAGTCCGCCGCCCTTGAATTCATTGCAAGCGTCGATCAACCAAGCGCGATGGAGATGGCTTCGCGGCCTTTCGGCGTATCGACGACGCGCATCTGCACAGCCTGGCCTTCCGCCAGCTGCATGATACCAGCGGGACGCAGCACGGAGATATGGACGAACACGTCCTTGCCACCGTCATCGCTCGCCACAAAGCCGAAACCCTTGGTCTCGTCGAACCACTTGACCTTGCCGCTGACTTCAACGGCGGTCGAGGGATCAGGAGCGCGACGCGGCGGACGGGCACCACGGTCACCAAAACCGCCGCGATCTCCACCACCACCACCTTCAAAGCGGGGGCGCGGTTCAACGGCCGTCGATGTGTCAACTTCAAGCACACGGGACACCTGCGCGCCCTTCATGCCTTGCGTGACGACAACCTTCATCTTGGAGCCGGGCGGTACGCTCTCATAACCAGCAGACTGCAGGGCGCCGATATGAAGGAACGCATCACCAGCGCCATTGGCCAATTCGACAAAGCCGAAGCCCTTGTCGCCCTTGAACCATTTTACAGTTGCATCAACGGGGGTTGCAGCAGGACCAGCAGCACCGGCAGGCGCCATGGGCATTCCACCGGGCGGGGGGCCGAAATCACCGCCGCCGAAAGGCTGGCGGGGGGGACGATAGCTGCGGGGCTCAAAGCCCATCGGACCATCATCATCATCAAAACCCCGCTTGCGGGGACGAAAATCCTTGCCTTTGCTCATGCCACCTAGT
>CAZLBA010000122.1:0-9836 GCA_964557555.1 uncultured Beijerinckia sp.
GCGAGGGAATCCAGACAGGCGGATGCGGGGTCTGCACAGGGCGCGGCCACAGATTCACATAATCGAACTGATAGTGCTTGCCCTGATAACGGAACGGCCCCGTCTCCGTCCATGCCTTCAGGATCAACTCATGAGCCTCATAATAGCGCTCATGCGAGAAGGTCGGATTGACGCTGTTGGAGAAATATTCCGACCCGATACCACGCACGAAACCGGTGATGATGCGCCCGCCACTCATGTGATCGAGCATGGCGAATTCTTCCGCGATCATCATCGGATTGTTCACCAGAGGCAAAGCGCGGCCCAGAATGCAGATCTTGGCGCGCTTGGTCGTGCGGGCAAGTGCAGCGGCAATGAGATTGGGCGCGGGCATCAACCCATAAGCGGTTTGATGATGCTCATTCACGCAGACCCCGTCAAAGCCGAGTTGATCAGCCAGCTCAAGCTCGCCAATGTAGCGATTATAGAGCTTCGTCCCGACCGCTGGATCAAAACAATCATTGGGGATTGTGACCCATGCGGAATTATACTCGTCCGACTTGGCGATATCGAGTTCGCCATAGGGCATGAGATGGAAGAAATAGACCTTCATCATTTCACTCCACTGATCAGTTGATTCATGTGACGCGCGATTTCCATGCCACGCTCCTGGGGAATGGCATGACCGCAAGCGGGCAGGCCCACGAATTTCGCGCCTGCGATCTCGCGCAGGAAAGAAGTGTGATTGGCGAAGGGAAGGATCTTGTCGTCCTCGCCCCAGGCAATCAGCGTAGGCACCTTGATGCGATGCAGCCATTGCTCCAGCGTCACGCTGGCCATGCGCGGCGTCCAGGCGAGACGCGCAAGCCCTGCGCGATTTTGCAAGGTGATGTCGAGCGGATCACTTGCGCGGCGCTGCAATTCCTCATCGGCGTGCTTCTGGTCATGGAAGAGCTGACGCACAGCTGCATCTCCCGTCAGCAGAAACACATCCTGTTCCGGCGCTTTCACAGGCATGACGCCTGCGGGGGCAAGCAAACTCAGCGTGTCGATGTTTTGTGTGGACCGGATCGCCACTTCAGCGGCGACCCAGCCGCCGATGGAATGACCAGCCAAATGAACGCGCCCGCCAATCGTCTCCATCAGATCCATGACGAAATAGGCGAGATCATTGATGCTCATCATCCAGTCAGGAATGGATGAGCGGCAAAAGCCCGGCAATTCGGGGACGATGACGCGATGGGTCTTGGCAAGCTCAAGATTAAGTTGATCTGCAACAGGACCGTCAATTCCATGCAGCATGAGAACGGTTGATCCCGTTCCCGCTTCAAGCATTCGGATGCTCGTACCGCGAACATCCATCACCACTTCCTTCACCGCGTCCTCCTCCAAGTGTTTGAGTCACTTTAGAAGGACGAAGCGCGGGAGACAATGCGCGTTTAGCCGCGCATCCGCTTAATTCAGCAGCGGTGACCAGGATGGGTCAGATCCGTAAGACGGTGTAGGCAGCGGGAACTCGGCTCGACCGAACACATCAGCCATGAAAATTTTTGGACCACCCTGCCCGCCCGGATCGCGGAAGAACATCACGTAAAGCCCATTGGGTGCCCAGGTGGGGCCTTCATTGTGATAGCCATCCGTAATTATACGTTCCCCTGAACCGTCAGGACGCATCACGCCAATGCCAAAGGCGCCAGCTTTCTGACGCGTGAAGGCGATGAGATCGCCCTTGGGGGACCATACAGGCGTCGAATAACGCGCACCGTCTCCATAAGAGATGCGCTTGGCACCACCACCGCCTGCACCCATCACGTAAATCTGCTGCGAACCGCCACGGTCGCTTTCAAACACGATCTGGCTGCCATCCGGCGAATAGGAGGGCGAGGTATCAATTGCCGATGTATCTGTGAGGCGCGTTGTGGTCCGCGAGCGCAGATCCATGGTGAAGAGATTGGTTGCCGAACCCTGCGACAAAGACATGATCACGCGCTGACCATCAGGGGAGAAGCGTGGGGCAAACGTCATGCTGGGGAAGTTGCCAACGACTTCGCGCTGCCCGTTTTCGATGTTCATCAGAAAGACGCGCGGATCACCCGCACCGAAGGCCATATAGGTCACATCCTGCGATGAGGGCGAGAAGCGCGGCGTCACAACAAGATCCTCGCCACGCGACAGATAGCGCGGATTGGCGCCATCCTGATCGACAAGGGCCAGACGCTTCACACGACGTTCTTTTGGGCCTGTCTCATCGACAAACACAACACGGCTGTCGAACCAGCCCTTCTCACCGGTGATGCGCGAGAAGATCGCATCCGAGACAATATGGGCCACGCGTCGCGCATTGTTGGGATCGGTCACATATTGCTGGCCTGCAACCTGCTGGCCGCTCATCACATCCCACAAGCGGAATTCGGTGCGCATCCGCCCATCAGCCGCACGACCTGAGCGCCCCGTCACAACGAATTGCGCATTAATCATCTTCCACTGATCAATGCGCGGACTTTCGGGATTGGTGCTTTTTTCAACAAAGGTGGCTGGATCAAGCGGATTGAGAAAGACAGAGCGGCGGAAATTATTGGTGACGATCTGCGTCATCTGCGCACCGCCATCGCCCAGAAAATTCGTCACCGCAATCGGGATCGGCGTGAAATTGCCGCCGCGGCGAATATCAAGCGCTGACTGCGCGAGCGCATCATGGGTGATGATGGGAGTTGCGGCGAGAAGACCGACCGTCTGGCGACGTGTGAGTAGCTTGCTCATGTCAGCTGGTCCTGCAAAGAGCGAAAGGAGAGGCGATGAATCATCCATTCATCTCCTCGGGGTCGAAGCGCAAGATTCGGCTCTTCCACTGATCGTAGTAGGGCGCGAATTGCGCGGGGATCTTGAGCGGATTGCAACGGCGCACGGCGCGCAGCGCGCTTTCCGACAAGGTGGTGAGATTGGGATCTCCGGGCGGATTGAGCAGCACGGGCTGCGCAGACAGCGAGCCATCTTGCGCAAACTCAACCTTGATTTGCGGAATATAGCGCGTCGTATTGAGGCCGATATAGCTCCAGCACTGACGATATTGCTCTTGCATCAGTCCATCGAGCTGGCCCTGCAACGAAGGCGACATGCGCGAGGCACTGGCATTGGGGGCCCCCAGCGATGCTTGCTGGCCGGGCGTGCGCGATGTTGATGCGCGCTGGCTGGGCGCCTCACGCGAGAGCAAGCTCGACACCGCGTTGGAGTCGAACTTGGTCTTGGGCATTTCTTCGCCGGATTTCGGCTTCGCCCCCGCTTTGTTATCGGGCATCTTGTCGAGCAGATTGGCGAGCGCCTTGCGATCAAGTTGCTCGACCTTCGGCGGCTTTGGTTCTTCCTTTGGCTGCGGGCGCACGACCTTGGCGGGCGGCGGCGGCATCACCTCGACCTTCTTGGGCTCTTCTTTTGGCTTCTGCTGTGGCTTTGGCGGCTCAATGGCTTCAGCATTGGGCTTGGGCGGCTCTGGCTTGGGCTCTACCTTGGGCGGTTCCGGGGGCTTGGGCAGCGGCTTGGCAGGCTCCGGCTGAGCGGCCGCCACGCGCTGCGGAGGCGCGGGCACGCGCTCGGTCTCATCGGCCTCGCCGGGATCGGGCAGACGCTTGGCGCTGGTGGGCGGGGGAGCCACATCGCGCTTGGCTTCATTGGTGGGCTTGGGCCTGCGCGCCTCCTCTTCCGCCTGCTTGTCGGCGCGTGTAGGCGTTGGCAGAACCTCCTTGGCGTCTTTCTCGCCGCGCATCACTTCGTTGATCTGCGCATCGGTGACGATCTCGACCGGCACCGCTTCCTGCGCATCCTGAAATGCCTTTGTGGACGAGAAGCTGACAAGCGTCATCGCAAGCGCTGTTGCGTGAACAGCCGCTGAAATGATGACACCAGGCTCCGACGCCGAGACCTTCACGACATCAACTCACTTCTTTTCCTGCTCGGTCACGAGCGCAACTTTCTTGTAGCCCGCGCCAGTAATGATGGACATGACTTGCGCCACGCGGCCATAATTCACCTGACGCGAACCGCGCACATAGATGCGCTCATCAAAACCAGCCTTCGCCAGACTTTGAATCCGCTCTGCCAGCTGCTCGATGGGAACGGGCTGGTCCATGACGAAGACATCGCCCTTTTCATCAACGGCAACAGAGAGTGGCTTTTGGTCAATATTGAGAGCGGCCGCTTTTGTTTCAGGCAGATCAATCGGCACCCCGGTTGCAAGCAAGGGCGCTGCCACCATGAAAATGATGAGCAGAACGAGCATGACGTCGATGAACGGCGTCATGTTGATTTCAGCCATGGCCCCGTAACGCGGTACGCCGCGCCTGCGTCGTCCGCCTGATTTTTGACCTGCGCCAACCGACATTCCCATGACGGAAATCCTTTATGCGACGCGGTCGCGCTCGCTCGCCACATGCTGATCAATCTGGCGAGACAGAATGGAGGAGAACTCGTCGGCAAAGCTTTCCATCCGCGCTTGCGAGCGCGCCACCTTGCCGGAGAGGATGTTGTAAAAGATGAGCGCGGGAATTGCCGCAAACAGGCCAATTGCAGTGGCAAAGAGTGCTTCGGCAATACCGGGGGCGACAACGGCGAGCGATGTATTCTTCGAGGCTGCAATCGAGCGGAATGATGTCATGATGCCCCAGACCGTGCCGAACAGGCCGACGAAAGGACCAGCAGAGGCCACGGAGGCGAGCACGAGGAGCTGCGACTCCAGCCGCTCCACTTCACGCGCAATCGTCACATCAAGCACCTTCTCGATGCGCGCCTGCAAACCCATGAAGGCGGAGGTGGCGCCGGAGAAGGAGCGCTTCCACTCGCGCATGGCGGCGACAAAGAGCGAACTCATCCCGCTTGTCGGGGCTTGCGCGAGAGATTGATAGAGGTCTTCGAGCGAATTACCCGACCAGAAGCTCTCTTCAAACCTGTCCATTTCGCCCTGAACGCGGCGGAAGAGCAGCGCCTTGTCAATGATGATGGCCCAGCTCCAGACCGAGGCCGCCAGCAGGCCGAGCATCACCACTTTGACGACAAAATGAGCGCCCCAGAACATGCCCCACAGGGTCACTTCCGCTGGTAGGGCTCCCGAAGCGAGATCGGCAGGGTTCATTCTTCAGTCCTCGAATCTGGGCGGCTGGAACCTAAGTTCCTCGCCGCCAATTCCGTCATTTCTGGGGCTTCGCCATGGCGCGGGGGGCCAAGGCAGCCTGTATAATCAAAGCCACTAAAGCCCCGGCCATGGTTAAGGCCGGGTGAACGCCTATCTAAATAACGGTGATTGCTGCTTGATTAGGCACAGATGGAGCACCCCCATGATGCGCCCCTTACTGATTCTCCTGCTTTTGACGGGTCCTGCGCTGGCCCAGCGCCCGGACACCCGCGCCATGTCCTGCCAACAGGCCGCTGGCCTCGTTGCAAGCCGGGGCGCCGTCACTCTCTCAACCGGGCCAGACATTTATGACCGCTATGTCCGGCATGAGAGCATGTGCTGGTCAGGCTATTACGGGCGCCCGGCCTTTGTGCCCACCCGCGATCGCCCCCAATGCATGATCGGCTTTTATTGCGCTGCCTCGCCGCCTTTTCCTTTCAACTGAGGGGAAGCCGCGTGTAGTCTTGAGGGCATGACATCTTCCCTCATTGATTCCCGCGCGGCCTGGCGTCGCCTCATCATCAGCCTCGGCTTCTGCACCTTTGGCTCGATTGGCTTCTGGTCTTATGTGGTCGCCTTGCCGGCGATCCAGGCCGACTTCGGCATCACACGCGCGGAAGCTTCGCTCCCCTATAGCATCATCATGATCTGCTTCGGTCTGGGAGGCGTGGTCATGGGCGCGCTGATGGACCGTTTCGGGGTGCTGGTGCCCTGTCTGGTCAGCGCCGTCTGCATTGTGGCGGGTTATGCCTTCTCGGCCATCGCGACAAGCTTCACCCAATTCACACTCTCCATGGTGCTGCTGGGCTTTGGCGCCTCGACGTCCTTCGCGCCGATGCTGTCGGATATCTCCTACTGGTTTGAAAAACGACGCGGCCTTGCGGTCACCATCGTCTCCAGCGGCAACTATATTGCAGGCACGATCTGGCCCACGCTCATCCAGAGCATGGTTGAAAATATCGGCTGGCGCGGCACGCATGACGTCATTGCCATGATCTCGCTCATCACGCTGATGCCACTTGCCTGGGCCCTGCGCGCACGCCCGCCCGCAGGTAGCGGCAGCAAGGCCATGCCAAAGCCCCTGCGCGGCGAGATTGCCATTCCCCAAAAGCCGTTGCTCATCATGCTGATTGCCGCAGGCTTCACCTGTTGCGCCGCCATGGCCATGCCACAAGTGCATTTGGTCGCTTATTGCGCTGACCTTGGCTATGGCCCTGCACGCGGCGCACAGATTGTGTCCATGACCCTGGCGCTCGGCATCATCAGCCGCATTGCATCAGGTGCTCTGGCTGATCGCGTCGGCGGCCTCGTCACGATCCTCATCGGTACCACCATGCAGGCGGTCGCGCTCTTCCTTTACACGCTTTACGATGGCCTCACGTCAATCTTCCTCATCTCCGCCCTTTTCGGACTGTTTCAGGGCGGCATCATCCCAATGTATGCGGTCATCGTGCGCGAATATTTCCCCGGCTCGAAAGCCGGGTCCTATATCGGCCTCGTCATCATGGCGACGGTGCTGGGCATGGGCTTTGGCGGCTGGATGTCGGGCGCGATCTTCGACTGGACGGGCAGCTATCGCGCCGCCTTCTTCAATGGCGCACTGTGGAACCTCGTCAATATGGCGATCCTCGCGCTCATCCTGATGCGCCGCCGCGATGTGCTGAAACCTGCCTGATCATGTAAACTGAGCACCATTCGAATCGGCGGCAGATCATGATCGGCAAGCTCAAAGGCATCATCGACAGCTATGGCGAGGATTTTGTGATCCTCGACGTGCAAGGCGTCGGCTATGTGGTGCAATGTTCCTCGCGCACACTGCAAAAACTGCCGCCAGCAGGCGAAGCGGCGCACCTCTCCATCGAAACCCATGTGCGCGAAGATGCGATCAGGCTCTACGGCTTTGCCTCTGATGCCGAGCGAGACTGGTTCCGTCTGCTGCAAAGCGTGCAGGGCGTAGGCGCGAAAGTCGCTCTCGCGATTCTGGGCGTGCTTTCGCCAAGCGAACTCGCAACCGCACTTGCCACACAAGACAAGGCGATGGTGGGCCGCGCGCCGGGCGTTGGCCCCAAACTCGCGCAACGCATCGTCTTAGAATTGAAAGACAAGGCACCTGCTTTCGCGAGCATTGATCCAGCTGTTGTGCGGCTGGCAGGTGAAGACGAATCCAAGACAGCGCCCAAGCCCGTGCAAGATGCAATCTCAGCTCTCGTCAATCTGGGCTATGGCAGACCGCAAGCCGCGGCTGCAGTCGCAGCCAGTTTGAAAGAGCTTGGCGAGAATGCAGAAACATCAGCCCTGATCAGGCGCGGCTTGAAGGAACTGGCGCAGTGACGACAACATGCTGGCGCGACAGATCTAGACCGATGCAGCTGCAAAATCTTGACGAGAGACTGCTTCCGATACACACTGCAGTTCTCGTTCATGCATCATGAGCATTCCCAGCCCCGAAGGACTGTCAGCCTTCGGGGCTTTCTGTTTGATAAAACAGGGGAACCGCCCGACACAGATCCCCTGTCCCGATCCTTTGTCTCAGACGGACCTCAGTGAGCTCACCTACGGGCGAGGATCACAATCAGGTGCGCCATCATGAGAATCACAAGAACCATCTCGTTCTGCATCACGGCAGTCCCCCTTTCTGTCCGCTTGGGATTTCCTCGCCACCTGTCAGAATGGCTCGGAGCGCGTCTTTGGGCGTGGCCGAAAGCTGTCGGGGGTCGTCCGGCCCTTGGAGCTCAAACAGCGGCGGACGGGGTAAGCGGGATGACCCGCATCTTGAAAAACCTTTCTCTGAAAACGACTGAGCAATCAGCCAAGCCTAGCAGTGCTGCTGCCGCTGACAAGCGCGCCTCTTCAAAAAAGGGTAAGCTCAGCGCCTATCAAGTGATTCCAGCCCGGCTGTGCCATGAGTGACCCAAGACCCCGCCTGCTTTCCGGTGAAAAACGCGAAGACGATGTGGACGCCTCCATTCGTCCGCTGACGCTCGACGATTTCACGGGGCAGGAAGCTGCGCGCAAAAATCTGCGCGTCTTCATCGAAGCGGCAAAGTCACGCAAAGAGGCACTCGATCACGTGTTGCTTGTCGGCCCACCGGGCCTTGGCAAAACCACGCTGGCGCAAATCGTCGCCAAGGAGCTCGGCGTCAATTTCCGCTCGACCTCCGGTCCGGTGATTGCCAAAGCAGGCGATCTTGCCGCGCAGCTCACTAATCTTGAAGAGCGTGACGTACTCTTTATTGACGAAATTCATCGCCTCAATCCCGCAGTCGAAGAAATTCTCTATCCGGCGATGGAAGATTTTCAGCTCGATCTCATCATCGGCGAAGGTCCTGCTGCACGCTCTGTTAAAATCGACCTGGCGAAATTCACCCTTGTGGGTGCCACCACCCGCGCCGGCCTGCTGACCACGCCTTTGCGCGACCGTTTCGGCATTCCGATCCGCATGAATTTCTACACGGTCGAAGAGCTTGAAAAGATCGTCGCGCGTGGCGCGCGTGTGCTCAACATCCCGATGTCACAGGACGGCGCGAATGAGATTGCACGCCGCTCGCGTGGCACACCGCGCATTGCAGGCCGCTTGCTGCGGCGCGTCCGCGACTTTGCCATCGTGGACAAAGACCCGCAGGTGACGCGCGAAGTCGCAGACCGCGCTTTGCGCCAGCTCGATGTGGACCCAATCGGCCTCGACATCATGGACAGACGCTATCTCGACATGGTGGCGGTGAATTTCGGCGGCGGCCCGGTTGGCATCGAAACCATTGCTGCAGCACTCTCCGAACCGCGCGATGCCATCGAAGACATTATAGAGCCCTATCTGCTGCAACAGGGCTTCTTGCAGAGAACGCCACGCGGTCGTTTGCTGACAGCCGCAGCCTTCCGCCATCTCGGCCTGCCGGAACCGCGCCGCGATGCTGCACAATTCGGCCTCTTCAATGATGGGGACGAGCCGTGAAGCCGCATCGCTTTTCCGTGCGCGTCTATTACGAAGACACGGATTTTTCAGGCGTGGTCTATCACGCCTCTTACCTGCGCTTCATGGAACGCGGTCGCACAGAAATGCTGCGTGCTTTGGGCATTGAACAAGCGGGCCTTGATTTCGGCTTCGCCGTACGCGCCATGCAGATTGATTATCTGAAACCCGCGCGCATGGATGATGACCTCACCATCGAGACGACCACCCGCAACATTGGCGGCGCAACGCTTGATCTTGATCAGCGCGTGCTGCGCGGTGAGGAGGTGCTCGTCACCGCCAGCGTGCGCATCGCCTGTATCGCCGACAGCCGCCCGGCACGAATTCCCAAAGACATTCGCGCAAAGCTGGACGCTTGATCAACCGCCCAGCTTCGCCATCAGCGCATCCGAAATCTCGAAATTCGCGAAGACATTTTGCACGTCGTCATTGTCTTCGAGATTGCCGATGAGCTTCAGGATTTTTTCGCCAGCCTCATCATCCACTGCGATGGTGTTTTGCGGCTTCCAGATGAGCTTGGCTTTCTTGGCTTCGCCGAACTTCGCTTCCAATGCCTTGCTGGCTTCCGAGAAAGCTTCGAGCGAGGTGAAGATCTCGTAAGTCTCTTCACCCGTCACGACATCGTCAGCGCCAGCCTCGATAGCAGCTTCCATGACGGCATCTTCAGACCCGACGCTGAGCGGATATTCGATCGAGCCCACATGGTCGAACATGAAGGAGACCGCGCAG
>CAZLBA010000123.1:0-9800 GCA_964557555.1 uncultured Beijerinckia sp.
TCAGCCGCAACGAGCCCTGCCCTTGCGGGTCGGGCAAGAAATTCAAGCACTGCCACGGTAAGCTGGGATAAGTAACAGCGATGCGGATAGCGTGAGCTGGCCCTTCAGCTCACTCCCCCTTGATATTATTCTCCCGCACAACCTTCCCCCATTCCACCACTTCACGCGCGAAGAATTTCGAGAACTCTTGCGGGCCTTGCATCAGCAAGGTCATTTGCTGCGTTGTCTGCAGACGATCAGCGACAGCGGGTTTTGAAAGCACATCGCGCAGCGCGTCATAGGTGTCTTTCACGATCGGCTCAGGCGTGCCCTTGGGGGCGAAGAAGCCCCACCAGGCTTCCGCCAGAAAATCAGGGAAGCCACTTTCGGCTGTGGTCGGCGCATCGGCGAGGCTCTTCAAACGCTGCGGGCCCATTTGCATGATGGGGCGCAGATTGCCTGCTGTGATTTGCGGCAGAAGCGCTGCGACAGAGGCGCAGATCAAATCGACATGGCCGCCAATCGCATCATTGATGGCAGGGCCAGCACCTTTATAGGGCACATGATCAAGCGGAATGTTTGCCTTGCGGCCCAGCATCACCATAGCCAGATGACCGCTGCTGCCGGGACCAGACGTGCCATAGGAGACGGGCGCTTTCTTTGCAGCCTCGACCACATCCTTGAAGTTGCGATAGGGCTTCTTCACGCTGGTCGCGACAATGTAAGGCGCTTTGCCAACGAGCATCACAGGGACCATATCGGTCTCGACATTCAGCGGCGGCTTTTCAATCAAGGCCGGAATCGTCGAATGGGAATCGAATGTCACCATCAGCGTGTTGCCGTCAGGTACCGCACGCGCCACTTGCGCCGCACCAATCGATCCATTGGCCCCGGCCTTGTTCTCAATGATGACGGTCGCATTCAGGCGCTCTTGCAGACCTTCCTGCATGAGACGCGCCAGCGCATCAACCGAACCACCCGGCGGGAAAGGCACAACCACCGTGACGGTGCGCCGCGCGCCCTGCGCCCATACGGCGGGCGCTGCGAGAGAAGCGGCCAAACCCAACGACACTGCACGACGACTAAAGCCCATGGTCCCTCTCCCTCACATTGCTCTGAGCATTAAACTAGGCCGCAGCCGGAGCATTTCAGCCTGTCAAAAGGCGAGCTGATAACCAAGCAAAGTCGTCACCGCACCGACCTGAGCGGGGCTGCCGCGCAAGCCTGTTTGCGCAAACAAGCGATTGGCTTTGCCAAATTCCCAGAAGAGACCAGCCGTTGCTGACAGGCGCACAGGATCCTTGTTGAAGGAACGCTGAATGCCGAAGGTTTCGAGCTTCTCAATATTGCTCGTGCCGCTCATCGCGCTCACACGACGCAACGCGTCATATTCACCAGAGACCGACGCCTGATAACCAATGTGAGTGGTAATCCGCCCTTCGATGCGCACCCCTGCAATGGCAGATGTCAAGGTCAAGCGCGACTGGTTGAGAGACAGCGGCGCTTCAACAAAGCCAGCAATAGCACTCTCCGTGTAAGCATCACGTATCACCTGCAGATGCCGCAAAGCACCAAAGGGCGTCACCAGCATATTGGCGATGAGCGATGTATGTGCGACTTCGCTGCGCAGCGCATAACCTATGAGAGCCGAGGTGCCACTGCCGGCCTCACTTGTCAGAATGATTTCGCGCGACGAAGTGAGCAGACCTGAGTGATACGCGACCGCAACTTTGGCATGATAACCTTCGCTGCGACCGGTTCGCGAATAGCCAACAAAGCCGCCAAATGTCGGGCGCTGATCTGTGGTGCGAAAACCAGTCGGTTCGCGCGCAGCGATGACATAATCAGCAAAGACACCAACGCGAAGATGGTCACCGACCTGCTTTGAAAGAATGAAAATGCCCGCACCTTCCTGCGAAGCGCCGCCAAGCGCAGAGCGGATGCGGAAGGACATGCAAAAGCCCTGCGCATCAAATTGCGCGCAATCATTTTCAACAGCGCCGACAAGACGCGAGGCCTGCAAGGTCATCATCTGCGCTAGACCACGCTCTTGCGTGATGAGCGACAGAAATGTCGGCACAGGATCGACACTCGTTTTCGTCGGCGCTGGTGGCGTCGGCGTTGTGGGTGTCGTAGGCGTGGTTGGAGTCGTTGGTGTTGTAGGTGTTGTAGGTGTTGTAGGCGCTGGATCGGTCGTTGGAGTGGTCGGAGTTGTCGGCGTCGTGGGAGTTGTTGGAGTAGCTGGAGTCGTGGGGTCAGGCGCCGGTGTCGGCGGTGTGGGATTGTTGGGAGGTGCCGTATCGGCCACCGGCCTCTCCGTAGCTGGTGCCGGCGGCGCCACTTGCGTCGTCTTCAATGTGCAAGACCCACCAAAGCACCAGAAGGTTTGTGGCAGCTGGAACTTCGTGCGTTCTTCCGTTCTATAATGCGTGACGACCATGTAATATTTTGTATTGGCCTCAAGCTGCGTATACATGCCCGGGCAATATTGTGGCTTTGTTCCGCAATCTTTCAAAACAAGCGTCGTATCTGCATCGAGCTTGATGCAATTATACTGAACTGTTGCACAGCTCTCTGCTGGCACCTTGGTATCGTGATTGGCGCCCATTTTACGACTGTCGAAGCGGTACCAGTCATCATTCATGGTCACAAGATTGCTCTTCACCGAGCTTGGGTCGAAGCTGCCTTTATAAAGCAGCATCACCGTATCCATCGGCGCTTCTTGTTGCCCAAAAAAATAGGTGCCGCTTTTTTGAACGACATATTCAACCGCGACGAAATTGAATGGATTGGTGCCATTCTCGAAAAGATTAAGTCTGTTGTCGTCGATGATCGTATCCTTGATCAACATCTGGCTGATCACCGAGTCGTTATTTGTTCTGACAAATGTGATGAGCTGGTCTTGCGCATGGGCAGATGAGACGAGTCCAAACAACACCGAAGCTGTGAAGCACAGTCCCATCAGACGCGAGGTCAGGGCGCGCAATAATGGGTGGGTGCGACGACGCCACATGCGAAAAACTCCCGCAACAACTGGTGCCTGAACGGCCAACTCATGCGATCTCTACGGACGTAAAAACGCCCGAAGAGATCCAATCAATGCAGACAATCTAAAGTGCTTAACCTTAAGGCGCGCTTAAGCTGCGCCATCGCGCCCTGACACAGAATGACGCAGATCTATTTTCAAAATGAGATTTGATAGCCAACCAATTTTGTCACAGAGCCAACCTGTCGAGGATTTCCGCGCAAGGCGACCTGCACAAACAAACGGTTTTGCTTTGCAAATTCATAGAACAGACCAGACATGGCTGCCAGGCGCATAGGCTCTTTGTTGAAAGAACGTTGAATACCAAATGTCTCCAATTTTTTAATTGTGCTTGTGCCACTCATCTCATTGATGTGACGCATAAGATCATATTCGCCGCTGAGCGAGAACTGATAACCCCAATAGGTGTCAAGGCGTCCCTCAATACGTAAACCCGCCACCGCAGATGCCACCGTCAGACGCAGATCCTTAAAGCTCAGTGGTGCATCAACATGCCCGGCAACGGAGGATTCCGAATAGGCGCCGCGTTGCACCTGCAAATGTCGAAGAGCGACAAATGGCGTCATCACAAATCCGTCAAACTGCACGGCACGCGAAACTTCACCGCGCAGACCAAAGCCAGTGAAAGAAGCTATTCCTGATCCAGGCTGACTATCGAGAACGATCTCGCGCTCACTGATCAAACGACCCGGACTATAAGCGGCAGAAAGTTTGAACTCATAACTACCCACCTGCGGATGGGGATGATAGGCGATAAAACCACCAAAGGTTGGGCGCTCATCAGGCTGCGAAAAACCTGTCGGATCGCGAACCGTGACAACCTGATCAATGAACACGCCTGCGCGTAAACCAGCATCAAGACGCGCTGACAAAATGAAGACGCCAGCACCTTCGCCTGCAGTACCAACTGCCGCTCTTGTGCGAAAGGAAATGCAATAACCCTGCGCATCAAAACTCGTACAATCGTTTTCGAGCGTTTGGACAAGCCGTGACGCCTTGCGCGACATCAGTTGCGTAAGGCCGCGCTCCTGCGTGAGCAGAGCGAGGAAGGTCGTTGTCGGATCAGCCGGCGGCGCATTATTTTGATCAGGAGGCGGAGGGTCTTTATTGCCGTCTGGCTTTGTCGGATTAACGACGAGCTCAGGCGGATCAAGCGGCGTCGGCTGCATCGTTGCACTTGGCGGCAAGACCGCCTGCTTAAATGTGCAAGAGCCACCATAGCACCAGAAGCTCTGTGGCAAAGTAAAGGTCAGTCGATCATCCGAGTGAAAATGCGTGACGACCATGTAGTATTTTTCATTCGCCTCCAGCGTCGAATACATGCCCGGACAGAGTCGCGCCTTCGTGCCGCAGTTTTTTAGGACGAGCGTTGTTTCTGGTAAGCGAAGGCAATTCAGAAGCTGGGTATCGCATGTATCAGCCGGGCTTCCTGTAACGTAAAGCGTACCCATGCTATTAACATTGGGTTGAGAGATCGGCCGAAACCGGTACCAATCATCATTGGCCGCGACGAGATTGGTCTTCACAGAGTTGGGATTGAAGCTACCTTTATAGAGCAGCATCACCGTATCAAGCGGCGCTTCATTTTGCCCAAACAGATAAACGCCTGTCTTCTGCACAGAGAATTCAACAGCCACGTAATTGAAGGGGTTCTTTCCATTGTCGAAAAGGTCCATCTGATAATCAAGGATGGAATAACTCTTCAGGCGCATCTCCTGAATCGCAGCATTGTCGCTGGTCTTGAAGTAGGTCAGCAACTGATCTTGCGCTGCAGCGCTGCCAGCGCCAGTAAGGACGGGGAGCAAGAGTGCGAGCATCGCAAGCCATGCAACGTGGCGTCGCAATGCTTTGCCAATATCGCCCAAACAAGGACCGCACATGCAACGTGCTCCTCAAAAAATAAAGCGCCTCAAGCGGCGAATGAATTCGTCACCACGCACGCGATCGCGCGCGGGACCTGAAACCAATAGGGGAAAGTAAATTGTTACGGTTAATGCGCGCTTAAAATGCGCAGCGCTTTACTTGCAGCTGTGTTTCACATTGCTGCCATTGCCGTAGAAGAGGCGAACCCATTTCTCTTTCGCGCTCCACAAAGCCAGCATTTCGCGATCACCCCCAAAGACAGGGGTTGAGACCTGCACCAGGACGCCGTCTTCATCATTCTGGACGCGCTTCACCTTGAATTGATCCGACATGCGCGGATGCGTCATGTGAAAGCGCTCTGTCTGAAGATTGAAGGTGACGACATAACTGGTCCGCTCATCAAGGCAGATCATCTTCAATTCAGTGGCCTGAGCCCGCGCCGGGAGCGTCGCGAGACCGAACACAAACAGAGAGGCGGCGAAAGAGAGTTGCTTTGTCATGACTTTAGAAGAAAGCGAAAAGATGAATGCCAGATGAACGGGCGATCAAGCCATCATTCAGACAGATTTGCTATGTTCCATTCACGAAAGCGGGCACTGCTGACCCGCCGAAGAAGTCCCGATTGGAGACGACCATGAAAAGCGCGAAACTTGTCACAGGTGCTCTGGCAACTGCCGCCCTTGTTGGCCTTTTGAGCGCCTCGCCTGCTGAAGCCCAGCATCGTCGCCGCGGTCCCAGCGGTGCGGCCGTTGCTGCTGGCATTGTGGGCGGCCTTGCGGTCGGTGCACTCATCGCCAGTTCGCGTCCCGCTTATGCAAGCGGTCCGGTCTATGTAGCAGACCCTTATTATGCGCCGCACCCCTATCCAGCCTATCGACCCTATTGCTATCGCAGCTGGCAGCCCGTCTATGACGGCTGGGGCCGCTATGTCGGCGAGCGCCGCGTGAAAG
This sequence comes from uncultured Beijerinckia sp., assembly GCA_964557555.1. GTDB lineage: Bacteria > Pseudomonadota > Alphaproteobacteria > Rhizobiales > Beijerinckiaceae > Terripilifer. The sequence goes on from CAZLBA010000123.1 coordinate 5,839, forward strand.
TGTGTGAGTAAGTTAGAACGCGCCCCTGCTCCTCCCATTGGGAGGAGCTGTCAGCGGAGCTGACTGAGGCGGGTATCGGGACCAACAAAAAGAGGCACCAGCGATGGTGCCTCTTTTTCTAGATCCGATCCCCTCATTCGCCCGCGGATGCGGGCACCTTCTCCCTATGAGAGAAGGGCACGCGCCCTCTCACCGCTCCAAAGCCGCATAGGCCTTAAAACCCTGCGGCAGCACCGGCGGGGCGCCCGCAATCACCTTCGGCAGCGCGGCCTGCGGGCGCGGCGTTGTGGCCTGACGGCGCGGCGGCTGCGGAATGGGTGGCATGGGTTCGCTCGATGCTGGCAACGCCTTCTCGCCATCCTTCGACCAGAGCCACTTCATCGGTGAGAGCACAGACTCGATATTCGGAATTGAGGCCGAGGCCGGGGCAGCAGCAGGCTGCGGCGCAGTCGCCGGCACAGTCGTCATATTGGCAGCAGGCTGAGTAGCGGCAGCCGGAACGATCGGGCGCATGGAAGCGACCTGCACCGCGGCAGGCAGCGGCCTGCCCTTGTCATCAATCAGAATTTCACGCACGCCCTTGTCGAGTGCTTCCGGCCTGCTGAGTTCGGTCACCTTGTCGGTAAATTCCGGATGTTGGCCGCCATCAGCATAAACAAGCTTGATGGCGCGCACGCCACTGGCGACGAGATGGGCAACCTGCTGTTCATCCTTCTGCTGCTTATGCGCCACCAGCGCCTTCAGCTCGCTGTCAACCTGCAGGGAAGGCGGGCAAGCCGCATTGGCATCCACAAAGGCTTTGCCATCGGCAGTCGTTGCCCCAAACTGATAGCGCCTTTCACAGATGGAGACCCTGGTCTCGCGCTGGCTCACTTCAAACTGGTCTGACCCTTCCTTCAAGGTCTTCCAGAATTTCATGTTTGGATCGAAACGATGCTTCGCCAAATTTTCCGCTGTCATGCGGAAGGGGAAGCTCTGCATCTGAATGGCACGCTGGCCACCACCGAAAGCCTCGCGCGTGATCGCGTAGATTTCTGCGATCTGCTCATCCGTCATCGAGAAACAACCCGCCGATGAACAGCCGCCATGTACCATGATGGCGCTGCCCGTATAGCCATGCGCGCGATCATAGGCATTTGGATAGCCGACATTGAAAGACAGATAATAGGCCGAATTAGGATTCATCTGGCCCGGCGTGATCGAGTAGAAACCCTCCGGCACCTGACGGTCGCCCTCTTTCGTCTTCGGTCCCAATTGGCCTGACCAGCGACACATCGGATAGGTCTTCAGATGAACATACTGGCCTTCCTTGTTCATCTTCCAGATTTCGAGTTCAGCCTCTTTCTTGAAGGCACGGATGAGCACCGGCTGATGCGCGGTTGAGCCCTTTTCATGCATGAGGGCAACAACTTCGGAGGGAATGGGACGATAGGCGCGACCATTATAAGCCGTGCGCGAATCCTGACAGGCAGCCAGCAAGCCACCCAAGGCCGCAATGACAGCCACGCGGCTGATGACAGCAGTGGCGGAAGAAAGACGCGGCGAAAAACTCATATGCATACCCATTCACTGCGGACCAAAACGCAGGCCCTTGGACAGGTTTACACCGATGTTCTTACACCAAAGTTACCCTGGAAGCGAGAACCCATTGGGGAGCGGTTCTCAACCGGGCAGCTTGCGGCCCATCGCCAAAAACTTTTCGGCCCGCGCGGCGCGGACGGCTTCCGGTGATTGACCATCAAAGACCTTCAAAGCCTTTTCAATCGCATCCCCTGTCGCCGCAATGGTTGCAGCAGGATCGCGATGGGCACCGCCTGCGGGCTCCGGGATGATGGTGTCAATAATCCCGAATTTGAGGAGGTCTTGCGCGGTGATCTTCATATTCTGCGCGGCATCCTGACGACGCGCCGAGTCACGCCACAGGATCGAGGCCGAGGCTTCGGGCGAGGCGACTGTATAGATGGAATGCTCCAACATCAGCACGCGATTGGCGGTCGCCAAAGCAACCGCACCACCCGAGCCCCCTTCACCCACAATGACTGCGACATTGGGCACGCCCAAAGCGAGGCAGGCCTCGGTTGAACGGGCAATGGCTTCCGCCTGACCGCGCTCTTCCGCATCAATGCCGGGAAAGGCACCTGCCGTATCAACAAGGGCGATGACAGGCAGGCCGAAACGGTCCGCCAGCTCCATCAGGCGCGCTGCCTTGCGATAGCCTTCCGGTCGGGCCATGCCGAAATTGTGGCGCAAGCGGCTCTCAGTGTCAGAGCCCTTTTCCTGCCCCATGATGCAGACCGGCTGCCCCCGGAACCGGCCAAAGCCGCCTTGGATCGCCTCATCATCTGCGAATTTGCGATCACCCGCGAGCGGTGTGAAATCCTCAATAAAACCAGACACGTAGTCACGGAAATGCGGACGCTGCTGATGTCGGGCGACCTGCGTTTTCTGCCATGGGCTGAGGGCCGCATAAAGGTCCACCAGCGCCTTTTGGGCCTTGGCTTCGAGCCGGGTCAGCTCTTCGCCGATCGAGACCGCATCACCCTTGGAGCCGAGCTGACGCAGCTCTTCTACCTTGGCCTCCAATTCGGCCACGGGTTTTTCGAAATCGAGATAGCTTCGCAGGGTCATGACAAGGCATCCGCAAGGCGGCAGGGTCCGCTGGCGTGGAGGAGCGGCGGACCCTGTCTTTTCCCCTTTCGGAAGTCAAGGTGGAGATCAATCTCCCTGAGCCAGGGGATGCAGATCGCGCACCATGGCTTTCATTCGCTCGTCCAGAACATGGGTGTAGATTTGGGTCGTGGAGACATCGGCATGGCCGAGCAGCTCCTGCACCACGCGCAGATCGGCTCCATTCTGGAGGAGATGGCTGGCAAAGGCATGGCGGAGCACATGTGGGCTGATCTTGCCAGCCGAAATGCCTGCCGCCCCTGCTACCACCTTGAGATCCCGCGCAAAGGCCTGCCGGGTGAGATGGCCGCTCTCGCTATCGGCCGGAAAAAGCCATGGCCCCTCGCCCAGACCGGGCTTGCTCTCCAGCAGAGCCCGATAACGCAAGATTGCCTCGCGCGCCGGGCCGGTTAGGGGCACCAGCCGCTCGCGCCCGCCCTTGCCCCTGATCACGAGCAAGGGATCAGACCGGCCGGCGGCCGAACGTGGCAGCGCAACCAGCTCGGAAACGCGCAAGCCCGTCGCATAGAGCACTTCGAGAAGGCAGGCCATGCGCGCCGCCCGCAGCCGCTCACCAAAAGGCCGCGCCGCGTCCTCAATTCCCTCAGCCGCCACTGCCAGAAGTCGGTCCACATCCTTTTCGCTCAAGATCTTGGGCAATCGCCGCCCCTGTCTCGGCCCCTCCAGCACAACGGTCGGGTCATCCCCGCGCCGGCCCTCAAGATACAGAAATTTGTGAAACTGCCGGACCGAGGAAAGCCGCCGCGCGGTCGAGGACGCCTTGAAGCCCCGCCCGGCAAGATCGGCCAGATAGGCCCGCACATGATCGGTCGTGGCCTCAAGCACGGGCACCCTGCGACCGGTCAGAAAGCCCAGATAATCGGCAAGATCTGCCCGATAGGCGTCGAGGGTGTTCGGCGTTGCCCCGCGCTCGGCTGCCATCATGTCAAGAAAGGCGCGCGCGAAGCGATCGACAGCCCCGCTCGTCATTATTTGCCAGTCAGTTTCTGGGCGGGGACGGTCTGCGTCATTTCGCGCTGCTCCGGCTCGACAAAGGTGACGAGCGCCAGCATAGCAGCATAGGCGAGCCCAGCGATGATCCCGATGACGAGGAGAAAGCGAAAGAGTGACGGCAAGTGAGCTAGACCTCTCGAAACGCTCTTCTTTCGATCATGCCGCGGTTGATAAATCAATAAGTCGTAGAGTGCTTAAATTAGTGCGCCGCCCGTGCTAGAGGAATGCCATGACTGAATTGGCTGAACCGGGCAGCGAGGAACACCACCGGCTTGCCCTTG
>CAZLBA010000124.1:0-9709 GCA_964557555.1 uncultured Beijerinckia sp.
GTTGGGGCGGTGGCGGGGGCGCTGTGGGGGCACGCGGCTGTTGCTGCTCGCTCCGCTCAATGATCTTGTCCAGCTCGCCACGGTCGAGCCACACGCCACGGCATTGGGGGCAATAGTCAATCTCAATACCCTGACGCTCGCTCATAACCAGAGCGATCCGGCAGGACGGGCAAAGCATACCAGCTGCGGACATGGCAACACCTCCTCCAGTCGATATGGGGGAAGTATTTTCGCGCAACAGGGTTGCCGCACGCACATGGGCGTGAGGCGCGATTGATTGCGGTCAAGCTTGATGTGATCAGGCGGTTTCAGCGAGCAGTGACAGCTGGCTGCGACCATTCTCGCCGGAGATATCGGTGAGCGTGGTTGGATAATCGCCCGTGAAGCAGTGATCGGTGAATTGCGGGCGGGCAGGATTGCGGCCCTCTTCGCCCATTGCGCGATAGATACCATCCACCGACAGGAAAGCGAGTGAGTCACAGCCGATATAGCGGCGCATATCTTCAAGCGAATGGGTCGCCGCGAGCAGTTTTTCGCGTGTCGGCGTGTCGATGCCGTAATAATCGGGATGCGTGATTGGGGGAGAGGAAATGCGGAAATGCACTTCCTTCGCGCCAGCCTCACGCATCATCTGCACGATCTTGACCGACGTGGTCCCGCGCACGATCGAGTCATCAATCAGCACGATGCGTTTGCCTTGGACGACCGAGCGATTGGCGCTGTGCTTCAGGCGCACGCCCAATTCGCGGATGGATTGTGTCGGCTGAATGAAGGTGCGGCCGACATAGTGATTGCGCACAATCCCAAGCTCGAAGGGAATGCCGCTCTCTTGCGCATAGCCAATCGCAGCGGGAACACCTGAGTCCGGCACAGGCACGATGACATCCGCATCAACACCAGCTTCGCGCGCGAGTTGTGCGCCCATCTTCTTGCGCACGTCATAGACATGGCGGCCATGCACGATGGAGTCAGGACGCGCGAAATAGATATATTCGAAGATGCAGGGGCGCATCGGCTGCGGCGGGAAGGGCTTGTGCGATTCAATCCCGCTTTCGGAGATCACCACCACTTCGCCATTCTCAACATCGCGCACGAAGCGCGCACCGATGATGTCGAGCGCGCAGGTTTCTGATGCGAGGATGTAGTGACCATCAATCTCACCCAGGACAAGCGGGCGAATGCCGAGCGGATCGCGAACGCCGATCAGCTTTTTGTTGGTGAGGGCAACGAGCGAATAGGCCCCTTCGAGCTGACGCAGCCCCTCGATGAAACGGTCAAGGATGCGCCCGCGACGGCTGCGCGCAACAAGATGCAGGATCACTTCCGTATCGGAGGTGGACTGATAAATTGCGCCCTGCTTGATGAGTTCGCGGCGCAGCGTGATGCCATTGGTCAGATTGCCATTGTGAGCAACCGCAAAGCCGCCACTGTCGAGTTCTGCAAAGAGCGGCTGCACATTGCGCAGAATGGTTTCGCCGGTCGTTGAGTAACGCACATGGCCAATGGCCGCATTGCCGGGTAGGCGCTGAATGGTGCTTTGCTTGGAGAAGTGGTCGCCCACGAGGCCAAGGCGGCGCTCTGAATTGAAACGCTTGCCGTCGAAGGCCACGATGCCCGCTGCTTCCTGACCGCGATGCTGAAGCGCGTGCAAGCCCAGAGCAGTGATGGCGGCTGCATCAGGATGGCCGAAGATGCCAAATACGCCGCATTCTTCCCGCAGCCGGTCCGCATCCAGATCAATCAGCTCGTCCATATTGGGCGTGAACGAGTCGCTGAGACCTTCGGGATGCTGGGCAGGGCGATCGGAGTGGCTCATCGCAAGTCCTCTGGCTGGTCCCGAAACGGCAAGGGCAGTCGCGCGAGTCGCACGCGAACGACACCACACATAATGCGCCGCACAAGGATTGTCAGGGCTCTATACGCTTTATTAACGCCTTGTTCCAGAGCCCTGAGTGCCTAGAAGCGCATCAATGCTCTGCGGCGAATTGTCGGGACGGGTCTGTGTTTGGCCGCGCTGCTGGGGACGCGGTGCCGGCTTCTCCTCCTCGGCGGGGGGCTCGTCATTGCCGGGCCGCTGATCGCGCTTGAGCATCTTGCCGAGCGACTGATCGAGATTGTCAGGCAGCAAAGCTTGCAGCGAATTGCCTGTGGCTTCCAGCAGCGGGCGCGTTTTCGAATCCTGTACCCAAGACGGATAGGACTTTTCCGGCACGAGGAAGGCGAAAAAGACAAAGGCAATGGTGCATAGCAGAAAGCCACGCCCAGCACCGAATACGAAGCCAAGCGAACGGTCGAGCGCTCCGATCTTGGAATCGAGAATCATGTCGGAGATGCGCACGGTGATCAGTGACACAATGATGAGCGTCACAAGAAAGATCACGCCAACAGCGACCGCGAGAGCGATACTGTCTTTGGCGATATAGGGCTTCACCAAAGGCAAAGCGAGCGGATGGAACGCATAGGCTGCGGCCGCGGCGGCCACCCATGAGCCGATGGCAAGAATCTCACGCGTAAAGCCACGCACCATGGCCAGCAGCGCCGAAATCAGCACAACAAGAATCAGGATCACGTCCAGATAAGAAGGCATAAAGGGGGCCTCATCTGTCGCAGCTCCGCCCGCTGCGACTCGGCTGACCTTATAACCAACCCATCGGGTTCAGTCATCAAGCGCGTGGGGTTTCAGGCTCCTTCGCCTGTGCGGGAAGCAAGACCTGCCCCTGTGCAGGAGGTTGCGCCAGCGGTTCAGTTTGAGCTGAATCTGCGTTGGCGGCCTTCTGCTCTGGCGTGATGTCAGTCGGCGGCTCTTCAGGCAATGCCGAGGCAGCTTCGGCCTCAAGCCCTTCTGCCAGTGCCAGAGAGAGACCGCGAAAATCACCCTCGTCGATCAGGGACGCGCCAAGCGGCCAGATGATGCCAAGACAGGAGGGCATCAGATCGAGCAGCGCCACGACCGTCTCAGCAATGAGCACCGCCCGGCGGCGAAGATCAGGCAAAGTATGCGCGGGCTCAACCGCACCGACCACGATGTGACGGGACATGCTGGCGAATTGCGTCTGGATCGCCTGCCACTCCTCTTCATCGGGATAAAGCAGGTTTAGCAATTCGGCCTCACCGATGGGTCGGGCAATTTGGGAAACAACAAGGGTAACCTCAGGAAAGGACAGCCGCAGATCGCTGCCCTCTATCTTGATCTCAGGCGTCAGGCCGGTGCGTTGCTCGACGCGGGCCGCCAGCGCAGTGACATCAAGCTCCGCCTCAATCGCCAAAGCCAGAAGCGCTGCCGAGCGCGGATCCGCTTTCGGTTTTGGCTCAGGTGCGGGTTCGGGCTCGGCAGGCTCGGTAATGGCAAGCACCAGAGCTTCCGCTTCGTCGCGCGAGAGCAAGGAAGGGGCAACCTCTGGTGCGGGTGCGGAGGCGGGATCGGGGGGTATAGGCGCCTGAACCGGCAAGGCTATGGGCTCCGGTTCCGAGACGAAAATTCGCTTCGGCTTCATCGCCGCCAGTTCGGCTTCCATTTGGCTGCGGCGCAGCGCGCGTGCGATCCGGTCATGGGTCGGGCCATTGCTGGAGGACTCAGTCGTTTTCTTGCGCCTTTGCAGCAGCGCGCCAAGGGAAGGCTTTTTCGCCTTGTCGGCCGCCGCCGCAGGTTGCGGGGGGAGGGCGAGAGGGGTTGCCTCAGCCGCTTGGGCCGGTGGCCCGGCTTGTGCGGGGTCAGGGCTGCGCCGGGTAAAGAGTTTACCTTTCAGGAGTTTTTTGGACAGCTCATCCCGCGAGGGGAGCTTGGTCTTCAACAATTTCTCAAGTACCGCCATGGGCGTATGCCTCAAAACATCAAATGCAATAGGCAAAGTCTAGCATTGCTTAGCTTCGCGAGCCAGAAAAATGGCCTCTTTGCTTGCATTGCCAGGGAATATGTGTAGAACCGCGCCATAGCTCCGGCCGGGGGCTGAACGGAAGGTGGGCTTGTCCCACAGGATCAGGTGATCCGTCTTCCCGTGTCTCCGCCTTCGATTGTGTTTCCGTCGGGCCTTTCTCCGGGCTCGAAGGGCTCCGCGCCGGAAGCTGTAACGAAACAGAGAAAGGCAGATCATGGCTCTCTATGAGCATATCTATCTCGCTCGTCAGGATGTCACGGCCCAGCAGGTCGAGGCGATGACCGAGCAGTTCAAGTCCGTCATTGAAGCCAATGGCGGCAAGGTCGGCAAGATCGAATATTGGGGCGTGAAGTCGCTCGCCTACCGGATCAAGAAGAACCGCAAGGCTCACTTCACCCTCATGAACATTGACGCCCCTGCAGCTGCCATCACCGAGATGGAACGCCAGATGGGCATCAATGAAGACATTCTGCGCCTGATGACCATCCGTGTCGAAGAGCACGAGGATGGCCCTTCGGCCATGATGCGCAAGCGCGATGACAGCGAGCGTGACGAGCGCGGTGAGCGTTCTGATCGCGGCGAGCGCCGTGGCCCGCGCCCCGACCGCCCCCGCCGTTCGCGTGAAGATGGTGCTGCTGAAGGAGGACAGTTCTAATGAGCGCTACTGGAGCCCGTCGCCCCTTCTTCCGCCGTCGCAAGACCTGCCCCTTCTCAGGTCCGAACGCGCCGAAGATCGACTATAAGGACACCCGCCTTCTGTCGCGCTACATCTCCGAGCGTGGCAAGATCGTTCCTTCACGCATCACGGCGGTCTCCGCCAAGAAGCAGCGTGAACTCGGTCAGGCGATCAAGCGCGCCCGTTTCCTGGGCCTGCTGCCTTACGTCATCAAGTAAGAACTTCGCCTCTCCGGGCCTTGGGTTCGGAGAGGCTTTCGTCGGCCCCGGCCTTGGTCGGGGCTTGGTTGGGCGGGGCCTGATCCCGCTCTAACCGCTACCAGCGGGACAGCTCGGCGTATGAACCAGTCAATCCTCTTTGCCGTGGGAGCCGGTATGGGCTCCGGTCTTCTCTTCATCCTGCCGATGAAGGGATCGATGCTTGGCATGTGGATGAGCGTTCTGGCGCCGCTTCCTCTCCTGATCGTGGCCATGGGCTTTGGTGCCCGCGCGGGTCTAGTCACCGCCGGTGTCGGGGCCGCAATTGCGGCACTGTTCCAGCCAGGTCTGGCGCTTGTTTACATTCTGTCTTCCGCGCTGCCTTCGCTGATCCTCGCAGCAATAACCCGCCGCGTCTTCATTGTGGCTGACCCGCTGGCACCCGGCACCCTGCTGACGGCCATCACCGCGCTCGCCATTGTAGCGGTCTGGTGCATGATCGGCTTTGCCGCCTTCTCCTATGGCGGCTTTGATAATGCCGCTCGCGACATCACCCGATCTGTCGAAGGTGTGATGAAAGACATGAAGGGAATGGAGCAAATCCCTGATTTTGCTTCTATTCTTGTAGCGAGTGTGCCCGCCATCATGGCTTTCTGGAGCGTGCTGGCCATGGTGCTCAACCTTTATCTGGCGATGAAGGTGGTGCGCATTTCCGGCCTGTTCCATGGCGATTTGCCCGACCTTCCGACCACCACGGTGATGCCAAAGGTCGTGCTGATTGCCTTTGCGCTGGCTTTGCTGGTCTGTCTGCCCGGCGGTGTGCCGCGCCTGATCGGTTCGGTCGCTGCTGTCGCTCTGGGAACGGCTTTCATGCTGCAGGGCCTTGCGGGCCTGCACCGGATCACCCGTGGCAACGCCTTCCGCTCCGGATTGCTGTCGCTGCTCTATGGCTTGATCATCATCCTCTTCCCCCTGCCACTTTTTGTCGTGGCAGGTGTCGGCCTCGCCGACCAGTTGCGGCTGCTGCGGCGGCCGGATCCCAATCAACCCACTTCCAACAACACCTGAAGGAGAACCCCCATGGAAGTCATTCTGCTCGAACGTGTGGCCAAGCTCGGCCAGATGGGCGATGTGGTCCGCGTCAAGGACGGCTATGCCCGCAACTTCCTTCTGCCGCGTGGCAAGGCCCTGCGCGCCAATGAGTCCAACAAGAAGCATTTCGAAGCGCAGCGCGCCCAGCTGGAAGCCCGTAACCTGGAGCTGAAGAGCGAAGCCGCCAAGGTCGCTGAGAAGCTCGATGGCAAGTCCTTCATCGTCATCCGTCAGGCTGGCGAAACCGGCCAGCTCTATGGTTCGGTCTCGACCCGTGACATCGCGGAAGTGGTGAGCGCTGGCGGCTTCAGCGTGTCGCGTAACCAGATCGCGATTTTCACCCCCATCAAGACGCTGGGCCTGCATTCGGTCCCCGTGCATCTGCACCCGGAAGTTGACGCCAAGATCACCGTCAATGTCGCCCGTTCGCCGGAAGAAGCCGAGCGTCAGGCTCGTGGCGAAGAACTCACCGTGCGCGAAGAGACCTCCATGGACGATCTTGGCCTCGAAGTCGGCGCCGCTCTCGCGGAAGCCGGCGGCGAAGACCGCTAAGCTTTTTCCCGCTTGCACCCATCAACGCCCGGCCTTGCGCCGGGCGTTTTTTGTTTTCTAAAGTCAAGCTGCCGGTTGTTTTTAAAATGGTGCCTGTGGATCGCGTGTGTAAGCGGGTGATCCCCCTGACGCGCCAGCGCGCTTCATGCGACAAGCCGTGGCGATGGAGGGGGCGATTGTTTAAGATTGCCGCGTGCCATCGAGTCGCACAAACCATTCAACCGCAAGCGAGATCATGGCAGCTGTCGAAGAGCTAGCAGGCCGGTTCGCCCTCGTGACGAATCCGCAGCCACAAGCCCCCGCCTATCGCACACCGCCCCATAATATCGAGGCGGAACAGGCGTTGCTGGGTGCAATCCTCGTCAATAACGAGGCCTTCGACCGTGTGTCGGATTTTCTGCATCCTGATCACTTCTCGGAAGAGATTCATCGCCGCATTTTCGAGGTCGCCGCGCAGCTTATCCGCGCGGGCAAGGTTGCAACACCCGTCACGCTGAAAACATTTCTGGGCGAGCATGATCTGGGTGGCATCACCGTGCCGCAATATCTGGCGCGTCTTGCGGCGGAAGCGACCACCATCATCAATGCCGAGGACTATGGCCGCACGATCTATGATCTGGCGACGCGCCGCCGTCTCATCACCATTGGTGAAGATGTGGTGAATATGGCCTATGACGCGCCGGTTGACATGGCCCCGCGCGAACAGATCGAAGAGGCCGAGCGCCGCCTTTATGAGATTGCTGAACAGGGCCGCTATGACGGCGGCTTCCACGCCTTCTCGCAAGCTTTGTCGAGCGCGCTTGATATGGCGGCCAAAGCCTATGAGCGCGAAGGCAAATTGTCGGGCGTCTCCACTGGCATGACCGATCTGGATCAGAAGATGGGCGGCTTGCAAAAGTCTGACCTGATCATCGTGGCAGGTCGTCCCGGCATGGGTAAGACGGCGCTTGCCACCAACATCGCCTTTAACATTGCGCGCGCCTATGAAGGGCGGATGCGTCCCGATGGCGAGATGGAAACGGTGAATGGCGGCATCGTCGGCTTCTTCTCGCTCGAAATGTCGAGTGAGCAGCTCGCCACGCGTATCATCGCGGAACAGTCAGGCGTTGCCTCCTACAAGATCCGTCGCGGTGACATTACGGATACGGATTTCCAGCGCATTTCTGAAGCAGCACGCGAGATGCAATCCATTCCGTTTTACGTTGACCATACCGGTGGCATTTCGATTGCCCAGCTTGTTGCCCGTGCACGTCGCCTGAAACGCCAGCGCGGTCTTGATCTTCTGGTGGTTGACTATTTGCAGCTCTTGTCCGGCTCGAAATCAAAGGGCGACAATCGCGTGCAGGAATTGACCGAGATTACGACCGGCCTAAAGGCGCTCGCGAAGGAACTCAATGTTCCTGTTATCGCGCTCTCCCAGCTCTCGCGTCAGGTTGAAACGCGCGACGACAAACGCCCGCAGCTCTCTGACCTTCGTGAATCGGGCTCGATTGAACAGGACGCCGACGTGGTGATCTTTGTGTATCGCGAAGAATATTACCTGAAGAACCGCGAGCCGCGTCCAGGCAGCGAAGAACATCTGGCCTGGATGGCAGAGATGGAACGCGCGCATGGCAAGGCTGAAGTCATCATCGGCAAGCAGCGTCACGGTCCTACGGGCACAGTCGAACTCGCCTTCGAGGCCGAGTTCACGCGCTTCGGCAACCTCGCTCGCGAGGATGCTCTACCGGAGCGTATGTGAGTGGCAGGCCTTCCCCCCATCGACCGCGCGAAAGCGCAGGCAGAACTCACGATTGATCTTGATGCGCTGGTTGCGAATTGGCGCTTGCTTGCGGCCCGTGTCGCGCCTGCGCGTTGCGCGGCGGTGGTGAAGGCGGATGCTTATGGCATCGGCACTGAGCAAGCTGTGCGCGCTTTGCATCGCGCCGGGTGTCGCAGCTTCTTCGTCGCGCAAGTGAGCGAAGGCGTGCGCGTGCGCGCTGTCACCGGTGCTGATGCAGAAATCTATGTGCTCAACGGATTGATTGCCGGCGTTGAGCGTTTGCAGGCCTATGTCTCTTATGAGCTGAAGCCTGTGCTTGGTTCACTGTCTGATCTGCGTCTGTGGAGCAGCAGCGGCCTTGGCATCAAGACCGCTGCCGCTTTGCATGTCGATACGGGCATGAATCGTCTGGGCTTTGGCGTTGATGAATTGATCGGCCTGAAGAACATGGTCGATACGATCCGTGTCGATTTGCTGATGAGCCACTTTGTCTCGTCAGAAGTCGCCAATGATCCGCTCAATGACGCGCAGATTAAAAAGTTCGAACGCGCACGCTTAGCCTTTCCTGCGCTTGCCGGCAGCATGTCAAATTCATCCGCGCTCTTCCTGCCGCAAAAGCCTTTCTATGATCTCGCCCGCCCCGGCTATGCGCTTTATGGCGGCAATCCCACGCCCGGCGCCCGCAATCCGATGCAGCCGGTGGTGAGCCTGCGCACGCCGGTGCTGCAAGTCCGCGAGATTCCGGCAGGTGAGACGGTTGGCTACAACGCGCAGTGGACCGCCAAGCGCAAGACGCGGCTCGCCACGATTGGGGTCGGTTATGCCGATGGCTTGCCTCGCAATCTGATGGCGACGCAAACGCGCCCCGGTGGGGAGGCTATGGTCAATGATCATCGCTGCTCATTTGCTGGCCGCGTGTCTATGGATCTCACCGTGATTGATGTGACTGATGCGGGCGAGGTAAAGCCCGGCACCATGGTCGAACTGTTGGGCGCGAAAATCACGGTCGATGATGTGGGCGAGCGCGCCGGGACTATCGGCTACGAAGTCTTGACCAATCTCAGCCGCCGCTATCACCGCATCTACAAAGGCGGGTGACCCCCTCTGGTCAAGCTGGAATGTTCCTGTTATGTTCTCATCATTCGATTCTGTGAGGGAACAGCCATGAACCTTCAATTTGCGCCTGAAACGCCCGACTTCTCCCGCCGCCTGCCGCCCGCGCCAAGCTTTGATGAAGCCTCGCGCTCGGTTGAGGCAGCTCTCGATGAGCTGCGCGCGGCGGAAGCCTCTCTTGAGCGCCAGCTGTCTGCCCTGCGCAATTATCTGCGCCCGGCTGAGCCTGCCGCCGAACCCCAAGCACAGGCTGCCTGATGGCCAAAACCCGCGCCAATTTCGTTTGCCAATCCTGCGGCGCTGTCACCCAGCGCTGGCAGGGGAAATGCGAGTCCTGCGGTGAGTGGAATTCCATCACCGAAGAGAGCACGGGCTCCGGCATTGGTGGGCAGGCCGCGCAAAAGGCACGCAAGGGGCGCGTCTTTCCGCTTGAAGGTCTGAG